>NZ_JAELUG010000543.1 GCF_016429255.1 Rhizobium sp. ASV8
GCAACAATGCTTCAATTGGATCGACGACAAGCTGGGGAAGATCCAGTAATTGTCGATGCATACGCAACTGATCGGCGAGATGGCCAAGTGCCCATCAGACGAAATATTGACTGTCGCAGCAAACTCCAAACGGAAAACCTTGTTGTTTCAACTCACCTGCTTCTCAAGAGCGCCCATGACCTGGCCAAGCTGCGACGCAATGGCCACGAGGGCAGCCTCGGAGCCAGACATGATTGCAATGAATTGAAAAAAAAAAGGGACAGAGATTAAAGAAAGAAAGGGAAAAGAAGCTAAAGGGGTCAACGGAGAATGTGAGCGAGAGACTAGAAGAATCGAAACGAGCTGGGAGGTTTAAAGTTCGCGGGGGTGGTCAAGGAGAGACGAGAAGAAGAAAATTGAAGATGACGAAGTAGAAGGAGAAGGGAAAAG
>NZ_JAELUG010000544.1 GCF_016429255.1 Rhizobium sp. ASV8
CCCCCCCCCCCCCCCCCCCCCCCCCCCCCCCCCCCCCCCCCCCCCCCCCCCCCCCCCCCCCCCCCCCCCCCTTTTTCCACCAGAAGACGCCATACGAGATTTAATAGACCGTCTCGTGGGCTCGGAGATGTGTATAAGAGACAGCCATTCTACCGCACGGTCAAAAGACTTTTCCAGCCCTGCCGCACCAGCAAACGGTTTGGTATGGTTCCCTTGACCTTGCTCCGTGTCGATTCCATACGCGCCATGAAAACCAGGGCACTCGTACGTGACATTTCCCATGTCCTGTCTCTTATACACATCTGACGCTGCCGACGACGTGTCGTGGGGGGAGGTGGCGGGGGGGGGGGGGGGGGGGAAGAGGGGGGGGGGGGGGGGGGGGGGGGGGGGGGGGGGGGGGGGGGGGGGGGGGGGGGGGGGGGGGGGGG
>NZ_JAELUG010000545.1 GCF_016429255.1 Rhizobium sp. ASV8
TTTCGCGTCTGCTCTCCGCACGCCGCCGTTCATCCCGTTCAATATCGACTTTTTCATATGCGGCATTCTTTTGAGTCAATGCAACGCGTCGCATATCTTCCGTTTTCCGAATCTTTATGTCGGCTTTCGAAACCCGTTCTTGAAAAGAGTTATTCTCTTCCCTGGCGGTGTCAAGAGCTTTCTTAGCCTCCTCTGCCTTTGTGCTAAGGCCTGTTTTCTCAAGCATCATGTTTCCGTATTGATTGCCAACTTGCTCTTCTTCCGCACGTTTTCCTTCCAACTCTGCTCGAAGGCTAATTAGGCGACCATCTACACCTTCAAATCCGTCCAGTTCTGCCTGAACTTTCTCAAGGTCTGCCTGTGTACGTCGCAGATCGCTTTTCAGTTCGTCGTAACTGGTATTGTATGATGTCAAGGCTGCTTTACAC
>NZ_JAELUG010000546.1 GCF_016429255.1 Rhizobium sp. ASV8
GTCTGACCCTGCTCCTCCGACTGATCCTGACCAGGAGCAGACTACTCTTGAGGTCGCTGGCCTCGTTCTCGGCTGGACTAGTGCTGTCTTCTATCTTTTGTAAGTTTACACCTGTTCAAGCGTCCATGTTGTCGCGCTCAGTCACTTACAAACTTCTAGTGCTCGCATCCCTCAAATCGTCAAGAATTACAGGGAAAAGTCCTGCGAGGGTAAGCCCCCTCCCATAGACACTGTTACTTTAGTGGCTATGCATTCTAACAAGACTCTAGGGCTCGCGATTCTCTTCTTCCTCCTTTCTTTGACCGGGAACTTGACATACGGCATCAGCCTCGTCGCCTTCTCGCAGGACAAGAAGTACCTACTCAACACGATTCCTTGGCTGATTGGTTCCATTGGCACCATCTTCGAGGACTCGATCATCTTTGTCC
>NZ_JAELUG010000547.1 GCF_016429255.1 Rhizobium sp. ASV8
CGTATACACCGAGCATTTCTCGCGCTCTCCGCAAGTCGCTCAGACGAATGTCAGCCGCGTATACATTTGCTACAGCATCCATAATATTGTGTGCCTCGTCGATAATCACTACATTTCCTTCCAGCTTTATCCCCATAGCATCTCGCGCAGTCTTTTGCAGAAGCAGTGGGTATGGCAACGTGACTATTTCTGCTCCTGGTAGCGCGGTTCGTGATGCATAGTATGGGCAGACGCCAAGAGACTTGCCTAGCTGGTGGAGATCCTCGATGTCGGGCAGCGTTGCGAGGGCAGTATCTCGAAACTCGTGCGTCTGCGACAGCAAATCTTCCTTTGGAACAAATTCGCACTTTTTGCCTGACTTTGACTGTTGGAGCTCGGCGCATCTATCGTTGATGGCTTGAACAGTTTTCAAACGAGCCACAGAAGGG
>NZ_JAELUG010000548.1 GCF_016429255.1 Rhizobium sp. ASV8
GTGCAGAACCATGGGCGGCCACCAGTCATGGTCAGCATTGCGCCCGCCTGGGACCAGTCGCCGGCACGGTGGGGACGCGTGGCGAGGAGGAATTCGCCCTTGGAACGGAACAGACGAGAGAGAGTGGGGTGTGCGCGCTTGTTGGCTAGAATAACGTCATTTTCGGGCATGTCCAGGGGGTCAACGGCCATGGAGTCTGCCTCTTTCCTGTTTGCAGGGCGAGGAGACGGGACGGTACGAGCTGTGGAGTTGCTGCTCTCTGTGGACTTTGCAGAGCCTTCTTTATCGGACTCGTCCGATGATTCCAAGTCTGTCTCTTATACACATCGGGCGCGGCCGACGACGTGTCGGGGGGGGGGGGGGGGGGGGGGGGGGGGGGGGGGGGGGGGGGGGGGGGGGGGGGGGGGGGGGGGGGGGGGGGGGGGGG
>NZ_JAELUG010000549.1 GCF_016429255.1 Rhizobium sp. ASV8
GAGTGGGTGTGAACATACATTCATCGTTGAAATATGTTACCTGTCCCTCGAAAAATGGACGCTCTCGTATGATATTGTCAACTCGAACTCGAGCTGTGCCCTCGACTCTCAGAGCAAATTCGCCAGAGCCTCGACCGTCGATGCCGACAATCTTGGCAGCGACACCGAAATGGAACAAGTCATTCCTCTTGGCCGCGCCAGGATTGATCTCTTCGATTTGCGACGTGTCGACTTCTTCTCCGGATGAGATCAGTAGCTGACCGTTGGGGCCGACAAGCGGCGAACCAACGGGCACACAAGCGATTGGGACGCTGTCAATGCGGCCGTCGGAGCCCTTGGATGCGGCTCGCTCGTAGACGTGGGCGAGAAGGGCAGCAACATCGGGGCGGCTCGAGGTGACGGTGATGCGCTGCACGAGGCCGGGGAG
>NZ_JAELUG010000550.1 GCF_016429255.1 Rhizobium sp. ASV8
GTTTTATCCGTGATGCTCAACGTGGTGCTTTTGTCCTGGAATCCACCAACCCAATACGCTGCCTGTATGGCACGAGCTTCGGTATAAGCTGCGATTCGAAAAAACACATATATGTTAGCCCTGGCTAGAAATCCATTCTGAAAAGTTTAAAGCACGCACCTCCATTGACGAGCCGATTCGGCTGGATGCTACTCTGCTGCGCGGCCCATTCCTCATCTTCAATAGAGTACGTATACGTAGTCGGCAGTGCGGTAGTATTACTCACGTATCGCCCACCATACATGAATAAAGTCGTGTTCGCTTGATCACCCCAAAGAGCCTGCTGCTTGACTTTTGGCACGACGCTATCCACCAGGGTCATTTTGTAGTTGGCGCCGTCGTCGACTGAAAAGGGAGACCTGAGGTCAAACGTCACAAGGTAGTTGTC
>NZ_JAELUG010000551.1 GCF_016429255.1 Rhizobium sp. ASV8
GTCCATAATAGTATACCACAACCTTCGTCTTATTTCTCCCTGGAAGACGGTCATCTGCGGCCCGCATTCATCTGGGTCGCGGTGAAGGCCCATTGTCATCGCCCTACGCACAATGAAGCCAAGCTGGGACCACAAGTCCTGATAACGAGGCGTAATCATGCGCTGTGCATGCAACTGGAGCACTTCGGTTTGCAGGGCGGAGAACTCCACCAGCTGTTTGCCCTTGAGAGCATCCAGCCAAATGCGAACCAGGGCGCAAGCAGTAGGGATGTGAACTCCTTCCTGTCTGTCATTGCCCAAACCTTTGGATTTGGTCTCGAATCGAGATGCAGTAGACAGGACAGCAAGCAGCTGTGGTAAGAATGTATCTGATTGAAGTTTGCCTTCCCAGAACAAGTCATATTGCTCCATAAAGTCTGGTATGTGG
>NZ_JAELUG010000552.1 GCF_016429255.1 Rhizobium sp. ASV8
GCAGCGTCAGATGTGTATAAGAGACAGCCTTTGAGTCATCCAATTGATGCTTCAGGTTGGGCTCATCGAAAGTAGAGAAGATTTTTCTCGCGAATGGCGAGAGGCGCGTGAAGATATAACGAGGGCTAGCAGCATCAGAACCACCCGAGAGTCGAGAACCAAAGTTTCCACTTGGTTCGAGGAGGTTGATGTTGTTAGAGCCGACAAAAGTCTGCGCTAAACCAATGATAGTCTGTTGGAGAGACTGCTCACCGTGGTGGTAGGCAGCCTTTTCAGAGACATAACCTGCGAGTTCAACGACCTTTTTGTCTCTGACGAGGTTCCTCTTGAAACAAGCGAACAAGACCTTGCGCTGACCTGGTTTCAATCCATCGATAACGGAAGGGATCGATCGGATATTGTCAGCCATACTGAAGAGAATAAGTTC
>NZ_JAELUG010000057.1 GCF_016429255.1 Rhizobium sp. ASV8
ATCCTGGCAAAGCTGCAATTTGAACGGCGTCGAATGCCGGCGATATGGACCTCGGGACTTCATGAGCCTTCTCCGATTGAGGCCCGCAGAGTGTATCAGTTTTTTCGTGTCCCGTGGTCCAGCCCGAAGGGTTCACTCCAGAGTGTATCAGTTTTTTCGTGTCCCGTGGTCCAGCCCGAGGGGTTCACTCCAAACTTCACCACCCATTCCGACACTGTCTGAAACGACACGTCAATCCCGCGTTCGGCAAGCAGGTCTTCGACATCGCGAAGGCTCAGCGGAAATCGGTAATAAAGCCATACTGCATGGGCGATAATCTCGGCTGGAAAACGATGGCGGTGGTAACGGCTAAGACGTTCTTCGGTCATGCTCGCCGAATATCACCGCGATCAGCAAAATCCGTTAAGGCGACGCTGCCGCGGCGGCGAATATCGTTGGCGAAATGCCGGCCGAATTTCTCTGCCCACAGCCGGACCGTCTGATGGGAGACGATGATCCCGCGGGCCCCCAGCAAGTCCTCGACCATCCGAAGGCTGAGCGGACACCTGAAATAGAGCCACACCGCGTGCGCGATGATCTCACCGGGAAAGCGATGGCGGCGGTAGAGCAAGTCACCCCGAGAGGAATAGCTGGACGCACCTTGGGACTGTGGCCTCCATCACACGTCACCGCGTGCGCAGCTCGGCCGAGAGGGGGCGAGCGGCTCTGTTGCAAAAAGTTTGGATTGCAGGGAAGTTCCCACTTTCTCCATTGTCAGGCGGATTGAGTTTCGAGATTCCGGGCGAGCAGAGCCACGGCTTCCGTTAATGCGCTCGGACCAATGCCGAAAGCGCGTTCAACGATACGGGCTTCTCCTCGAACGTCGCCGGTCAGGTTGAAAATCGCAGCCTGCCTCTTGCGTAGCGCCCGCATCACCTCGAAACCTTTGATGGTCGCATAGGCCGTTTTCAGTGTCTTGAGCCCTCTGACCGGTCTGATCAATTGCTTGAGCTTACCGTGATCGGCCTCAACGATATTGTTCAGATATTTCACCTGCCGATGCAAAAGCTCTTCAGGGCATTTGCTTTCTGCCTTCAGCTCTGAAATCGCAATGCCGTAGGTCGGTGCCTTGTCGGTGTTGATCACAGTCGGCTTTTCCCAGTCTTTCAACCCATTCAAAGCCTTGCCGAGAAAGCGCTTGGCCGCTTTGGTATTGCGAGTTGGCGAAAGATAGAAATCGATCGTGTTGCCGAATTTATCGACGGCCCGGTAAAGATACGTCCATTGGCCGCGGACTTTCACATAGGTTTCATCAACCCGCCAGCTTGTTGACTGCGGTCGGCGCCAATGCCAGCGCAGCCGCTTTTCAATCTCTGGCGCGTATTTCTGGACCCACCGATAGATCGTGGAATGATCAACAGCGGCACCTCGTTCACCCATCATTTGTTCAAGGTCGCGGTAGCTCACCCCATAGCCGCAATACCATCGAACTGCCCACAAAATCACTTCACCCTGAAAATGACGCCATTTGAAATCGCTCATCAAAAATCTCGCTGAAAATCACCGGCGCTCTTTCGGTGATCAACCGAATTTTTGCAACAGAGCCGCGCTCACACCCAACGAAAACGCCGCATCTCGGATGGATTTGCCTTCCGCTATCATCGAGCTTGAGCCACAGCCATCCAGGCGCCAAGGAATTTTCGTTCTCTTTTCCCTTGATGCCGAGCCTCTCGGCGAGGACATGAATGTTTGTCGATTGCCGGGTTGGAACCGGAGTGTTGACCGGCTTTACATCGACCAAATTCGCGGAGAAGGCCGCGGGTTTGTCGCTGCCACGAACAGAGGCAGCAACAACCTATGCTTACGATTCACCCAAGGCCACGGTCCCGTTCTCAGGTATGGGCAATTGAAACAGCCCTGTCACGGGAGGTCCTCTCTGCCGACAGTGCGGGAGCATTGCTCATAAACGATCATCCTTCCGTGCAGCTTTTGACCATGCCCGAGCGCGAAGCGTCACTTGCGCGTTTCATGGAAACCCGCCCATCGGGCGACCTATGGGTCTTCGCCTACGGATCGTTGATCTGGAATCCTGCCCTCAATGTCGCAGAACGTCGTGTGGGACGCGTTCATGGCTGGCACCGTTCCTTTTGCCTGACCATGGCGGTTGGCCGAGGAACGCCCGAGCGACCCGGACTTGCTTTAGGGCTCGACAGAGGTGGTTCCTGTCATGGTGTGGCCTATCGTATCGCCGAAGAGGACATTGCCAGCGAGCTACGGCTCCTTTGGAGCCGCGAGATGTTGATTGGTGGCTACAATCCTACCTGGGTCGATGTGATCGATTGTGCTGGGCGGAGCTTTGCGTCGGCGATTGCCTTTACGATCGATCGAAACCATCAGCACTACGCCAACAATCTCCCGCAGCAGGAGCGGGTACGACGCCTTGCAACAGGGACTGGAAGCTGGGGATCATCTGCCGACTATCTCTTCAGGACAATCGACAGTCTTCGCTCCAATGGTATCCGCGATGATGAGATGGAGCGTCTCGGTGGGCTTGTCGAGGCAGCGACCGCACACGAAGAGCTTATGGCATAGTGGCAAGACGGACATTCCTATTTGAGGATAAGAATCGGAGTTTGGTATCATGCACAAGCACTTATCCCTTTCGTCAGATCATCGAACGCCTTCGGTGATCCAACAAAGTCGATGAAAGGACCTACTGCTATGAGCAAACAGGATGATAACAAGGCCGTCGTCGGCCGCTGGTTTACCGAGTTCTGGGGCAAGGACGTCAATCTTGCGGTCATCGATGAGATCGCAGCACCCGACATGTTGCTCAAGTATTCTCTGCATGAGCCCCGTCGCGGCCGCGAAGATATCAAGGCCTTCATGACCGACTTCCGCGCTGCATTCCCTGATCTCAATTTCTGGGGCACTGCCGACTTGATCGCAGAGGGCGACTACGTGGTTGGCCAGTGGGAAGGCGGCGGTACTCATACCGGCGCAGCCTGGAACGATGTTCTGCCCGGCTATCAGGGCCTCCCGGCAGCAACCGGCCGCAAGATGCGGTTTACGGGCACGACCGTCCTCAAGGTCGTCGACGGCAAGATCGTTGAAGAGATCGGTCTGGACGACGGCCTTACGGCAATGACGCAGCTTGAGCTCGTTAAGGCACTCTGATCTTCCAGAGATCGTAACGTCCCTTCCGGGACTGAAGCCCGCACGCCTGGCGCGCGGGCTTTTCCGTTCTGGTGGACTTTCGAATGTCGTCCCGTGAATTGCAGATTCAAGAATAGGAAACGGAGCGTCGAACCGAGCAGCGCGCGCTAGCTTCATTCTCAAATCAATTGGCAAGAACTGGATACACACCCATGACATGCATCGGTTACGCTCCCGGCGCTTTTGACCTGTTTCATATCGGCCATCTCAATCTGCTGCGCCGGGCCAAGGAGCATTGCGATTACCTGATTGCTGGCGTTGTGTCAGATGAGGTTCTCATTGCCCATAAGGGCGTCGTTCCCGTCGTTCCGCTTGCGGAGCGATTGGAGATCGTGCGCAACGTCCGTTTTGTCGATGCCGCCTACGCTACGACAACCAATGACAAAATCGAGATCTGGAAGAGTCCAAAATTCAATATTCTGTTCAAGGGAAATGACTGGCAGGGAACCGAAAAGGGTATCCGGCTGGAACAGGATTTTGCGGCATTGGGCGTCGAGGTGGTCTATTTCCCCTATACGCTGTCGACGTCGAGCAGTGCTTTGCGCAGGACCTGCAAAACATCGATGCCATGGCAAATCATCACGCGCTGCATGTCGGTTAATTCTGCACATACATTGTGCGCCACTCGCAAGAACCGGGTGGTGGGGCATCCGATTTAAGAGCAAGGATCGGAGTGTGATCGGCACGGTGAATAACTAGCTCATCCTGCAACGATGCGAGAAGACGACAATGACGACCATGACAAAGACGAGGAATTCCTTGCACACTCCCGTGTCTTCGGTGGCGGATGATCCGCGCTGGGCGCGCATTGTAGCGCGCGATAAGACGGCGGATGGCTCGCTTTGGTATTCCGTATCGACAACGGGCGTCTACTGCCGCCCCTCCTGCGCGTCCCGAACCGCCAATCCAAAGAATGTTGCGCTCCACGATACTCTGGAGAACGCACGGGCGACCGGCTTTCGGCCATGCAAGCGCTGCAATCCCGATGGCCTTTCGCTTGAGTGCGAAAATGCGGCACTTGTTGCCAAAGCCTGCCGCCTGATCGAGGAGAGCGAAGAAGAGCCGTCTCTGGAGGAGCTTGCCGAGGCGGTGGATCGCAGTCCCAGCTATTTCCATCGTCTGTTCAAGTCGACGACGGGTCTCACGCCGAAAGACTACGCCGCAGCTGACCGGGCTAAGAAGGTGCGGGAAGGTCTGGAAATCGGCAATAGCGTCACGGAGGCAATCTATGATGCAGGATTTAATTCCAGCGGTCGCTTCTATGAGAAGTCGACCGGTATCCTCGGCATGACACCGACCCAATATCGCGGCGGCGGTGCCAATGAAGAGATCAAGTTCGCGGTGGGACAAACCTCGCTTGGCGCCATTCTCGTCGCCTCGAGCACCAAGGGCGTTGCGTCGATCCTGCTTGGCGACGATCCCGACAAGCTGGTTCGTGATCTGCAGGACCGTTTCCCGAAGGCACATCTGATAGGTGCGGATCGAGAATATGAGGCGTTGATCGCGCAGGTCGTCGGATTTGTCGAAAATCCGCGTATCGGACTGGATCTTCCCCTCGATGTCAGGGGAACGGCGTTCCAGCGGCGGGTTTGGCAGGCATTGCAGGAAATTCCACCCGGTCAAAGGGTGTCCTATGCCGAAATCGCCCGCCGGATAGGCTCACCGAGCGCGGTGCGGGCTGTCGCTGGCGCCTGTGCTGCGAACCATCTCGCGGTGGCGATACCTTGCCACAGAGTGGTTCGCAATGATGGCGCCCTTTCGGGATATGCGTGGGGCGTCGATCGAAAGCGCGCCCTCCTTGCGAAGGAGGCGTCGGCGAGTGCGTGATGTCATTGCCAGTGCTCTGACAGAGAGCGAACGTTTATGCGCTGTCGTGTCCCATGACGATCACACCTGCGTTGTTTGCGACCGGGGCCAGCATTTTAAGATCGCCTTCGAATGCAAGGTGTCGACATGAATCTCCACGCTCGTTACGACGCATCCGCTTTGTTCCTTTCGAGTGTTGATGACGACTGGGCCCGGCTCATTGACCTGGTGGGACCCTGTCGACACGACCCCAAGGCTGCGCGCGAGCCCTACGAGGCGCTCGTGCGGGCCATTGCCTATCAGCAACTCACGGCCAAGGCCGGCGACGCGATCCTTGGACGCCTCAAGGAGCTGTTCGGTGGTTGCGATTTCCCGCGGCCGGCGGACCTGATTGCTGCGGATTTCGATGCCATGCGAAGCTGCGGCTTCTCCGCCAGCAAGATTGCAACCATCAAGGCGATTGCCGAGGCAGCGCTCACGGGACTTGTTCCCAGGCGCGAAGATGCGGTCACAATGGACGATGAGGCCTTGATTGCAAGAATGGTCACCATCAAGGGAGTAGGGCGATGGACTGTCGAGATGCTCCTGATGTACTCGCTGGAGCGAATGGACGTGCTGCCGGTTGACGATTTCGGCGTACGTGAGGGGTATCGCGCCCTAAAATCGCTTGCCGAGCAACCTAAACCCAAGGAACTGCGCCGGCTGTCGGAAGCCTGGTCGCCACATCGCACGGTTGCGGCATGGTATCTGTGGCGCATCCCCCGGGAGCGCGGCAATGTGCTGGCATAGGTGGCCGGTCGACTTGCGGACTGGACGGCGAGACTCGGAGTGCGACGACTGAGTGCCTGCTGCATGAAAACGGCAAACTTGAATTGCACCTCGGCATATGCCGGGCTCAGGATGGAAGCTATGCACCTGCAAAACCGTGTCACTCCGTTTGGCGGCATCGTTGCGATCTCGCAGCGCGGTCTGTTCACGGGCAATCGCGGCATTATTCACGACCCGTCGACCAAGACATTGCTCAGAAAGCGCTGGGCGTCGAAAGCATGGCTGATCTGCAACTGCAGCTACAAGGGACAGTGCCGCGACGTCATGGCGACGCGGAGTTGGACCGAATTGTTCTTCCTCGATGAGGCGATCGCATTGGCGGCGGGCCACAGGCCTTGCTTTTTATGCAGGCGCACGGCTGCCGAGCAATACCGGACCTGTTGGGCTAGTGGTCGTGGCGAAGCATGCCCATCTGCCGCCGGGATTGATGCTGTATTGCATGCCGAACGGCTGGAAGAGGGTCGCAAGCGGTTGCATCCGGTGACACAGGGGCTGGGTGACTTGCCTGATGGTGTTGTGGTCGCACTGGGTGAGGACGCGTTCACGCTGCGAGGCGGCCTGGCACACCGCTGGACGAATGAGGGTTATGCCGAACCGCAGGTACTCAGCAATGCCGACTGGCTATTGACGCCGCCTTCCAGCGTAAAGGCGCTGAGAGCAGGCTACGCGCCGGTCTTTCACGCGACCATCAACATCCATTAGGCAGTTCCATGTCCGACTTGTTTGACAATATTGTCCCACTCGATCCACCCTTTGAACGCATGGCGGAAGGCGCCGTGCTGTTGCGCGGTGCGGCTCTCCCCTTTGAGAAGAAGGTCCTTGCGGCACTTGACCGGATCGTTGAACAGTCGCCGTTTCGGCACATGGTGACGCCAGGTGGCTTCATCATGTCGGTGGCTATGACCAACTGCGGCGCGGCAGGCTGGGTGACCGATCGCAGCGGTTATCGTTATGACCGGAATGATCCGGAGATGGGACGTCCATGGCCGACGATGCCGGATTGCTTTCGTGAGCTCGCGGCGAGCGCCGCATCCAATGCGGGCTATCCCGAATTTCGGCCGGACGCCTGCCTCATCAATCGCTACGAGCCGGGCGCGCGTCTCTCGCTTCATCAGGACAAGAATGAACGGGACTTTGCCAATCCGATTGTTTCGGTGTCGTTGGGCTTGCCGGCGATCTTTCAGTTCGGCGGCTTGAAGCGCAATGATCCAATCAGAAAGTTCGCGTTGCGCCATGGTGATGTTGCGGTCTGGGGCGGCCCTTCCAGGCTGTTCTATCATGGGGTGCCGGAATTGAAGGATGGCATGCACGAGATGGTCGGACGCATGCGCATCAACCTGACGTTTCGCGGCGCGCTCTAACGCCCGAATTATCTCGGTTTGATGAGAATAACCGGAGTGACGAAGGGCAGGTCTTTCGCGCAATAGTGATATTATCGACACTCCTACCAGGCGAGTTTCTGGTCTTGCAGACGACCGCGGCGACAAGGACGCCCACATCATGCTGTTTCGTAGCGACATCGATGCAAGGAATGGCCGGCACGCACGAGCGGAAACGGACGAGACCTTTGACGCCGTTGCTGCACTCGCCGCCGGCGATCCAGATAAAGAACTCGTACTATCCCATGTTGCCCGCATGGTCGCCGACGGCTTCGCAGCCTGGGATATCTTCGACAACGGGGAGATCGAAGTCCGTTTCAACACCGGTGAAACGTTCATATTCGCCGAGACGGCCGTCTTGCGTCTCGCCTGACCGATTGAGCAGAGCCTCCAATCGTAACCGGATGACTGTCCGACTTTAAAGGCAGGATTCGGAGTGCCGGCGGATCTGAACCGAATTAGTCGATCCGGGTACAGGCACTTATCCGGGCCGCGTCGCCTCCGATATGCCGCGCAGGGACGAACAACAGGATGCTGACCACGGCGCGGTGGTGCATCTCGAGGGAATATAAAACATGAACATGGAAGCGGGTCACGTGGCGGGGGAGACCGCCGCGAAACGATATGCTGCGCGCATCGCGCAGCTTTCCTGGGATCAGATTGCCGTGGATCTCGACGCCTTTGGTGCCGCGGTGCTGCCAGGGCTGCTGTCTGCTGACGAGGTCAAGGTCGTGACGGACCTCTATTCTGATCCGACGCTCTCTCGCATCCCGGCGGCCGCCGAGCAGCGTGGATGGGGAGACGGCGACTATCGGTATTTCCAGTATCCCATGCCCGAGCTGGTCGATGGCGTGCGCGCGGCCCTTTATCCGCATCTCGTGCCGATCGCGAATGCCTGGAACGAGCGTATGGAAATATCCGAACGTTACCCGCAGACACATCTGCAGTTTCTGGAGATGTGCCGCCGCGCAGGCCAAACGATCCCGACGTCGATGCTGCTGGATCACGGTCTCGACCGTCGTAGCCTGCTGCACCAGGATCTTTACGGAGCGCATGCGTTCCCGCTGCAGACTGTGATTCAGCTCTCGCAGCCAGGGGAAGACTTCGCGGGCGGTGAATTCGTCATCACCGAGCAGCGTCCGAGGATGCAGACCCGCCCCGAGGTGATCACGCTCGGAAAGGGTGACGCTGTGGTCTTTGCCGTTTCCAATCGTCCGGTCGCGGGAACGCGGGGGACCTATCGTGTCAATCTGCGCCATTGCTTCAGCAAAGTCCGGGAAGGTCGTCAGCGCGCGCTGAGCATCGTCTTTCATGACGCGGCGGCATGATCGCCTGGCCCCCAAAGAAACTCATGGAGAACCGCATATGACCGTGCTCGTAGACGAAATATCGCAACAGCCGTGCAATTCGCTTGCCGATCGGATCGGCAAGGTCGACTGGACGAGAATGGAGACTGATCTTGCCCGTAACGGTTCGGCGGTCGCCGAGTGTCTTCTCACCCGGGATGAATGTGAGGCTCTCACATCCTTGTATCCGCAATCCGGGCTGTTTCGCAGCCGTATCGTCATGGGGCGCTACGCGTTCGGCAAGGGCGAATACCAGTATTTCAGCTATCCGCTACCCGACATGGTCACCATTCAGCACCCACCGATCATCTACGCGAGCAACGCCGCGGGGCTGTTGGGCAACAATGGCGATATGATCGACCATTCGTGGTCGGTCAGTTCGTAGCGACGACGCGTCATCAAATGCCTCCTTATTTGGAAGCCTTGAATCACGGCAGGCGATAAGCGCCAAGCAATTTTATGAGTTTACGCCGCAGGATGATTGTACAGGCCGCGACGCTTCCGAAATCCGTCTCGTCTTCCGCGAGAACCTTTCCGCGTTTTCTAGAAAGAACCGCACGAGACGACGGATGCGGGGCGCTTCTGCGATTATCGGATCGTAAACCAGATAATAGCCAAAGTCCGTGTTCAAGCTGATATCGCCGATGCGCACCAACAAGCCGGCCTCAAGCGATGGGGCCACGATGCAGGCGGAGCCGATGGCGACGCCCCGGCCGGCCTTGCAGGTTTGCAGGAGCATTTCGTAATCGTTGAAGTTAGGCTTGCCGGCCTTGCCGGCGTCCCTTAGATTGAAGCGTTCGATCCAGAGCGACCAGTTCATTTCGGGGTCGACGTATTGCGATAACTGCAGCAGTGGCTCTTGTTGCACAATTGCATGAAAATCATCCTCAGGATATCGTTCTCGGGTCGCAGGTGCGCAGACGGGATAGAGTTGGTCGTCGAGGAGGCGCTCGGCGACAAAGCCCGGCCAGGAGCCGTTGCCATAGAGAATAGCGATGCCTGGTCCTTCGAAGGCAATCGGGGCATCGTTGCGGGCCGACTGGATTTCGATGGCGACGTTCAAATCGGCGGCCTCTGTGCCGGTCCAAAGCGGAATAACAAAGTTCGATAGCAGTGTCACGTGCGAGCGGATCGCCACTGATTCGCTTTTCCAGATTTCACTGATTGCTATGATCGTGTTCGATATTCGACCGAGCCCCGCCTCAACGGACTCGGCAAGTTGCTGGCCCGAGCGCGTCAGCGCGATGGCATTGCCGTTGCGATGAAACAAGCGGCAGCCGATCATCTCTTCCAAATCGCGAATCTGCCGGCTGACTGCGGGTTGCGACACGTTCAGTTCCTGTGCCGCCTGGGTGAAACTGAGGTTACGGGCCGCTGCCTCAAATACGACGATGGAGCGCGGCGAGCCGACCTGATGCATGAAACCCTTCATAAGGACAGGTTATGGGGCGCCAACTCTTTCGTCAATGGCGTTCGCTCCGGAACGATGGATTAATCAGCAAGAAGAACCCGGCGGTCGGGATGTCTTGCAGGCCCGATTGCACCGCAACAGGATAAACGCCCCATGACTGATGGAACCTCCCACCTCTTGACGACGAAACAGGATCTCGCTGAGGGGCGGTGGCAAAAGATGTCTGAACCGAGACTTGTGAAGCCGCCGTTGCATACCCCGGCCATCGGCCTGCTGGAACTGGCCACGGAAGTGGTGATGGCGCGGGAAATCCTGGCTTTCCTGCCGGCGAGCGCTGGAGTCTATGCCGGTCGAATGGAATTCAACGATGCGGCCGATATTGCGGGGCTGACAGCCGTATCGCAGGTTATTCCCGCTGCCGCCGACCTGCTGCCGGGGGCCGAATGGCTGCATGCGATTGTCTATGGTTGTACCTCCGGCACCATCGTGCTGGGCGAGGAACGGGTACATGATCTCATCAGCAAAAGCCGGCCGGGTGTTCCCGTCGTCACGCCGATCGGCGCCGTGCTGAAAGCATTGCGTGCACTCAAAGTCGGCCGGCTTGCCGTCGTCACGCCATATGTCGATGAGGTGAACGTCCTCGTCGCCCAGACGCTGACGGGCGCGGGAATGGACATCGTCAGCGCCCGCACGCTCGGCCAGCTCACAGGCGCGCAGATGTATCTGACACCGCCGGAGGTCTTCCTGGAAGCGGCGCTTGCGGCCGATATGCCCGAGGCCGACGCGCTGTTCATATCCTGCACCGGCATCGCCGTCAGCCCCATCTTGAAGAAGCTGGAAGACAGGATCGGCAAACCCGTCGTTTCGAGCAACCAGGCGATCGCCTGGGAATGTTGCCGGCGCTCCGGTGTGTTGGCGGATCTCGCACAGCACGGGCGACTGTTCTCGCAGCCTTTGCCGCCATTACCGGCATAAGCCATCGTTGTTCACAATCAAAAAACCAAAGGGGAACGAAACATGACTACACCAAGCATCATTCACAAGACGCTCCGCCTTGCCGGCGCGGCCGCCGTCGTCGGCGCCCTTTCGGCGTCATCGGCCCTCGCCGGTGGCCTTCTGTACAAGGCAAAGAACGAGGGCCTTGCCGTTGCCTTCTACAACTACAATCCGAACTCCTTCTTCAACGACAAAGGCGAACTCGTCGGAACCGACCCCGACACTCTGAACGCCGTTCTCGCCGCGATGGGCGCGAAGATCGCTTCCACGCAGGACACAGAATGGGGCAATCTTATCCCGGGCCTCAAGGCCGGTCGTTTCGACGCGGTTGCGGCGGGCATGTATATCACGCCGGAACGCTGCAAGGAGGTTGCCTTTTCAGAGCCGATATTCGGCGTGACGAACGCCATCGCCGTGCCGAAGGGTAACCCGAAGGGGATTGCGAAGATCGAGGACATCGCGGCCAAGGGGCTAACGGTCGCGGTGATTGCCGGATCTGCTCATGTCGGCTATGCGGCGCTTGCCGGCATTCCGGCGGACAAAGTTCTTCAAATTCCGGATACCGCCTCGGCTATCGCGGCGGTGCGGGCGGGCCGGGCGGATGCTTTCTTCGTCGATGCCGGCGGCATCAAGGCGCTTATTGCGTCGGTGCCCGAGCAGGATTTCGAGATGACGAAACCGTTCAGCGAGATCAACGGACACATCGCCATGCCGCATGGCGCCATCGCCTTCCGCCCTGAGGATGCGGACTTCGTCATCGCGTTTAACAAATTCCTCGAGCAGCGTGTCAGAAGCCCGGAACATGTGAAGATGTTGGAGACCTATGGTCTCTCTGCCGACGACCTGCCGCGCTACACCGCGGCGGAACTCTGCGCCGCAAAATGACGGGAAAGACGCCCGGCAGCGCCGGGCGCGCTTCACCGTCGAATCAAGGTTTCTGCTGGGATGAACACCGTTCGAATATCTGCCCTCGTCGGGGCAATTTTCTTTCTGATTGGGTTGGCCTTCGCCACGTTTTCCGAGCTCAAGGTCTTCCTGCCTGCCCTCCTGAAGGGACTTGTCGTCACGCTTCAGGTTTCGGCGCTCTCCTTCTTACTTTTCCTTTCTTGCTCCGTGCTTGCGGCGCTCGGACGGACCAGCGCGAGCATGGCGTTACGGTTTCTCGCGGGCGTCTATGTCGAGATCTTCCGGGGTACCTCGCTGCTCGTGCAACTGTTCTGGCTATTCTTCGTTCTGCCGAAGTTCGGGGTGGTCCTAATGCCGATGACGGCTGCCGTGCTCGGCATGGGACTCAATTTCGGTGCCTATGGCGCAGAAGTGGTGCGCGGCGCGATTTCCTCCGTGCCGCGCGGTCAGAGCGAAGCCTGTATCGCGCTCAACATGCCTGAATGGAAGCGGCTTTTCCGGATCGTCCTGCCGCAGGCCTTTGTCATCATGGTGCCTGGGATGACGAATCAGACGATCGAACTCGTCAAAGCGACGGCGATGGTCTCGGCTGTCACGCTGGTCGACGTGACCTCCGCTGCCGTCAAACAAAATCTCATTCACTACCGAACCGTCGAGATCTTCCTGATCACAATGCTGCTCTACTACTGCCTCTGCCAGATTGTGCGCTACGGATCGAAGCTGTTGGAGGTGCGCGTATCGCGCTATCGCGGAGCGCTCGGCTGATGGATTGGGATTGGACGTTCGCAAGCCATACAGTCATGCCGCGGTTGCTCTTGGGCATGATCACGACGATCGAGGTTACGGTGCTGTCCTTCGTTGTGGCGATCCTGCTGGGCATGCCGCTCATGCTGCTACGTGTCGGCAAGAACCGGGTCGTCGCCGCCATCGTCGGCGAATTAGTCGAGTTCCTGCGCTCGACGCCGCTGCTCGTGCAGATATTTTTCCTCTTTTACCTTCTCCCGCAGGCAGGCTTCACTCTGCCGCCGATGACCACCGGTGTCCTGACGATCGGGCTATACTATGCTGCGCTTTGCTCGGAGGTTTTCCGGGCTGGTTTCGAGGCGGTTCCGCGGGGTCAATGGGAGGCCTGCACGGCGCTCAATCTTGGTCGCTACCGGACGCTGCGCGATGTCGTCGTGCCGCAAATGCTGCCGCCGATCGTGCCTTCGCTCGGCAACTACCTGATTGTGATCTTCAAGGAGACGCCGTTGCTTTCCTTTGTCGCCGTCCCCGAGATGATGCAGGCGGCAAAGCTCGTCGGCGCCCAATTCTACCGCTTCTCTGAAGCCATCAGCCTGACCGGTCTGCTCTTTCTCATTCTCAGTCTCATCTCGGCGGCGCTCGTGCGCTGGGTCGAGTTCATTGTCAACAGGAGGATCTACCGTTGAACTCGCCGAAAATCAGGTTCGAGAACGTCACCAAACGATATGGGCAATTGACGGTTCTCGATGGTCTGGACCTCGACATTGCTCCCGGCGAGGTTGTTGCCGTTATCGGTCCATCCGGTTCCGGCAAGACCACAGTGCTGCGCGTCCTGATGACGCTTGAACGGATCAACGAGGGGGTGATCTGGATCGATGGCGAGCCAATGAATAAAATGCGGCACGGCGACGCGCTCGTTGCAGCAAACAGCACGCATGTTCGCAAGCTCCGCTCGAAGATCGGCATGGTATTCCAGAGCTTCAACCTCTTTCCACATATGACGGTGCTCGGCAATTGTATCGAGGCGCCGATTCATTCGCTTGGCTTGCCGAAGGCGGAGGCGGTGGCACGTGCTGAAGCCCTGTTGGCAAAGGTGGGGCTCGCTGATAAGCGGAACCATTATCCAGCCCAAATCTCCGGCGGTCAGCAACAGCGTGTGGCGATCGCCCGGGCTCTCGCCATGCAGCCGGAAATCCTGCTGTTCGACGAGCCCACCTCCGCGCTCGATCCGGAAATGGTCGGCGAGGTTCTGGAGGTGATCCGCGACCTGGCGCGCACGCATTCCTACACGATGCTGCTTGTGACACATCAGATGGGGTTTGCGCGCGAAGTGGCCGATCGGGTCTGTTTCTTCGAGGGCGGCAAATTCATCGAGCAGGGCAAGCCGGATGCCTTCTTCACAAAGCCGCAAAGCCCGCGCGCGGCGCAGTTTCTCTCCAAGGTCTTGCAGGCAGGCTGAGATTTTCCATGAGCAACACATCGCCGTCATTCTTGCCCTTCGACAATGTCTGGAAAATGCGTATCGAACATCCCTACTCGCTTGTCGTGAAGGACGGAGCACTTCTCTGGTCTTGCGGCCAGTGCCCGCTCGACCGGGAGGGTGCGGTTCTGTTTCCAGGCAATTTGCTTGCTCAGGCGGAAGCCGTGGCAGGCTTCATCGAACGCTATCTGAACGAAATGCAATGCGCCACCACCAGCATCGGCCGCCTAGTCGTCTATTATGTGAAAACTGCGCACAGGGACGCAGCGCGTTTGAGGGGACTGTTCCACCGAGCGTTCGGGCAATCGGTTCACGTCATTCCGGTCGCCGTTCCGCATTTCTACTATGACGGCATGGTGATCGAGGTCGATGTATTTGCCTCGGACGAGAAGACGGGCAACATCCGTCTTGGCGATGAGCAAAGCGGACTTACGCTGGACGTATCCGACGCCGACGCGGATATCATGGCGGAGTTGACATTCACCAAAGCTCCAGTCTCGGAGTGTCGACCGGCCGCTGAAGCCGAAGCTCAATCGACGTTGCTGCGCATGGGAGGTGGCTATTTCCACCTGGCAGCTGTGGATGCATCACCCGATCGTGGTCTTGTGGAGCAGACTGCTAGGATCATGAAGGCGGTCGAGGCGATGTTTGTGGACACAGGCTTGAGCTTCCGGGACGTGCGCAAGGCGACCACGTGCTACATTGCCAGTAGCTCGGCTGATGACCTGCACGCCAATATGTCGGTCCGCAACCGCTATTACTTGAAGCCAGGTCCAGCTTCGACCGGACTGCCTGTCGAAGGTTTGCTGCTTCCAGGGGCGAAGGTCTCGGTTAGCCTCTTTGGAGTGGTCTCTAATCATGGTCGCTGAGCGGATCGACGTTACCGGAGAGGCGCTTGTCGTGCATCGTTTCGGCATCCCTGGTAGCCGCCCTAAGGTGTACCTGCAGGGTGCCCTTCACGCCGACGAGGTTTCAGCCACTGTGGCACTCGTCGAACTCGTCGGCTTGTTGCAGGTGGCGGACGCCGCAGGCGAGATCTGCGGCGAGGTCATCGTTCTGCCGCATTGCAATCCTCTCGGGGCGAAGCAATTCATCCTTGGTCGCCATGCGGGCCGCTTCTCGCTCGACGGCCGAAACTTCAACCGCGCATTCCCGCAGATAGGAGAGAGGGTGGTTGAGCAACTGAAATTACTAGGCCCCGATCGGCAGACAACCGCCGAAGCGCTGCGCATCGGCACGCAGATCTTCGACAGCCTTACGCGTGTGGGCGCACCCGTCGAGCGTCTACAAGCCGCCTTAATGAGGTTGGCTTGGGGTTCTGACGTGATTGTCGATATCCATGCTGATATGGAAGCCATCCTCCACCTCTATACCTCCGAGAAATCTTGGCCGGTGTTCCAGCCTCTGACACGAGGGCTCGACATCCCCATCGTAATCCTATCGGATAAACCGGCAGACTCTCCGTTCGACGAGGTGCATGACGAGACGTGGACTATCATCAATTTGCTTCTCGGCGAAAGCGTGGATCATCCCAAGATCCAAACCGCGGTTTGTACCCTGGAGCTACGTGGACTTTCCGATGTTTCGGCGGAGTTGGCGTCGTCCGACAGCCAGGCGCTTCTCGATTTCCTCATTCACTCAGGCGCCATAACCGGAACCAGCGAAACCAACGACGACGCGGCTCCGCTCCTCACTACGCTCGACGCTGTTGACGTAGTGAGGAGTCCGACGACCGGCGTGGTCATCCACTTGAAACCGCTTGGAGCAAAAGTCTCTGCCGGTGACAACGTCGCGCGGCTATACGATCCGTCTAAACCCGACCCTGAGGCGAGTTGGCAGGATGTTATCGCTCACAAAGACGGCATCGTGTTCGCGCGCTGGCATCAGCGCATGATCCAGGCCGGCATGGCTGTGGTCAAGATCGCGAGCTTAAGTAGATGGGGTTCTTACGAACCGGGACGATTACTCGATTGAGACAGGCTTTCCAAGGGGGCCGGTTCGGCCCTCCTCAAGAGCAAAGTCTGCGCAACAGATGTCGTGAGAGCGACTGACTGTCGTAGTCAGGTCTCAGCAAAATTCAACAGCCTAATGCACTTTCGCTACGTCAATGAGGGCTTGGACGGCATCGAAGCCTAAGATTTCGGCGAGCTCCAGAAATTCCATCACAACCACCCGTCGCTGCCCACTCTCAAGGCGTGCCATGAAGGATAGTTCATCCTCACTCTCTGTGATTCAGCGCCGGCATTCTCGCCCTCATCAGTTCCGGGCCGGCGCGACCGTACATTGCTCGCTTCAGCATCATGAGGCGGTTGATCTGACCTTCGGCTTGACCGTTGCTCCAGTGGAGTTCGATTGCATTTCTTATGGCATCAATATCCCGGCGCAAAACGCTGGCGAAACGCATGATTGCCGTGAGCTCGGTGTCAATGGCATCGTCGATCCATTCATTCAGTGCCTGCGAGCGCCTGCTGCGCAAGATGCCGTTGAAGCGCATGGCCAAGCCACGCATGCTGGTGAACACTGCGAGCCGATGCATCAAGTTCTCTCCCGGACGACCGCCCATTCTGTAGCCAACCAAGCCCATAATCTCAGCCATCCGCCCAGTTCGTCGCACATAGGGTGCAGCAATCTCGGGCAGTCTGTCGGTGAAGGTTCGTAGCTTGCATTTCCGGTACCTACACTGCCACCGGTTCAGTGCGAGTCTAATTTTCACAGCTTGACCTTGAACAGGCAGGTCCTGTGGGCGGCGGTTATGCCAGCCGTGCCGATGCCTGCTTCGTGTTCCACAATCCGGGCAGAAGCCGACAGGTTACGCAGTGGCAGAAACAACCCAGTTTTCTTCTTGAAGGATGATACCGCTGCTCACCGTTCAGGAGCGGCTCACGACCCTTGGCCTTTGCTGTCTTCAGTCCATCGGGACCCAGCCGATTGAAGCGCTCGACCCAATCCGTGACGATCTGCAACCCGACTCCGCCTGGCCGCGAGTGCCGCCTTCGTAAATGACCGACAAGGCAATCAGACGCCGGAACCAATCCACATATCGAGACTGCCGTGCCAGGCGCCGCAGGTCTTCAGCCGCGTGGTCCTGGCGAATGTTGACGTCTATGACTCGATCGTCGAGGAGATCGGAAACCTCCGAGACGCCTACGATCGCGATCCCGCCCCTGTCAAAGACAAGCGGGCGCGGAGGCCGAGGAGCCGTCGAACGAGTGGCCCGGCGCTTTATCCTGAAGAGCGGCCGAGGTTACACTTGTCGAATCCCTTCCGTCCAAGACACGCCGAACCAGACCGTGGAATCCGGCGCCTTGCTCCAGTCGCTCAAAGCGTCGAGGGCGGCTGTTACTGCGTCGCGAGCAAGCCCTGCCGCTGCGATGTCATCGATCGCTTCGTCAACGATGCTTGCTATGTTGCGAACCGCGTCTTCAAAGTCCGGATCGCCTACGCAACCACCGAAGAACACGAGCGTGTTGCGGTGAGGATGAAGGCCAGCCTGATGAAGCAACTGTACGAGGCGACGACCGACGACCGGGTCGTTTCCATGCCTGCCATAGGTTCGCTGATAGGGGGGCTCCAGACAGAAGAGAACCCCGGCGGGTCCTGCCATAATCGTAGCCCGTCGTAGTCGTCGTTAGAGAGGATGACATGGTCCTCTCCGCCGCACCGCGCGAGCCATCTTTTGAAGCACCCGCAATGGATTAGGAGATTGCCCTAGGCGATTGCGACGCGCCAATAGAGACCTTGCGGAAGCAAGGGACGGTGGGTTTGCTTTCGATATAGCCCCGCTGCAGCTTATCGCATTTGAAAGGTCAACGCCGCCTCAGGACTTGAAGGCTTCAGGTCGCTGCAAAAAATGCTATGGCCAAAAGCGAAGGAGGGCTCTGCCAACCCCTTTTGGACGCGCAGTCGTTGATTCCGCGCCGTATTTCGATCTTTGAACGATGATATCGAACTTTGCGCGCGCGCCTAAGGCGTCCAATCGAAGCTGTCAAGCGGATCAGCGTACGGTCTTCGATATTGCAATATGGTCCGCTACTATATCATTTTGGCACGTTGGTCTTGATGCAATATGCGCCTCAAATAAAAGGAAAGCGTCAAGTAGCGGTGAGTTGAATGACGACTTTATCACATCAGCTAGATCTGCGGAAAAGCAAGTTGCTCGGGTAAGACATAACGACCCCGTCAAAAACAACCTGCCCTTTGACTCGATCCCGCTCATGTTTGAAGGCCGTTAGGACATTGACAACCAGCATCCCCCATGAGTTCCGACTCGAAGAGTGCGGAAAGCGCCTGATGGACGCGTGGCGCATGTTGGACGGGCGCATGCCCGACAGCATCTCGCGCGACCAGATGGATCAGGCGCTGGCGCATTATGCCTATGGTTTGACGCGGCCTCTATATGCCGAGCGCTCCGCCAAGGAGCGGATCGACGCCATTATTTCCCTGCTGACCAAAGCGCTTCCGGAAAAGCGGGTCACCCTGGCCATTCATTCCAAACAGAGCGGCGACGAACGCTTCTCCAACATATGCGGGAGCCTCGCCCGTCTTGGGGAACGCGACGCGCTCACAATCATCAATTCGAATTCGCATTGCCCGCTGGGTTCCGAACTAAAGCAGACGCATTACGCGTCTGTCGGGTCCGTTGGCGCTGAAGGGGCATCCAAGTGGAGAAGGTCGACATGAGCAGCCAGCTGAAAAATACAGGCGCCAATAACTGTTCCAACATGGTAACGGCCCCGCCTTCAAGGCATGGCGCGCTGGGCCCCGGCCAGCAGATGAGCCGCTCGGCCAGGAGGCGCATCGCCGCCATCCTACGCATAGCCTTCCGAATTCTATCAATGGGCGAAAGGCGCGCGATCGGCTCGCTCGGAAAGGGCGCGGCGGTTGCGGCCGCTCTGGCTGCGATGGGCATCACCAGCCACGCGACGATAGCACGGGCGGTTATGGGCCGTGTCGATGTACCCCTATGCCCGAATTGCGGCCGGCCGATTGCGCTTCTTGCCGCCGCGCAACGGCAATTTGCCCAGGTGAGGGTGCGCGTTGCCCAGTTTGGCAGCCGTGGCGCACTGGCGGCCGCCGTGCTTGGCGCGTTGGCGGCGGGGACGGTAACACCAGGCGAGGCTCTCGCGGGCCCTGGCATTTTTATCAATGACGGCACGGACAATGGCTGCTTGTGGACCTATGACACAGCCGGCGCTTCCCAGATGGGCAATTATAGCGGCACGATCAATCCTTCGACGACCAGTTCCCAGGCCTTGATCGCCAACTCCGCCCCGGTCGTTCCCACCAACGCGAATTTAGGAGGAAACGCGAACACTCAATGCTCGACGGGGGATAAGGCGACCCAGACGACCCGTACGCTATTTTATGGACCTCAGGCGGGCACAGGTGCCAACTCCTTGACGCTCGGCAACGAACTTTATGTCAACGGGGGAAATCTTGGCCTAGGTGGCGGAACGGCCACTGGCGCGCTGCGCATCGGCAGCACGGCAACATTGGGCGGTATATCCGGCACTGCTGGTATCGCAATTGGCGGCGGGGCCTCTGCGACCAACGCGAGCGGCAATAACAGCATAGCAATCGGGACTGGTGCAAACGCCACCCAGACTAACGCTGCAGCCCTTGGCCAAGGAGCTACAAGTAGCGGAATGGCATCTTTGGCACTTGGCAGCGGAGATCCCAACCCCGCGGTCACCGGCGGAACTGCCGCCGCCGCGCCGTTGGCAGCCGGTGCCCGCGCCATTGCCGTTGGGCCGGGTGCAAGTGCGGCCAGCACCTACGCGATCGCCATCGGCAACACGGCCTCCGCGACATCGCAGGATAGCTTTGCCATCGGTGATGGGGCGCAGGCGAAAAACACGTTTGCAGTGGCGCTCGGCACCTTCACCAGCGCCGCCGGCGCCAACTCCATTGCGATGGGTACGAGCGCCTCCGCTCAGGCCGACAATTCCATCGCGCTCGGCACCAATGCCGTCGCCAAGGGTGGTAAGGCTACCTCGATCGGCTTCGGCAACACCGCCTTTGGCGATGGCGCTGTCGCGATCGGTGATCCGAGCTACGTTTCGGGTACCGGCGCCTTCGCCGGTGGTGCCAACAACATCGCCAACAACGACGGCACGGCAACGGCAACAGCGACAAACGCCGCCAACGGCGCGGTTGCCATCGGCAACAACAACGTCGCGATCGGCCAGGGCTCGGTCGCTCTCGGCAACAATTCCAAGGCCGGTGCCGGCGGCAAGGCTGGCAACGTCGCGATCGGCGATGGTGCAACGGCAACGGCCAATGCCAACGATGTTGCCCTTGGCAGCCACTCGCAGACGGCAGTAGCGGTCGGCACCACCGGTGCCACCATTGGTGGAAAGGCCTACACCTTTGCCGGTACAACGCCCGCCAGCACCGTATCGGTTGGCGATGTCGGCTCCGAACGGACCATCACCAATGTCGCGGCCGGAAGACTTACCGGGACCTCCACCGATGCCGTCAACGGCTCACAGCTCTTCGACACAAACCAGCAGATTGGCCAGAACACCACCGACATTGCCACCAACACCACCAACATCAACGGCCTGAAGACGGATGCCCTGCAGTGGAACCCGACGCTGAACGGCGGCACCGGCGCCTATGACGCCAGCCATAGCAGCGGCAGCCCGCAGACCATCACCAAGGTCGCGAACGGCGTAGCGCCGAGCGATGCGGTCAACTTCAGCCAGCTGACCAACGCCACCACCACCGTGACGACGAAGGGCATGGACTTCACCGGCAACGACGCAGCCGCCGGCGTGGTCCATCGCGATCTCGGCCAGACGCTGACCATCCAGGGCGGAGCCAGCACCGCGGGCACCTATTCGGGCGGCAACGTTAAGACGGTGACCGATCCGGTGACCGGAGCGCTCAACGTGCAGATCGCCGATGCTCCGAAGTTCGGCGTAGTCAGCATCAACGACGGCGGCACCGGAAAGATTACTGGCCTCACGGCGGGTACGGCGGCCACGGACGCGGTCAACGTCAGCCAGTTGCAAGAGGCTTCCGGCAATGCCGTCCAATATGACGACAGCACGCAGAACACCGTAACACTCGGCGGCGCCGGCCGCGGCCATGCGCCGGTTACGATCACCAATGTCGCACCGGGGGCCCTGACCTCGACGTCGACGGACGCGGTCAACGGCTCGCAACTGTTCCAGACCAACACCGACGTCACCAGCCTCGGCAATACGGTGACCAATGTCGCCAACAGCCTCGGCGGCGGCGCAACCTACGATCCGGCCACCAACACCTACACCGCGCCGACCTACAATGTCATCGGCGGCGCCGTGACCAGTGTCGGCGCCGCGATCACCAACATCATTACGAACTCGCCGGTTCAGTATTCCGATAGCAACGGCGTCGCCAATCCCACCGCTCCATCCCAGGATATCACCCTGGTTGGTTCCGGTCCCGGCCCGGTCACGGTTCACAATGTCAACACCGGCGTGGCAGATACCGATGCGGTCAATGTCAGTCAGCTGAATGCGCAAAAAACACACTACTATAGTACGAACTCTACGGTCACCGGTGGGGGCTCGAACTTCAACAACGATGGCGCGACGGGGGTAAACAGCCTTGCCGCTGGCGTCGGAGCATCATCTCGCGGTGACAGTTCAACCACCGTGGGTCCCTTCTCCTCAGCGAACGGCCTCAACTCACTAGCCATCGGAGTGAACGCCAGCGCTCAAGAAGTTAATGGTCTGGCGATCGGGCCTTGGGCTGCTTCCTCAGGCCCAGGTGGCATAGCCATTGGCGAATATTCGGTTGCGAATGGCGAAAGCGACGTCTACATCGGCGGGGCGGCTGGCACGGCCGGAGCGGTGACAAACTTCCGAAACGCTGGGTTCGGTGAACGTGCGGGTTCCAAGGTTACCGGTTCGGATAACACCGCCTTGGGCGGTACTTCGGGCAACAACGTCATCGGCGTGGCCAATTTCGCGGGCGGCGCCTACTCTGGCAGCAACGTGACGGGCAACTACAACGTTGCCGTTGGCGGCGTCGGGAGCGCCTGCGACAGTGGCGGCGGAGGCAATAACGGGGGTGGCAGCGGCGGTAACAGCCTTATGAACTGTGGCCCGGAATCGAATGCCGCTGGTGTAAATGTCACGGGTAATCGAAATGTCGCCATGGGCAACATGGCAGGAATTGGCATTGCCGCCGACGACACCGTGGCCATTGGTACCCGTACCCTTGCGAGCGCAGATTCAGCAATCGCAATCGGCACAGATACACGGGCTGATGCGGCTGGCGCGGTCGCGATCGGCCAGACGACGGCGGCGACCGGCGGCAAGGCGGTGTCGATCGGCGTGGGCAACACGGCCTTCGGCGATGGGGCAGTGTCGATCGGCGATCCAAATTTCGCTTCGGGTACCGGCGCGTTCACCGGCGGCGCCAACAATATCGCCAATGGCGACGGCACGGCGTCGGCGTCGGTGGCAAACGTCGCGAACGGCGCGGTGGCCATCGGCAACAGCAACGTCGCTCTCGGGCAGGGCTCTGTCGCCCTCGGCAACACGTCGTCGGCCACGGGCGTGGGCTCGCTTGCATTCGGCGACAGCGCCACGGCGATGGGCCAAGGCTCACTGGCCATCGGCAGCCAGTCGGGCGTGGGCAGTGCTGGGGCGAATGTAAGCAGCACCGCGTCCGGCTTCCAGTCCGGCCAATTTGTCACCGGTAACTACAACAATGCCTATGGCGCTAACGCCGGCGGCATCGTCAGCGGCGACAACAACAACGCCGTCGGCTCCTATGCTGGCTACCAGGTTACCGGCAACAATAACTCGGCCGTAGGCCAGCACGCTGGTCAGTCGGTCACCGGCAGCGCCAACGTGGCTGCTGGACTCTATGCTGGCTATACGGTCTCGGGCGACAACAATACCGCGCTGGGCTCCTACGCTGGGCAGAACGTTCAGGGCGGCGACAACACAGCCAATGGCTATCAGGCGGGTATGCTCGTCACAGGCAGCAATAACGCCGCCTTCGGCGACGGTGCAGGTCAGAACGTCAACGGCTCCAGCAACGCTGCCACCGGCTACCAAGCCGGCGTGCAGGTGACAGGCAATGCCAACACCGCACTGGGCTACACTGCGGGCAACAAAGTCATCGGAAGCAACAACATCGCCATCGGGAATAACGCGGGCTATTCCATCGGCACGGCGACCGCCCCCATCAGCGGGACCATCGCCATCGGCCAGGTGGCCGGGGCTTCCGCGCAGAACGGAGTTGCAATCGGTTCGAACACGACCGCCACGGGTGCGGGCGACGTGGCCCTGGGCTCCAATTCGACCACCACCGCTCCCCATACCGGGAATACCACACTATTCGGCGGGACGGTCGCAGGCGTGGAGGCTTCAAATTCTACGAATGGCGTGGTCTCCGTCGCCTCGCTCGGCAATGAGCGACAGATCCAGAACGTGGCCGCTGGGGTGATCTCGGCGACCTCCACTGACGCCGTCAACGGCAGTCAGCTCAATGCCGTCGTCGGCGGCGTGAACACCGTGGGTGCCAGCGTCGCTACCAACCTCGGTGGCGGCGCGACGTATAACAGCACGACCGGCGCAGTCAGCGCCCCGAGCTATCTGATCGAAGGAACCACTTACAACAATGTCGGCGCCGCGTTGACTGCCGCCCAGTCCCACGACTACAGTGTCAGTTCCGTCACGCCCGGGTCGGACACCAACTACAACAATAAGGGCGCCACGGGCTCGAACGCCGTTGCCGCAGGGGTGAACGCCAGCGCGATCGGGACCAACAGTTCCGCCATCGGTGTCGCCGCCTACGCACAGCAGCTCAATGGCGTAGCGATGGGCCCTTGGGCGACGTCGTCGGGAGCTGGCGGTATCGCGATCGGCGAATACTCCGTCGCCAACGGCGAGAGCGACGTTTATGTCGGCGGAGAGGCCGGGACGGGCGGTGCGGCCAGCAATTATCGCAACGCGGGATTGGGCGAGCGATCCGGTTCCTATGTGACGGGGGGAAACAATACCGCGGCCGGTGGTACATCCGGTAATTACGTCAATGGATATGCGAACTTTGCTGGCGGTAGCTACGCCGGATCAAATGTGGCGGGCAGCTTTAACGTCGCGATCGGCGGAATTTCCGATTCCTGCCAAGCAACCGGCGGAAACGCGGGCGACGGCGGCAGCCCCAGCGACGGACAGGCCCTGATGTCCTGTTCGCCCACGGGGCAGGCCACCGGTACGAATGTAGCGGGTGACCGCAATGTGGCGATCGGCAGCCAAGCGGGCGTTAATGTTCAGGCAAACGATACGGTCGCTCTGGGAACCCAGGCCATTGCGAGCGCGAATTCCGGGGTTGCGATCGGCAAAAGCGCCCGAGCGAACACAGCCGGCGCCATCGCGATCGGTGACGGCGCCACCGCTGCCACCAACGCGGGTGACGTCGCGCTGGGTTCAGGCTCTTTAACCGCCGCGCCGGCGGGTCCTGCCTACAATCCGGGCACAGTCGCGCTTGCTGGCACCACCCCAACGAGCGTGGTCTCGGTCGGCGCGCCGGACGCCGAACGGCAGATCCAGAATGTCGCCGCGGGTTCGGCCGTGACCGATGCTGTGAATGTCAGCCAGCTCCGGTCGCTCGCAACAAGCGTGGCGGCAGGCCAGACACATTATTACAGCGTCAACGACGGCGGGATTCAGGGAGCTAACTATACTAACAACGGCGCTACGGGTGCGAATAGCCTGGCCGCTGGTGTCGGCGCTTCTTCTTCTGCTACGGGCGGGGTCGCCATTGGGGTCGGCGCTCAGTCCAATGTGTTATCAACTATCGCTATCGGCTCCAATGCCGGTGCCAATTACATCGGTGGCGGCTACGACACGATCGTTGGAACTAATGCGGGTTTCAACGCGACCAACATCTTCCCCGATCAGTTTGAAGGCGCCACGTTGATCGGAACCCAGGCAGGCCAAGGTGCCACTCTGGGCGAACGAGACCTTTTCGTCGGCTACGCCGCGGGTCGTGGTTCTTCCATCGGAGCCCCCAGCAACGGGGACGCCGGCTACAACGTCGGTATCGGTGGATCCTTCGTTAGCAGCATCGGCAATTGGAACACCGCCATCGGCGGCGTCAACATCGGTTCCAATGCGGTGGGGTCGAATAACCTCTCGCTCGGCGGCTCTCAGACCGGTCAATTTGTGAAGGGTGATGCCAACGTTTCGCTGGGCTCTGAAGCCGGCATGAATGTAACTGGCAGTAGCAATATCGCGATCGGATCGGAAAGCGGCCTGCTTTACTCGACCGGTACAGGTGCAGGTACGGGTGCGACCGGTTCCAATAACATCGCACTAGGGGCTTCGTCGGGTCAGAACATTGCAGCTGACAACACGATCGCCATTGGTCAGTCCGCGAACGCGGCGACTACCAGCGCGATCGCGCTAGGAACCGGCGCGTCGGCGGGCGGCGGCAAGGCTGTTTCGATCGGCGCGGGCAACACGGCTTATGGTGACGGCGCGGTCGCAATTGGCGATCCGAGTTATGTCTCTGGCATCGGCGCCTTCACGGGTGGCGCGAACAACGTCGCCAACAGCGATGGAACGTTGACGGCGACGGCGAACAACATGGCCAATGGCGCGGTCGCCATCGGTAACAATAACAAGGCGATCGGCCAGGGTTCAGTCGCCCTCGGCAACGGCTCGATGGCGCTCGCCGGCGGCGCGCTCGCCTTCGGTGACACGGCAATTGCAAACAGGGCCGGTGATGTAGCGCTTGGCTCCGGTTCTATGACGGCGGCAGCCAATCCGACCTCGTCCGCGACGATCAACGGCGTGACCTTTGGAGGCTTCGCCGGCACGGGTCCGGTCAGCGTCGTCTCGGTCGGCGGCGTCGGCAGCGAACGTCAGATCACCAATGTCGCAGCCGGCCAAGTCACCCTAGCCTCGACGGATGCGATCAACGGTAGCCAGCTCTACTCGGTCGCAGACACGCTGACGACCAATATCAACACAGCCGCCGACAAGTGGGTGATCGGCAATCCGACCACCTATGCCGCTCCGGTCGCAACCGGCGTCGGCGCCACCGCGATCGGCTCCGGCGCACATGCCGGCATCGCCAACAGCGTTGCCCTCGGCGACAGGTCGATAGCCAATGTCGCGGCAACCCCGGTTGCCGGCGCGACACTATTCGGCACTGCTTATACTTTCGTTGGCGCAGCGCCTGCCGGCACGGTCTCGGTCGGCGCACCCGGTGCCGAACGGCAGATCCAGAACGTCGCGGCCGGTCAGGTGACCCCAACTTCGACGGACGCCATCAACGGCAGCCAGTTATTTGCTACCAACTCGGCCATCAGCCAGGTCGGGACCACGGTCAACAATCTCGGCGACCAGATCTCCAACAGCCTTGGCGGCGGCTCGACCTACGATCCCATCACCAACACCTTCACCGGCCCCACCTACAATGTCATCGGCGGCCCCGTGACCAACGTCGGTGACGCGATCACCAACATCATCAGCAAGTCGCCGGTGCAATATTCCGACACCAACGGCGTCGCCAATCCGACCGTTCCGTCGCAGGATGTGACCTTGGTCGGTGCTGCCGCCGGCGCGGTTACAGTTCACAATGTGGCTCCCGGCGTCGCCGGCACGGACGCAGTCAACGTCGATCAGTTGGGCAAAACAGTTGCTGCCGGTCAGACGCATTACTACGTCGTCAACGACGGCGGCACGGCTAGCGGCAACTACAACAATGACGGTGCGACAGGCACCAACGCGCTTGCTGCCGGTACGAATGCATTGGCCGCCGGTACTAGCGCAACGGCGGTCGGCGACGGAGCAACTGCCAGCGGTGGTGGGGCCACGGCGACAGGCTTCCGGGCCAGCGCTTCTGGGACAGCCAGTTCGGCCTATGGCCAGAACGCCGCCGCTTCGGGTGACTACAGCACGGCCTTGGGATACGGCGCGACCGCTACGCAGACAAACACCGTGGCGATTGGCAACGGCGCAACGGTTACGGCCATCGAATCTGTGGCAATCGGCCGTGACGCCACCGCAGCCGGACAGGGACAGGTCAGCATTGGCACTGCGGCTGGCGTCGGCAGCACCGCAGCCGGAAATTTCGCCAATGTCGCGATCGGATATGTCGCCGGAAACAATCAGAGCGGGGGAGGCCTGACCAGCATTGGCTACGAGGCGGGCGACGGGGCGTCCGGACGGGACAGCGCGTTCATCGGTTCACTTGCGGGTTGGAACTCGAGCGGCAGTAATAACTACGCGTTCGGTTCTGGCGCAGGCCAGTATACCCTCGGAAATGGAAATCTTGCGTTCGGTACAAACGCAGGTCCCGGTGGGGGTGCCACAACCAACGACAGCATCGCGATCGGAACGTTCTCGACGCCATATGCCGGCACCAGCCGCGCAACAGCGATTGGCTGGGGCGCAAACGCCGAGGCGACGGACTCCTTAGCGGTCGGTACACGCACATATGCAACGCTCGATGGCTCGATCGCTCTCGGCTCGGGCTCTGTTGCCAGCACTGCGGCCGGTGTTGCCGGCTATGCGCCGAGCGGCGCGGATGCCACCGGCATCAATGCAACGACAAGCAGCCTTGCAGCGATCTCCATCGGCTCTTCCGGTAATACGCGCCAGATTACCAATGTGGCAGCCGGCACAGTCGATACCGATGCGGTCAACGTTAGCCAGTTGAAGGCCTTGGACGCCTCGGTTGTCGCCGGTCAGACGCATTACTACAGTGTGAACTCCACGGTCACCGGTGCCGGCTCGAACTTCAACAATGATGGTGCGACTGGCAGTAACGCCCTCGCTGCTGGCGTCAATGCCTCGGCAACGGGAGACTTCAGCACAGCCATCGGCAACAATGCCAACGCTTCCGGCGGTGGCGCCATCGCCATCGGCTGGACTGACGGCTCAGGCAACATGGGTGCCGTTGCCGATGGTTCCGTCACCATCGGTTCGGCTGCAACAGCGGTTGCCGGCGCAAGGGATGCCGTCGCACTCGGTCACAACGCAGTTGCCAATAACGAACTCGATGTCGCTCTCGGTGCCGGTTCGATCACTGAAGCCGCCATCGGCACCTCGGGTGGCACGATCGCCGGCACGGCGTACACCTATGCTGGCACCAATCCGCTGAGCACCGTCTCCTTCGGCTCGCTGGACAACGAACGGACGATCACCAACGTCGCGGCCGGCCGGATTTCCGGCACCTCGACGGACGCGATCAACGGTTCGCAGCTTTTTGCCACCAACGCGGCGATCGATAACCTGTCAAAAACTTTGACCCAGGGCCAGACGCATTATTACAGCGTCAACGACGGCGGTGCGGTGACAGGCAACCTCAACAATGACGGCGCAACGGGCATCAACACAGTTGCCGCCGGCACCAACGCGACGGCGGCTGGCATCAGCGCCACGGCCGTCGGCGACACGGCAGCGGCAAGCGGCGACAACAGCGCTGCGTTTGGTTCAAAGGCGATCGCATCCGCCGACAGCAGCGCGGCCTTCGGCAATGCGGCCATGGCGACCGCCAATGGCAGTACCGCCTTTGGCGCCGGTGCCAACGCCAGTATCGCCGACAGCGTTGCCATCGGTTCGAATTCCTTCGCTACGGCTGCTACGGACGTCCCGACAGGTGTCGTTAGCGGCAAAACTTACAACTATGCTGGCGGGACTCCTTTCAGCGTAGTGTCAGTCGGCTCCGCTGGTAAGGAGCGCCAGATCCAGAACGTGGCCGCCGGTCGGATCTCGGCCAGCTCGACGGATGCGATCAACGGTTCGCAGCTGTTTGCCACCAACGAGGCGATCAACGACCTACAGACCACGGTCAACAATAGCGCGACGCATTACTACAGTGTCAATGACGGCGGCGTTCAAGGCGGCAACTATGCCAACAACGGTGCCACGGGCAACAACGCCATTGCGGCTGGTGTCGGAGCGTCGGCAAGCGGTGCGGGGGCAAGCGCTGTCGGCAACAACGCGGACGCCTCCGGCGCCGGCTCGGTCGCCGTAGGTCAGGGTGCTACCGCAAGTGCCGATAATTCCGTGGCTCTGGGTGCCAACTCGAAGACGGCGGCTGCGGTCTCGACCTTGAGCGGCACGGTCGGCGGCCAGACCTACAACTTCGCTGGCGGTACGGCGACGGGGACGGTCTCGGTCGGCGACGTCGGCAGCGAACGCACGGTCACCAATGTCGCGGCCGGCCGGATTTCCGACACCTCCACGGACGCGGTGAACGGTTCGCAGCTCAATGCCACGAACCAGGCAGTCGACAACATTGAGAACTCGGTCACCAATATCGGCACGACCGTCAAGAACGGCGTCCAATACGATACCGACAGCAGCGGCAATCGCACCAACAGCGTGACGCTGGTCGGCGGCGATACCAATTCGCCGGTGGTCATCCACAATGTCGCCGCCGGCACGGCCAATACGGATGCGGTCAATGTCGGCCAGCTGAACCAGACGGCGGCGACGACGCTCAGTTCGGCGAACAACTACACCGACAATTCGTCGGCCGCAGCCATCCAGTCGGCGAACAGCTATACTGATAACAAGTTCAACCAGCTGAATTCCTCGATCGGAGATGTCAGATCCGAGGCCCGTCAGGCCGCGGCGATCGGCCTTGCCGCCGCGTCGCTACGCTATGACGACCGTCCGGGCAAGTTCAGCGCGGCTGTCGGCGGTGGTGCGTGGAAGGGCGAGGGCGCCGTCGCCTTTGGCGCCGGCTACACCAGCGAGGACGGACGTCTGCGCACCAACGTTTCCGGCACGGTCGCCGGCGGCTCGGTCGGCGTCGGCGCAGGCCTGAGCTACACGTTCAACTGAGCGGGCAACCGAGGTCGCCATGAACTTGCAGATGAGAGAGGCAGACGAGGGAAGGGCGAAAGCTGTGGGGCGGAGCGGAATGCTCCGGCGCCGGCTTCCCGCCGGCCATCGCGCGCGCTCCGCCGGCGCGCGGGGCATGGTCCTGGGCGCCGCCGCGGTTGCGAGTTTGCTCCTGTCCAGCGAATACCCTCAAGCTGGGCAGGAGCCTTCTTCTCGCCAGTACAGTATCAAGAGTTCGGAAGTCGCGCCCCCGCACGATGCGAAACCGGGGCAATATCGTCGCATCATTCAGCCGTTCCCGAACTGGACGCTGATCTGCGATGAGAACCTGACGAAGAAGCAGCGGGTGTGTAACATCACGCAGACAATCGTCGACCAGACCGGCGCAATGGCCTTCAGCTGGTCGCTGGCGGCCACGGCCTCCGGCCAGCCGATCATGATCATGCGCGTTCCGCCGCAGGTCGGCAAGGGTGGCCCGCTGCAGATCAGCTTTTCCGGCGGTAAGACCTCTGTCAATCCGGTCCACGTCAAGACGGGCGATTGCGATCAGAGCGTTTGCCTGACGCTGCTGCCGGTCGGGGCCGTACTGCGCGATCAGATCAACAAGCAGGCGGATACGCAGATTACTTACAGCAACCCTACGGTCGGCGGCAGTGCGGTCGTGGTCAACACCACGTTCAAGGGGCTGCCGGCTGCACTTGCGGCGATCAGATGATCGCAGAACTTAAGACTGGATTCAAAACGAGGTTCTGGGCGTAGGCCCCGTTTTGGATGGGGCCACCTTTGATCACGCGGTCGCGCCGGACGGCGCCGGCAACTTGGCCGGCGCCGTCATGGATGAAGGGGAATTGGAATGGAACAGAAGTCGATCTTTGAGAAAGTGATGAACCGCAGCGATGCCGATGAGCGGGACTATATAGCTTTGGCCCGGTACGCTGGCGAACAAGAAGCTGCCGCCGAGAGCGGGAATGAGGAGATAGAACCAGTGAAAACCCACAATCGCCTGCTACTGATGTCGGCGGCTGGCGCCGTTGCGCTTGGCGTGCTTGCAACTGTCGTCCTTGCGCAGCAGAACGTGATATCGTTGTCCGGCATTTCGGCGGTGCAGAAGAATACGCCCGCGGTCGCCGCGACGACGAAGACCGCCGCCGCTCAGGCCGACACGAAGAAGAAGGATGCCGCGACCAGCGGCACCGCCGCTGCTCCTGCTCGGGCCTCCACCACCGATCAGCAAAAGACGATCTTCAACGAGCATGTCGAAAGGGCCGGCGTCACCGCCTGTAAGGATGTCTTCCCAGCGCTGGGTTTTGCCGCAGCGGCCGGCTCGACTTTCAATGCGACGACCTCCTGGAGCGACAAGGATGCCAGTCAGCATTCCATCTCGTCGGTGGTCGGCATGAACTTCAACACCGCTACCCTGAAGGGCAGCGGGGCGAGCTTTGTCTTTTCCGTTCCGACGGCGGCCCAAGGCGGTTGCGAGGGGACTTTCGTCCGCGTCGTTCCAGTGACGCAGGATTGCAACGCCTTCGCAAGCACACTGCCAAAGGACAGCGAGGTCGGTCCGTCTCTGCAGGGCATCCCGGTCATCACGCTGCCGAACGGTCTTCAGACTCTACTTATGCCGTCAGCCGGCAATGGCTGTGTCGTAGTCACGACCTCCAGAGCGGCCGCAAACGACCGCTGACGACATGAGCCAGGCACGTTTCCCGACGGCGCCTGGCTCTCTTTCTCAACTTTCGCATCTAGGCTTGGAATTTGGAGCGCGCATGTTCTCGGACAGACCATTTATCAGAAACACTCTTTTCGCTGCGGTGACCGCGCTCTGCAGCGTTGCGTCTCCGGTGGCCTATGCCATGGACATCGTGCGCGAGAACGACCAGGTGCCGGCACCGCCGGCCGAGCAGCGCGGCATATGGGGGGCGATTGCCTTTTCGCCGATTCACAACAAATACGGCTTTTTCTGGGGCGCCGACAAGCGCAAGGAGGCCGAAGACATTGCCGTCAAATTTTGCGAGGACCGGGCAGATTCCGGCTGCTACCTGGTCGTCACCTTCCGCAATCACCGGCATTGGTCCGACGACGACAAATCTGGTTTTCCTTACGAGCATTGCGCCGCTTTGTCGGTCGCCGAGGATAAGGACCACAAGGTCACGCGTTGGGGTGCGGCATCTGCCACCACCCACAGGCAAGCCGAGGACGCAGCAACCAAAAACTGCGGTGATTCCAACAAATGCGAGATTCAGGAATGGGTCTGCACGTGAGCAAATGGAACTAAACGACATACGCACCGGTGGTCAGGTGGATTTAGGGGGGTATATTGGACGAGATATCAAAAGAAATTCGGTCGGTTCGGTCACAAACGCCAACGCTGATTGATGGTTGCGTCAAGATCGTGTCTGCTTACGTCGGTAATAACTCTATCGTTGCCGGCAGCGTTGTTAGGCTTATCGTTCAGGTTCACGAGGTCCTTGAGGCCTTGGAATCTAGCCCGAAGCCAGCAAAACGGCGAAACTTTCCGCCAGCCGTCGAGATTGAAAGATCCGTGACCGATGACTACATCATCTGCCTCGAGGACGGAAAATGCTTCAAGACGTTGAAGCGGCATTTGCGCATCGTTTATGGACTGACCCCCGAACAGTATCGGGGGAAATGGGGCCTTCCTCCAAGCTACCCCATGGTGGCACCAAACTATGCCATCAAACGTTCTAACCTTGCAAAGAAAAACCGTCTGGGCGAAGGCGCACGCCAGTCGATCAGGCGCCGTTCAATTAATGCAGTTTCAGCTGAAAGCAACGACCACGATATGTGAAGTAGGCAAGAAACGCTTTCCTTGAGCGATACCGAACCTATACCAAGCGCTTCTGGCAAACTTCAGCTTACGGAAATTTGCGGGCGAAGATGGCAACTCGACGGGAATGTCGATTGCATCTCCAATAAATGTACGAAATCAGGTGGCAATTGCCACCAAACGACAATCACGCCATTCATAGGCTTGGTGACGAAGTTGGGTTCAGTTGCCTTTCCGTGGTGCGCTGGTCGAGATCCGCGAGGAAATCTACTCAAGAATCAATTCAATCGATCTTGAAGTTCACATACCTATTCAGCAATTGGTCGCGGCTAGAAAGTCATATGGGCTGCTTGGCTGAACAAGCTTGTCTTTAGGATTTCACTTGTCTCCCAAAATTCAAGAATCAATTCATATGGACGGATCGCAAGACGCGATTGCGACAAATCCATTCGAGAACCTATTAAAATGAACGAACAAGATAAGCTGATCGTAAAGGCAGTGAGGAGCGGAAACAATACCGTTCCGAAGATTTTGAGCTGGCTGGAGCGAAATGGAACTCCCAGCAGCCAGCCGACGCTGTCCAGACGCCTTACAGGTTTGATTGCAGACCAGCGTATCCGTCAGGAAGGACGGGGACGGGCGACCATCTATCGATACGACGATTATCTCGACTACTTCGCTATACCGCGAACACAACGGCGCTCAGTGCACTATAATCCGGACTGCATCGATCGGTACATCCCGAACGAGACCGCATGGTTTTCGCCCAGCGATCTCGATTCAATGACACAGGCCGCCGGTGATGCGGAGATGGATGCGAGCACGTACTCCAGGGCGATTGCCAAAAAACTGCTCGTCGATCTCACCTATGCGTCGTCCAGCCTTGAGGGCAATACATATAGCTATATCGACACCGAAGTTCTCGTTCAGTGCGGCAAAATCGCCGAAGGCAAGGAAGCAGACGAGACCTTGATGATCCTCAATCATAAGGCGGCGATTAACTACCTCATCGACTACATCCAGGACATCGAGATCGACATGCGTGAATTCAAGACGATGCACTCGCTCCTGTCGTCCGGTCTCATCGACGAGAGGCAGGTCGGTACGGTTAGGCAACATATCGTGGGCGGCGGCAACTCGGCGTATATTCCCCTGTCGAGCCCGGCACGGCTTGAGGACGAACTGGAAAAGATTTCGGACAAGGCTGCACAGATCGCGAACCCATTCGAGCAGAGTCTGTTTCTCATGACGACGATTAGCTATCTGCAGTTCTTTGTCGACGTGAACAGGCGGACGGGGAGACTGATGGCGAACGTTCCACTCCTTAAGGCAGGGCTCCCACCACTCTCGTTCCTGAGCGTCGACAAGACGGAATACACTAGAGGCCTGCTGAGCTTCTATGAGCTTGGACGCTCAGACGTGATAGCCTCCGCCTATGCAAAGGGCTATGTGGCTTCAGCCAGTCGCTACCCTGCCTACGTCGGACGCGATCGCAGCATCATCGAGATGGAGGCCAGGTACAGGGTTGAACTCCACCGCGCGGTGAATAGCTATGTGGAAGAATCTCTCGCGGAAGGGCAAAGACTTGGAGCCCACTTCTTCGAGGGGGAGTTCGAAGGTGTTTCGGAAGAGGAGCATGACGCGTTTGTCGGTCTCGTCCGAAAGGCAATCGACAGCCTGCACGACGGCAACCACGCCGTTTATGGCATAAGGAGAAAGGCCTTTGACGAGTACAGCGACCTCGGAGAACATGATCGTCGCAACGGCCTATAATGTCGTGACCGTCGCTCCCTTCACGGCTGATACACTGGCGTTAGGTGAAGTCCACGGTCGTGCCGACCTGCTCCAAGCTCTTCCGGAAACGATGGACAGCAATGCTGGCGGATATCGCGCCATCTTTCTTTGCGATATTATCGACCGCGGGCCGGATTCGCGGCTTGCTTTGAAGCTCGTGGGCGATGAACTGGATGCGAGGACGGATTCAGTTCTCATCTTGGAAAATCACGAGGAGTTCATGCTCTCGCTCCTGGACACAAAGCGCAAGGCTGCGCCGTTTCATACCTGGATGCAGAACGGTGGCGGCGCCACCGTTAGATCCTTCGGCATCAATCCCAATCTTGACCCTTACCGGATCGCGGCAATCTTATCTGAAACCCGCGAGGCGCAGATGCTTCGACGGAGAATGGACATGATTCGACCCGACAGATTCGCTTTCGCACATCCCGGCGTCAGGCCAGACGTCTCATTCGAACGATAGTCGCTCTTCGATCTGAGATGGATTCGAGAGCTATTTCTAAGCTATCCTGGATTGTTCGAAAAATGGTCATCCATGGGCATACTCCGACGTCGAGCGGGCTGCCAGAAATCCGGCGGAACAGGGTGAACATAGATACGGGCGCCTTCGTAACCGGCCGCCTATCAGCCATTCATCTCGCGGCCGACGAGACTGCTTTTGAGTTTCTTTCCGCCGTGGCATCCGCGAACGGAGCCATTCAAGTCCGAGACTGCTTGCCGACAGTGGATTAGCAGCTATGCTGAAACTAGCGGATGCATCACGCCGTTATCCTTGGTGGCATTTGCTACCTAATTCCCTAAATGTCGTGATAGTATGCCCTCCTGCAGAGAAAATCTTCGAAAAGCCACTTCCGCTTTTTCAGCTATATGCAGCATGCGGAATACAAATTTGCGAGCAGAATCGCCACTCATGCCTGTTCGGGTCTTGCCCGCAGAATCCACCAAACACAGACTGCTTGCTTCCAATGAAACTCAATTCCGGCATAATAATCCATGGCTGTTCCTTGCTTGACGTTTGGGGCTGACCTGTTCGGACCCCGTTTCAACATCGTCATTCTGAGGGACAGCCACCATCCTGGCTACGGTCTCCGAAGCGCCCGCCTATTACGGCATCGAGTGCCAGACGGGTAGCCGGCCCGGAAACTGTGCGACAATGCTCCCGCGAAAAGCTTGTCAATCTTCCAAAAAAGGAGATGCCGCGTAGCATTTATCGGGCAACATTCAACAAATGTTGTCCGGCCGCGGCTCAATGTGCGCCCATGAAATTTTGAAATTAGGTGGGAGATTGTTCGCGTTCTCGTATATTATTCCGTTCACAGAAATTTCTTCAACGTTTCTGATGGCAGCTCCCCGAAAGCGGTATGATATCTCTTTGCAAAATGGCCGAGATTTGAAAATCCGCAGTCAAAAGCAACGGAGCTAACACTTGTTTTTGCGTCTGGCTTGCTCAGCATCAAGTTGGCGCGGCGAAGTCTAACCCTGTTGGCATATAGCATAGGGGATATTCCGTATGTTCGGCGGAATAGATAAAAAAGACTTCTTGCACTAGTATTTGCAGCGTCGACCAAATCTTCGATGGTTATCGGCTTGTTCCAATTTGATTCAATGTAGTCAACAGCACGCCGCACTTGCCACGGAGCGGCAGCACGAGGTGTGCCCTCTAAACATTTGCTGTAATTATGTTCATTGGTGGTCAGAAAGGCAGCAATGACAGCTTGTTCGATCTCGGCAGTGACAATACCCGGCATTAACCCGTCATTTCTGTCGAATTCATCACAAAAAAACGTTATCAGACGAAGCTGCATGGCGCTGAAACTGGGGTCGCTGTTAGGGCGGCCGGTCATTTCTAGTGGGTGATCTAACGGATCTCCAATCATTGCTGAGAGCTTCCGGGTCAACGCGTCGGATGATATCACCTGGAAGACGTGGGAATAGTCGGCCCCATACGTCATCGCACCCCCACACCCCGGTCCCCCAACAGCACCACTTTGTCCGGGCCGCGTTATCAAGTCTCGCCGGTTCCAATGGCCTTCAACCGAGGCTGTAAGGGGGAATTCTTGAATGAAACCCTTAAGGCGAATATCAGGCTGCATTTGCGAGCCATACGCGCCGTAAGCTAATGTAATGCTTGGCAGTTCAACTCGATTTATAGCTGCCTTGTAGCCGCTTCCGTCCGCCGATACGTTCTTCACATTCAAGTCGATTAATGGTTCAAACAGATACTGACATTCGTCGGGATCTGCTGTTTGGAACCACGGAAATTTTTGAAAGAAAGGTTTCATAGGAACCCGCAATTAGCCCCTCCTATGGCTAAGCAGGGAGCCGCTTGAGCATATACTATAGATTACTCCCGAGACAACGTTGTATTTTCTCCGAACGTTTCTGCAGAATCCGGCCGACAATGTGCAGTATTTGAGTAACCCTTCCCCTCCCAAATTGATAATTTCCTTAACGCGCAAATTTCCGACGATTCAAATTCAGAAGCCGGAAGTGCTGCGCTGGGGCGTATGACGCAACATTTCTTCGGTCTTGCATGCTTCCATTCAAATGAAGGAATGGCGGGTTCGCTTTTTAAATCGCGATCCTTTTTTTAAAGCTGTTGCTCGCAGGGCGGCGCTTTGCAGAGGTTGTTTTGGTTCGGAAAAGCGCTCGATTTACTGACCCTTCAAAGCTAGGCGCCGCAGTATCTGCGATATTCGTCTTCATTAAGGTGCAGGCGCAGACGTGCCCAGTTCGGCCAGATAGAGATGTGCTGCTGTTTCTGGATAATTCCGGGTGGATCTCTGACACAGAATTTAATGAGGCTCAGGTTGCCGTTGCGGAGGTTGCCGCCGAAGTCCTTGCTCATCCGGGCAAGCGGCTGGCCATAGTCAATTGGGCTTATACTGCTACTAGTTTTGCCGCTTCGGCGGGTACTTCCCCGATGGGGTTGGCAACTGGCAGTGCCGTACCCGGTGGCTGGTCCACCAATCCAACTGACTTTGCATATGTTGGTCCCAGCAGTCCGGGAAATAAGGTCTGCCACTCATTTGGCAACTCTTCGTCTCAGACGCCTTCTAGCCAACGGCTTTCCCGAGCTTTGACGTCTCAAGGCTGGAGAGCTGGCGAAAGCGGTACCCGTGATGTGCAGCAGCCAATCGGATCACTATCGACTCCGCCACGATCCAAAGTGCTCGACGGTGAAACATTTGCGACATCGATTTCGGTTGGTTCGGAATTTCAATTTGTACTGAAATGCCGAGGCTAGGCAAATGTGCCCCACCCGCGACGCACGGATGAGGCAGCAATGTTAATCTGATCGTTCGGAACAAGACTCATGGCAAAACAACTGGAACTCAACTTTGCGGACCTTCAAAGCGGGCTGTTGGTTCAGCGAGTCGTCAATAGCGACGTATTTTTCGGATCGGTGCAGGACATCTTTCTAGGCAGGGAACACCAATACAGACGCATCGACGATTTCACCTTTCTTCACGTTATGGATTTCAGAGCTGGTCTACCTTATAGCCTCCGTATCATACGCGAGAATTTCATCTGTTTTCAGATCATCATTTCGGGAGAGTATGTTCGCACAACGGAGGACCGAGTCGATGTTGTGAACTCGGCAACCTTACAGATCTCGAACTTTCCCCGATCGATTTCCGATACGACTGATGGCACCGTCATGCGAGGAGTGTTGATCGCCATACATAGAGAATATTTCAACGAATATTTTGGGCTAAATTTAACTCGCATTCCTGTCGGTTACCGTCCAATTTTTTCGTCCAGAATCGGCATGATGCAAGCGCTAAAGATGAAAACTCCGAGTTCGGTCCTTATAGCAGCCGAACAAATTCTTTCATGCAAGTTCAGTGAACCGTTAAGAGGTCTATTTTTGTCCTCTAAAGTAGCGGAAATTCTTTGTGAGATCGTCCACAGGATGCATAATCCGCAAACTTCCAAGGCCATCGCCAACAACCCACCACGCGGCCGCATTGACCACATCGTCGAAGCCGCCGCAGCCATCTATCGACGCGAACTGAACAGACCGCCTTCGGTCGAACAACTAGCCGCACGCGTCGGGGTAAACCGCAACTCTCTCGCGAATGGCTTTCAAAGCATGTTCGGTAAGACACCTCACGGCTTTCAAAGTGAACTTCGAATGAGCGAAGCTCAAAGGCTGCTGCGTGAGGGAAATCTTTCTGTCAGCGAAATTGGACGTCGTGTCGGCTATTCCGGCTACGCAAGCTTTTCCCGCGCATTTCACGACCATTTTGGTCATTCACCTTCAAGAGGCTATTCTCTTACAAGCGACTAAACGATCATTGTGGACGAAAGGTCGGCCGATAGCGGGCGGCGCGTGTTGAGTTTCAGCTAGATTTGCGCCACTTTTTCATTTCACGTTGTACCACCTAATTGCATTTATGGTGTTGATCGAAAACATTTTCTCGCAGGGTGGTCGGATCCGTCCGAATTGAAAAAACGGGCCAAATTCGTGCGATAATCAACACATATTCCAAGAAATATCCGAACCGGCCCACACAGAACGGGCGCGGTTTTGAATATTGCAATTTCGTTCCACGATATAACATTTTGGCACATCGTTCTTGCAGCAATATCCGTTTCTAATAATTTAATGCCATTAATTATTGGTTTGCTCAACGATAGTTCAGTCACGCCGATGTAGTTTGCTGAAATGCGGCGCAATCGCGTAGACCAGGTCGATGCAACCATAAGGACAACATTCTGCGGGCTTGTTGAGCTTGATGGGCGGCGCTGGTTGTTCTCAATCTAAGGGAAAGCCCGATCTCATCGATGTTAGAGACGATGGAGTTCTGAATGCAAGATATCGGGAAGGCGCCGGTGACCGCTAAGAATATCACAATCACGGTCGTCGACATTCGCGACAGTAAATCTGCTTTTGTCATTCACGGGGGGCAAGCGGCGCAGGCGCGCCTTGCTGTGTTGTGGGAAGAGCTGAAGAGATTATTCGACGGTATTGTTGGTAGCGGCCAGAATATGCCATTCGCCTTGATGGAGGCGAGCGAGCCGCAGCTGATCATCCATCCGAATGCTTGCGTGACGTTCGACACCGAGAACGGTCTTTACGTCTTCAGTGAGCGGGCCGCTGCTGCTGGAATCTTGTTTGCGACCGAAAGCGAAGAGCGCCTCCTCGACCAAATCGTCACTTATCTTGCCAGTGGCGTTGACGGTCTCTCACCCAACACCGTCAACGATGCGGTGAACGTGCTGGTAGGCGAAAGGCTTGAAGATGTGGAGCGCGCGCTGATCGTTCAGACGATGTGCCACTGTAACGGCAACCGCATTCGTGCCGCCTCCATCCTTGGTATTTCGCTCAAGGATCTGCAGGGTAGACTTCAGAACCGCGCCGCGCTCTACGCAAAAATGGGCGTGCAGTGACGAGCGCAATCTTCCCCGACATGAACCGAAACACTCCTAATGGCCGATAGTTCATTGGTACATAGTATTGCCCCTGAATTCCAGATGGAAGAGTGCGCAAGGCGTCTGATGAACGCCTGGCGCATGCTGGAGGCGCGCGTGCCTGGCAGCATATCGCGTGACCAGCTCGATCAGGCTTTGGCGCATTATGCTTATGGGCTCACTCAGCCTTTCTACACAATGCGTTCCGCCAGGGAGCAGGTCGACGCCATCATTTTGCTGCTGGTCAAGGTACTTCCAGAAGAGCGGGCGACTTGGGCAATCCATTCCAAACTGAGTGATGATGACGGTTTCTTGAATACATGTGCAAGCCTCGCCGGTCTTGGGGAGCGTGACGCGCTCGCAATCATCAATTTGAAATCGCGTGACCCGCAAGGTGACGAAGCAAAACAGCAGCAAGTCGCGTCGGTTGGAACCGGTGCCGATGAGGAAGAACCCGAATGAAGAGCGCCGATATGAATAAGCAATAGCAGTACACGGGTTTCAACAGCCACACGAAGGCGCTTGATCGCGCGACTGATCCAAGCGTTTTCCGCCGGGGGAGAGTGGGGAATCGGGACGTCTTTTCTCGCAGAATGGGCGCCGACAGGAAAAAGGGGGTTTTGGACCAGTTTGATTTCCGTCTCGGTTGCGCTCGGAAGCTTACTTGGCAGCGCTTCGAGCGCTCTGATAATGCTGGTACTGACGGCCGAAGACATGTCGTCTTGGGGCTGGCGCATTCCGTTTTTCATCGGCGCATTTCTCGGAGCCTTAGGCCTATGGATGCGCGCTGTAATTAGCGAAACGCCCGCATTTATCGAAGCGGCTCGATGCAGTGTCCGCGGCAAGCCCAAAGTGATTGCAAGACCGGAGGAATGCCTGCAACGTATTGGTGCTAATAGTTGTGGCATTTGTAACGTCGTCCGATATGCGACCTGTCATGCTTATAATTCGCTGACCCCTGTTTGAAGGTGATAATTCTGTGCATCATCATCAATGACACAAGTTCAGATTTCCTTCAAAACTAAGCGTTCGTATAGTCTAGGCGATGTTGACAAAGTATGGCAACCAGATCTTGGCGGCGGCGATAGCGAGGAAAGCAGCGTATGATGTTTTGGTTTTATCGTAGCGCGTGGCAATGCGACGGAACTGCTTCATTCGGTTGAACATGCGTTCGATTCGATTGCGATCCTTGTAAGCGCGGTAGTCGCAAGGTGGCGGGTTCTTCCGGGTTGATCGCGGCGGAATGATCGGACGAGTGCCATGCAGCAGAAGCTCCTCGCGGATGGCGTCCGCATCGTATCCCTTGTCGGCAAGCATGCGGCGGGGCCGACCCACTGGCAGCGCGAGCAAGCCAGGAACGGCACTGTAATCGGAGGCTTCGCCGCCTGTCAGGATAAAGCCAAGAGGGCGTCCTTGACCGTCTGCGCGGGCGTGGACTTTCGTCGTAAAGCCGCCGCGTGATCGACCAAAAGCCTCCTTATGAGTCCCCCCCTAGCGCCGGCAGCCTGTGAATGGCCCCGGACTGTCGTGCTATCGATCATATGCTGCCAATCGTCTGTCAGGCCCAGCTCGACGAGCGTCTCGAGTAAGGCATCCCAGACGCCTTGCTCGGCCCAACGTCGGAAACGCACGTAAACTGA
>NZ_JAELUG010000553.1 GCF_016429255.1 Rhizobium sp. ASV8
GTCGAGCTTGAAGGGCATATCAAAGGGATCGTTGAGTTTATCACAGCGTCGAGCTGGGATACTTCGTTCAGCTACATTAGAAATGTCATCCATAAAATTCGCTCATCAACGGGTGATGGTCACCAAGAGGTATCAAAAGCTACAGATTTCGAGAAGGGATCCTTGGTTATTTTGCGGCTATTGTCCTTCTGCTGGGTAGATGGGCACAAGCTCGGGCTCCTCGTGCAAGAGCTCTGCTCGAGCTATCTTCACTTCCGCGGGCCATACCAGAATACGGTGGCAGCCGCTATGCCATTATTGATAATACGATGGATAGATCGATGCCCCGAAGAGTTTGTGACGCTGCACCGGCTGCATAAGAGACTCGACGGAGGCGCTGATACCTTGTTCGATATGACACAGACGGCGACGGAAAGTGGCAGGCGG
>NZ_JAELUG010000554.1 GCF_016429255.1 Rhizobium sp. ASV8
GGTATGACGCGCGGAGGATAAATGGACTAGTCATGGAGATGCACTGCGCTGTGCTTTGAGTAAGTTAGTCGATAAGTCGCAGAGACGAAAGGGGCTGAAGAAAAAGGCAAAGTCAAAAGTATTCCCAATATGCTGCATCTGCCCAGGGTTAGTGCTTGTCGGCGATATGGTCTCGGCCTTACTAGGGGTAGCAGTTTGGCTCAGCAGGTTCTCAGAACGCCCTGTCTCGGTTCCTCTTCTCAGTCTGTGGGTCTGCCGATGCGTCTCTGGGCATTATGCCCCAGGTGGACGCCACTGTTTGCCCCTTCCGCAGGCGAGTGGTGCCAGTGAGCACGTTCTCTCATGGAAACAAACTCACCTGGCAAAGTAAGGAAAATCTGAGTAATGTCGTTTCCTGGGTCAGCTGCGCGTGGAAGAACCTTGAAG
>NZ_JAELUG010000555.1 GCF_016429255.1 Rhizobium sp. ASV8
GTATAGATAGGCGTGCACGGGCGTCGCAGCCTCGTGAGCAGGTCGAGACGCTGCTGGTGGACCTGTAGCTGACGGCGCCATTTTGTGTCTCTGAGATGAGTTGATACGGAGGGAAAAAAATGTCAATATATTGAGGAAGAACTTTGTAGATGAGATAGCTGGCATTTTAATGCAATTTACATTGGCTAGCTGACAGCCGCTTGCTTTGCATTACCGATAGTATCTGCAGATCGTACCGGCGGAAGATTATGTTGCATCTCACCGGAATTGGCCGATATATGCCGAATGCTATTGCATAACTTTGACTAACACCAGAAAACCTAATAAAACTAAATGCGTATAATACAGAATACTTTGTGCATTTAGTTTTCTTATTTGTGGAACTGCACCTAGGAAAATCAGATAAAATCATGACGACGTTAATGG
>NZ_JAELUG010000556.1 GCF_016429255.1 Rhizobium sp. ASV8
CCATAGCAGTGTAAGCAGACTAAAGTTGACAGTAACTATTTAGCAAATTAATAAAATTAACACAATTAACAACATTAGTAAATTTGAATAAATGAATAGATAGATGTGTAGGTTGCGAATGCCGGATGTATTGTATAGAGTTACTCGAGGCTGCGCCAAAATCTGAAAGACATTTGACTACCGTAGAGACACAAGAAGTACATCAAGGGTTCTCCAGTAACAAGTCTGGGTAACTGACATAACTGAAAATTACATAGCCAGGTTTCCTATGCAACTGCTGTACCCTCCCGGTAACATAAGTGCAAGGGAGGTTTCAGCCATACGGTGCCAGGCTTGACATCGTCCACAACAAGGTGATGGTAACGCAGTATGCTACTTCCAAACACCTATATTGCTCGACCTTCGAAAATGGAAACACGCTTAGAT
>NZ_JAELUG010000557.1 GCF_016429255.1 Rhizobium sp. ASV8
CGTCTGCGCCGAGCCAACTACACCGCTCGAGGCGGCAGCAGCCATGATTTCATTTTCCGACGTTGCTTGGTTTTGGTCCTGATAGCATATGGCACATGTACGCTCTGGCAAGAAAGCATATTCTCCAGACGGTGCCGCGCCATCTTCCGGCCCGGCATGGATAATCTCCTTGGTCTTGCGCCATGTTCGACTCAGCCATCGCCGCCAGCGATTGATGCCAATCAGCGGCAGTACAAAGAGGAGGAACTCGGTAAAGGCGTGCCAGACAAGCTGGCGGTTTAGGTATTCAAAGGACACTTCACGGCTGACCTGGCTCGTCGGAGGTGCGAGTCGCATGCGTAGTATTCTGTCAAGTAGAGTGCGATATCGTCCGTGGAGGAGGAAAACAAGAAACGAGACACATGCTGCAGCAGAGTGCACAGTGG
>NZ_JAELUG010000558.1 GCF_016429255.1 Rhizobium sp. ASV8
GGCGTAGCTCCAATAAAGCAAGTCTATCGAACACGTCGATGGCATTGTTAGAAAGCGTCCGTTGTAAAAGGTAACGGCGCATAGCTGGTTCGGCACACTGGCAAGATGAACCCCAGGGTTCACTTGGGAAGTGTCCGGATTGTCAGATTTGGAACCCCTTCGAGCGCAAGCGAGGAGGATAGGAATTCCAAATCCAAGCAAAGACGATGAGCATTGGCAATGAGAACGATCAAGTGTCGTAAGGGTATTTAGTGGATGCCTAGGCATGCACAGGCGATGAAGGACGTGATACGCTGCGAAAAGCCGTGGGGAGCTGCGAATAAGCTTTGATCCATGGATCTCCGAATGGGGCAACCCACCTTAAATGCTTGGAAAATCCAAACTGCTGAATAGGCAGCTTGGGTTTCCAAGCATTGTTAAGAGG
>NZ_JAELUG010000559.1 GCF_016429255.1 Rhizobium sp. ASV8
GTTTAGAGTAGCCTCTTGGTCGTCGAGGCAGACTGCCAATATTCGCCGGGTATTTGTTACATCCATTTATGCTGTTTGATATGATGCTTCTTGTTGTCTGAGTGATGTGATGTAGTGAGATTTTCTGTCTTGGGGAGAGGTATCAGATGCATCCGTTGTGTTTGTGAAGCAAAGCCCCGCGGTCTGCAGTGGCGGGGCAAGCATTTTAGTGGGGATGCTGCACGCGGCAGAAGACAGGTACGTCACTGCACATTTGCGCGAGGGAGAGGGTTATAACATGCTTTAGCAACATACGTGCGCATACTGATAAATACATGGTTTTAATTTCTCATGGAAAATACACGAACGCAGTCCTACATATACCAGCTATTTAGAGATAAATATACAAAAAGTAGCATCGTATTGTTAGTCATGTCATGTCAGG
>NZ_JAELUG010000560.1 GCF_016429255.1 Rhizobium sp. ASV8
TAGTATGAGTATGTGATCATAAACTAAGGGCAAAACTTACATCCAAAGTTAGTGTTCTCGAGCTGTTGACTTCTTGATCGCGATAAACGCCAACAAGGCTCTCGCTGTCCTGGAACAAGCCTGTCTTCAAGCTAATGACGATAAACTGCATGCCAGGCCCCGCGTGCTCGCGGATATACTTCTTAATCTTGTCGACATTGGCATTATCCAGTGCCGCATCAACCTCGTCAAGAACAAAGAATTGGCTCGGCTGGTAGCTATGCACAGCAAACAGAAGGGCCAGGGCAGCCATAGTCTTTTCGCCTCCGGACAAGTGCTCCATATCACGGAATCTCTTGAGCGGAGGCATGGCGTGGTACTTAATACCCGAAAGATAGGGCATGTCTGTATCTTCCTCGATATCAAGGTAAGCTTGACCACCAAG
>NZ_JAELUG010000561.1 GCF_016429255.1 Rhizobium sp. ASV8
TGCACTATCAAGTCATTCGCCGAAAGCTGACGGAGCTTGCGCACCGCGTGGAAAGCCATTGGGCTTGGATGGAGCAGCTCGCGTACCATATTGGCACGTCGCCAGATGGATGGAATAGCCCTGATATTGCCGGTCGCATTGCGCTACTTAAAGTTCAAGGAGGGCAGATGGTTGAATTGGCAGCGCGAGAGGCGCAGCAAATCTTTGGCGGAGCTGGCTATCAAAGATCTGGCCCCGGGGCTACAGTAGAGCAGATTAGCCGTGATCTTCGAATGCTGGTAAGTGTAGCGTGCACGTCACAGTGAATACGTGTAAACACTAACACCTGGTCAGGTTGTCGGCGGTGGTAGTGAAGAAATCATGGCCGATTTGGCTATGCGTCAGGAGCTCATGTTGGCTAAAACAAAGCTGAAGCTATGAAGGA
>NZ_JAELUG010000058.1 GCF_016429255.1 Rhizobium sp. ASV8
ATGCCATATTCGGCCGCAGCCGTTTCGCGATCATCTCTCCCACATCTTCTTCCGCCGCCATTCTTGCAGCGACGCTGGCGGTCGTGCCCGGTGACGCCACGGTCAAGATGGCCCTTGCTACCGTCGCCGTAGCACTTGCCGGCGCCTTGTTCGTCGTTGCCGCGTTGCTGCGCCTTGGCGGCATCACTGGCTTCATCTCGCGGCCGGTTCTGCGCGGTTTCGCGCTGGGACTGGCGATAACAATCATTCTCCACCAGCTGCCGATCCTGGTTGGCGTTCCCGTGCAGGGCTCCAATATCTTCACCTATGCGGCCGCATTGTTCGGTGCGATCCTGCAATGGAACCCGATCAGCGTGGCGGTTGGCGTCGTGGCGCTCGCGGCATTGCTCATGCTCAAGCGCATGCCGGGCATTCCGGGTGCCTTCCTTGTGCTTGTCGCGGGTATTTTCGCTTCATACCTGTGCGGCCTCGAGGCGCATGGCGTCAAGCTGGTCGGCGCCATAGAGATCCTGCCGCAATGGCCGTCGCTGCCCGATGCCGGCTGGACGTCCTATTCGCGGCTGGTGCAGTTTACAGTGCCTCTCGTGTTAATCCTCTTTGCCGAATCTTGGGGCACCATGCGGGCGTTGGCGCTGCGTTATGGCGAGACGCTGGAGGTCAATCGCGAGCTCGGCGCGCTGGGCGCCGCCAACATTGCCAGTGCGCTCGTCCAAGGCATGCCGGTCGGGGCAGGCTTTTCCGCCGGCTTCGCCAGCGAGGCGGCCGGCGCGAAGACGCGCGCAACCACCGTATTTGCCGCCATCGGCCTTGCCATCCTGATTGCGTGTGCCGGTCCGCTGGTAGCTCTTCTGCCGGAGCCGGTGCTGGCCGCCGTCGTCATCGCCGCACTGACCCATGCGCTCGATCCGAGCCCCATTCTGCGTCTGCGCCGCCTGCATCGCGATTTCTACGTGGCGCTCGGCGCTGCAATCGGTGTGCTGATCTTTGGCGTGCTCAACGGCATGTTGCTGGCCATCGCGCTCTCGCTTGCCGCCATGATGCATCGTCTGGCGTCGCCCTATGTCGCCCGTCTGGGGCGGCTTGGCGACAGCCATAATTTCGTTGATGTCAGCCGTCACGACGATGCGTCCGAGATGCCTGGTATCGCGGTCTGGCGCCCCGGCGAGACGCTGTTTTTCGGCAATGCCGACACGATCTTCGGCGAGATTCTATCGCGCAGCCACAGCGACACAGGGCTGCGCGCCGTCGTCCTCAGCCTGGAGGAGAGCTTCGATCTCGACAGCACTGCGATGGATGCCCTGATGGAATTCGATGGCGCCATGCGCCGCGCCGGCATCCGCTTGCAGTTCGCCCGCGTGCATGACCGCGTCCGCGATCTCATGACCGTCGCCGGAGTTAGCGATGTCGCCAATCGCTGCAGCTTTAGCGTCGATGATGCCGTGGCGGCGGTGAAGGCGGTACTTGAAACGTCTCCCAAACCATAAGTAAAGGCTATGATAGAGGCCATTCCCAAATATGGCCGTGCTCACCGTCACCTTGAAAGCTATTGACTAGCATAAGACTTCTAACTGGCCACCGGACGGGTTGTCCCAACATCGTTTCTGGTAGAACACGGCCACAATAGAACAGAGTCATATGTGGTTCAAAAGGTTCAGCGGCTTCAGTGTCAAAACCGGCGCACTGCAAAGCGATACACAGTTCTCGACGCAGCATCTTCAGTCCCTCGTTTCCCCGCCTACGCCAGAGCACGTACTGGTGATTATCGCGACCACCGAAGGTGGCGACGCAATCATATACAAGCTCGAATGAGGACATGTAGATGGTGGATGCCGCGTCCATCGCAGCGACGATTGCTTCTTCCCGAGCACGATGCGCAATGTCTAAGGGATAGATGGTCGTATGATAGAGATCCTGCTGCCTTGGTTCGCGCCGCAATCCGTTTCGGCGGCTCTGGTCCCGTGTCATTTCCGCCGTTAGCTTGGCGATTTCAGAGGTTGGCAGTGCCGCAAAATAGAGAGCTTGGCCATGCTTCGGCGGTTTTCTGCCTCTGCGTTTTATGGGTGTCTCCCCGAGATCAAACGACATCTGATCGCTGTGATGCATAGGGCTATTCAAAACCGACTCGGTTTTGCCTCCTGTTGTTTTTGTATTACTAATATTCTAGCGACGATTAGCTCAAAAATCAAGAACAAAACATGAACATTATATGCGAGGACGTCGCAACCATGAACCTCATTCGATAAGTGGCCGAATAAAAAGCCCATCTGATCTGTTCATCCCAAGTTCGGGCCCTCGTGCCCATCGTCAGCAACAGGGAATGACAATCATGTGCACCAGATCTGTCTTTACGGTCCTCTTCCTCGTTCTCATCGGCCTTGGTGTCGCGTCTTGCTCCACCTCGGGCGATCACAATTCCGGCGGCGGTATGACATTGAACGCTCCTCCGACCGGCGGCGGATATTGATTTCAGTATTGCTGTTGCCTGAGCCTCGCCCCATCGCTGTCAAAACGGTGGCAATTCCGGTTCTTCGCAAGAATCGGGTTGAATTCGAAGCGCCTGAGGACGATTTTCATGACAAGTGGAAACACAGGAGCTTTTCGTCATGAACGAGGCATCACAGCATTATCTGATTTTCGAAACCGCTGGCGGCTTCTGCGGCATCGCTTGGAACGATGTCGGCGTCTTGCGTTTTCAGCTGCCGACAAAGGACGCCAGCGCGACCGAACGTCTGCTTCTGCGCCGCCTGCCGAATGCGCAGCCGGGAACTCCGACCTCCGACATCGAGCAGGTGGTGGTGCAGGTGAAGCGCTATTTCTCAGGCGAGGAGATTGATTTCTCTGGTGTCACGCTCGACCTCGGCGAACAGGATGAGTTCTTCAAGCGGATTTACGATGCTGCCCGGCAGGTCACCTGGGGCCATACGACCACTTATGGCACGCTTGCCAAGCAACTCGGCGCGGGACCGGAAGCGGCGCGCGATGTCGGCCAGGCCATGGCGAAGAACCCGGTCGCATTGATCATCCCTTGCCATCGCGTTTTGGCCGCAGGCGGCAAGATCGGCGGGTTCTCCGCTCCGGGCGGCTCGAATTCCAAGGCCCGTATGCTGGAGCTTGAGGGCGTTCAGCTGGCACCACCGAAGCCGGTCCAGCAGTCGTTGGGATTCTAAACCAAAGTCCGGAGAATGACGCCGAGCCTAGTTCTGCGCCATTCGGCGGAGGCGCGAGAACAGCATTGTGTCCTTGTCGTTGAGACGGACAGGCTTCGGGTCGCAGTAACCTGCCTTTTCGGCAACGCGGATCGAGGCCGTGTTGTCAGGCGAGATCAGACAGACGCTCCGCTCGAAGTGCGGTTGCTCATCCAGCCATGCGGTGGCGGCGCTCAGCGCTTCGGTGGCAAATCCCTTGCCATGGGCCCATGCTGCCATCGCCCAACCGGCCTCGGGAATACTGCGGATCGACGGCTCCATGACCCGGTGAAAATCGGCAAAGCCGAGATCTCCGACATAACGACCGGAAGATTTCTCGCGGATGGCCCAGTAGCCATGGCCAAGAAGCGGCCAGAGTCCATGATAGGACAACATCCGCATCCACGATTCTCTCGGCGTCGATACCAGATTGCCGAAGATGTGCTTCACGACCAGCGGGTCGCTCCACATCGCCGCAAGAGGGCCGAAATCATCGACCGTATGCCCAGTGAGCAGGAGGCGTTCGGTTTCCAGCCGGGGAGGGGATGTCGTCGGTTTCATGTGGGCCGCTCTTCGGGTCTACTTTGGGGAATTCTGCTGCAGCCGTTCGGTCAGAGCATCTTCGCTCGGCAGGAACCAGACTTCGCGCCCCTTGTTCGCTTCGTAGACGAAATCCCGCAGCGCATCGCTGTCGGCGACCCATCGGGAGATATCGCCGATGACGGCAAGCTGGCAGCGATAATTGACGAATTTCTGGATGATTCCGCCGGCGATGCGGGTCGAGAGGCGGAAGAATTCGTCGCTCAGCCGCGATACGGGGACGGCGATCATGGTCGCCTCGGCGTCCCATGCAGCACTAAGCCAGTCGTTCACATCTCGCTCGCTGGCCAGCAATGGCCCGTTTTCATCACCAATGATGACTTTGTAGCCGGATAAGTTCTTGACCGTATGCATGCTGTTCGACTTCGCTTTCTGTTGGAAGTTATGTCGCTATTCTTGTCTCTTATCGCCAGAGCGTGATGCTGAAAAGTATGGACGGTCTTCGGACGACATCGCGCTCTGCTTATCGTTGCTAGAGGGGATTCAGGCAGGATCCGTCCGTTCAGCTGAGGTCGGAAGGCCTTTGCCGGATAGCCGTAGCACGGCGGCCACGAGCGCTTCAGGATCGGCGCCGGGATCGAATTGTCCATCGATCATCAGCAGCGCAAGGCCATGTGTCAACGACCAGAGGAAGAGTGCGGCCGTGCCGATCTCCTCGGTGGGAAGACGCCTCGAGAGTCCCGTCTTGAGCACTTCGTAAGCATCGGAACGCAGCGCGCGTATTCGGTCATGGGCCGAAAAAGCCCCTTTGAACCCCTCGCCGAACATCAGCCGATAGAGGCCGGGATTGTCGCGCGCAAAGGCAACATAGGCCATCCCCGCTGGTGCGAGCTGGCCCTTTGCGTTGCTCGGCGCCGCTTGCAGGCGTGCTGCAAGCTTCCCAAAGCCTCGCTCGGCCAGCGCCACGGCGATGTCATCCAGTCCGGAAAAGTGATGATAGGCCGCCGGCGCGGAAACGCCAACACGGCGCGCGATCTCCCGGATGCTGAGCGCGGTTGGTCCTCCCTCTTCAAGCAGGGCATGGCCTGCCTCAAGAAGGGCATTTCGCAGATCTCCATGATGATAGCGTGCCGGAGTGCCGGCTTCTCTCGTCGTCAATGTTCTCGTCTCATATCTTTACGGCGTTAAGATTATCGGCTAATTCTCTTTCGACTGCAATCCTGCCGTTACGGAGTTTCGGCGATGTCTCATATCCCGGCCTATGTCTACTGTCTGTTTCTGCTGTTGCTCTGGATGGGGATCTCGCGGTGTCTGCCGCGCACGATCCGGGTCGAGCGTCTTGCGATCATGCCAATCCTTATGGCCATACTCGGTCTTCGCGGCTTTGAGGGGCTTTTCTCGCAAGCGACCATGTTTGACTTGCTCATGGGATCCTGCGGCCTATGTGCCGGCATGGCGATCGGCTGGCAGCATGTCAGGGCCTGGAAGATTGGTATCGACAGAGAGAAGGGCTCACTCTCCCTGCCTGGCGACGTCATGATGCTGGTCATCATCTTGGCGACCTTTGCTTTCGAATTCCTGTTGCATGCCGCTGCGGAAACCCATGCCGCCTGGTTTGCAGCGCCTGCCGTGCGGCCGTTTGCCGCCGCGATCTGGGCCGGCTTCATCGGCATGTCCGCCGGCCGGAACCTGCATCTCCTCTCGCGCTACATGAACGTTCCCGCCGACCCCGTCGATCAGGCCGGATAAGATGCGTCAGGTGGAACCGCGCGCCTTGTCGTCCTCCACCGTCGGCAACTCGCCGAGCGCATCGGCAAAACGACGAACAAGCCTCGTCAATGCCTGACGATCGTCCTCCGGCCAATCTGCAAGCGCTCGTGTCAAGGCTCGCCTGCGTGCTTCGCGGATGGCGGCAAAACGTGCGCTGCCTTCCGCCGTATTCTCCGCAATCGACCGGCGTCGATCCTCGATATCGGCCTTGCGGGTCACAAGTCCAAGGCTCTCTAGCCGCGCCAGTTGACGGCTGACTGTCGTATAATCCCGACCGACCTGCTCCGCGAGTTCGGCAACACCAAGCGGCCCTTGCATTCCAAGGCGCGCGAGCAGAGGAAACAAGGCGCGATCGAGATCGACGCCGGCCGCCCGTAGCAGGGCCTCGTCGCGCTGCGGCGCATTCAGGAAATTGACGATGTCGAGCAGGCCGCCGGCCAGCTCATCGAGAATATGTGTATTTTGCACCTTTACAGATCCTGCCTTTTCAAATTAAGTGTATTATGCACATAAATAGCGAGGGCGCCATGCCTATGCCATCCAGAATTCTCGTCATTGTCGGCAGCGTCAGGCCGAACCGCATATGCCCTGTCGTGGCCGAGTGGGTGACAGCGGTCGGACGCAAAATCCTGCCTGCTGAGTTCGAGATCGTCGACCTCCGCGACTGGCCTCTGCCGATGGACAGCGAGCCGAGCATCCCGGCGACGGGAGACTATCGCACCGGTCTCACCAAGGCCTGGAGCGAAAAGATCGCCAGCGGTGACGCTGTCGTCTTCGTCAGCCCGCAATACAATTGGGGCTATCCGGCCGTATTGAAGAATGCGCTCGATCACCTCTATCGGGAATGGGCGGGAAAACCGGCGATGATCGTTACCTATGGCGGTCACGGCGGCAATAAATGCGCAGCGCAGCTTCATCAGGTGCTGACGGGACTGAAGATGAAGCCGCTTGAAACCATGCCGGGTTTCACCCTGCCGCGCGCCTTGATCGAGGCGAATGCCGGTGAGTTGGACCCGGCGATGGAGTTCGCCGAGGGTCGCGCGATGCTCGAACAGGCTTTTGAAGAGATGGGCCAAGGCTGACCCTGTAACCCTGCCGCTTCTATTTCTCCGATCGGTCGCTACGGGGAGGCTCCCTGGGGTCATGAGAAAGCTGCAATCGATCGCCACCAAAGGTGAGCTGCCTTTGTTCAGCACCAGGAATCGATGCTCGTAGCGAGGCAAATCGCGCCATGCAGAAATCGACATTCGCATTTTCCTTTCTCCTGCTCTTTGGTGCCGCTTCCCAAGCGCACTCGGCGGTCTGGCAGCCTTCGGCAGGTCATGTCCAGGTGCCGATCTGGCCCGGGGCCGTGCCGAATGCCGTGCTTGACGCCAAGCCCGAATCCGTTGGCACGGATGGGGCGACGGTCAGTGATGTCAGCCGACCGACGATGACTGTCTATGCCCCTAAAGGCGCCAATACCGGTGCAGCTGTGGTCGTGTTTCCTGGCGGTGGTTACAAGGTTCTGGCCATGGGCATAGAGGGCACGGAGATCTGCGATTGGCTGACCTCGCGCGGCATCACCTGCTTGCTGTTGAAGTATCGGGTTCCTCGCTCGGGACCGACATGGGAGAAAGGGCATCGCCATTATCCCAAGGTGGAAACGGCTCTGCAGGATGCCCAGCGCACGCTGGCGCTGGTGCGCCAAAACGCCGAGCAGTGGCATGTCGATCCCCATAGGATCGGCGTCATCGGCTTTTCGGCTGGCGGACATCTTGTCGCCGCCGTCAGCACGCATTTCGCTGAACGAACATATGCGCCGGTCGATGACGCGGACAAGCTGAGCAGTCGGCCTGATTTTGCCATTGCCCTTTACCCCGGCCATTTATGGATGCACGAGGACGAGGAGCGCGGCAATCGCAACGAGGCGGATATGCGCCTGCGGCCGGACATCCGCGTCAGGCCCGACACTCCGCCAACCTTTCTAGTGCAGGCAGAGAACGACGATGTCGACGGCATCGAGCAGTCGCTGACCTACTACATCGCCCTGCAGAAAGCCGGTGTCTCGACGGAAATGCACCTGTACGCGCAGGGTGGCCACGCCTTCGGTCTTCGCAAGACCAACCTTCCCATTGGCCAATGGCCGATGCTGGTGGAGCGGTGGCTGCATACGATCGGCGTGCTTGAGCCGCAGTAAGGCAACTGATCGCCACCATCTGGCTTGGCCATGCGCTGGTCCGGAAGCGGCAACTATGTGACGACAGACTTATCGCGTTCGATCGCCAACTTCAGTTCGCGATAATGCTCCGTCAGTGTCACCAGATCGAAAGCGCGATTGAGGCCGCTCGGATTGGGGAGTACCCAGATCGATGTGCCGGCAAATGCCTCTGGTTGCTTGCCCCAGTCGATATCGGTCCGAAGGCTGATTGCGGCGTAGGCCGCCTTGCCCAGAAATGCCAGATTGGCCGGAGCAAGCTTCCGGATCTTGTCTTCCAGCACAGGGGCGGCGGCAATGTAATCGCTCTTTTTCAGCTCGCTGGCGCTCTTCGTCGGGCGGGAGACCGCCGATGTCAGGCCGAGACCATATTCCAGCATCTCCAGCTCTTCCTCAGCTCGCAGCAGGCGAGGGGTGAAGCCGGCAAGATGCAGCACCCGCCAGAAGCGGTTGCTGCGGTTGGAAAAATTATGGCCGTCCCGCTGCGCCGAAAGCGCAGGGTTCAATCCGCAGAAAATCACCGACAGACGAGGCGCCAGAATTTCCGCCAGCCCGTTTGTCGGTTCCGCGTTATCGATCGGCTCATTCATCGTTTGCTGCGCGACACCAGATTTTCCCTGATTTTCTCGAGCCAGCCGATGACCCGGCCGACCGTTTGTCCGCCTGCGCCGAAGAGTTCGGCTAGTTCCGCTTCGGCTTTCTCACGCAGCGTTGTTTCCTGATCCGGCAGCGGCGGCAGGATATGCGAGAAGTAGGTCTTGTCCAGCAGCCGATGAAGCAGGCGTTCGCCCGGAAAGGGCTCGTCGTTGTTGAGCGCCCGGGCCGCCTTGAGGAGGGTGCGGATGTCGTACTGGACGGGGCTGATGTCGGGCACCTGCTTGTGCAGGCCCAGAAGCGTGTAGACGCCGACGCGGGCTGTGCGGATCGAGCTGTCCATCGTGAAGATGATATCGTTCGACGTTTCGACGAACTGGCCCATCAGCGCCAGGTTGGTGCATCCTGCCGGCACGACATGCGGCCTGTCGCCTGCGGCACGCGGCATGAACATGGCGGTGATGTATGGCATCAGGGCAAGGCGCGCCTTGGTGTTGGCGACAACAGCATCGAGCTGATCCTCGATCCCCAGATGATAGCAGAGCTCGGCGATGATCTCCCGGCCGGTGCAGGCGGGCATCGGCTTCTTGATGTAATTCCCCTCCTTGTCCATCAGCAGCGCATACACCCAGACGACCAGCACGTCGTCCGGCTGTTCGGGGAAATGCGGCTGACGGTTGCAGGTGAAGCTCAGAACCCAGTTGGAATCGGTGAAGGTGATGATCCCGCCGGTGACGGTCTTTCCCGAATAGGGATCGTTGACCGAAAGCTCCTTCAGCTTGTCCACGAAGGGGGAAGGCTTGCAGGTCAGCGTGACCGACTCCCACATCGATTTTTCGGTGTCGCCGTAGAATTTCTCCGGCTTGCCGAAGATCGGCGACTTCTGCGCAAGGTTCTTCCACAGTGTCCAGTCGCTGGCCTCGCCGGGTTCGTGCCGTCCGCGCTGAAGCACGGGCGCGGTCTCCATGTCGCCATAGGCGGTGCCTTCCGTCATCGATCCGGTCAGCGCAAACACCACATCGTTCGGCCCGACGGCGATGACATCATCCTTGCCGTCGATATCAGCGCGGATCGCCGTTACGGTGCGCGCATCGCCGTCGATCGCCATGTCGAGGTCATAGGCGCGAGTGCCGAACTGAACCTTGACACCATGCTCCTGAAGGTGCCGGACGAGCGGTCGCACGAAACTGTCGTACTGATTGTATTTGGGAAAGATCAGCGCCGACATATCCTTTAGCCCATCGAGGGCATCGAGGAAGCGGTGCATGTAAAGCTTCATCTCGAGCAGGCTCTGCCAGTTCTCGAAGGCAAACATCGAACGCCAGAGGTACCAGAAATTGGTTTCGAGGAAGCCGGCGCTGAAATATTGCTCGATGGTGATGTCGTCGAGGTCTTCCTTGCGTTTTAGCAGTAGCCGGATCAGCTCCCATTGCTGCGAGCGCGTCAGACCAAGTGTCGAGAAGTCGCGGATCTCGCCGCGTTTGTGCATCAGCCGGGCTTTGGAGAAATTGGGGTCGTTGTCGTTGACCAGCCGGTATTCGTCGAGGACGCTGTAGCCTTCGGGCAGTTCAAGCGCCTGAATGTCCTGGAACATGTCCCACAGGTTATCGTAGTTCCAGTTCATCTCGCGGCCGCCGCGGATGATATAGCCTTCATCGGCATTGCCCGCGCCGTCGAGCGAGCCGCCCTCGATATCGATCGTATCGAGGATGGTAATGTCTTTTCCCGCCATGCGGCCGTCGCGGATCAGGTAGAAGGCGGCGGCAAGACCGGCGATGCCGCTGCCGATGATCCAGGCCTTGCGTCCTTCCACCTGGTTCCCAGGCACGGGACGGTTGCGCATATAGGCGCCCATCATGTCCGGCGGCGGCAGGGTATTTTCCGGGCGGTGGTGCCAATAGCCTGCGGTGGTGTCGTTCTCCACCGCGAATGCCTTGCTGCTATCCGGGCTGGAGTTTGGCGCGCGTGTCATGGAAGCCTCCAATCTGTCGACGATGTCAGTGGTTCAAGACGTCGGACCCGACCTTGAGGCCGGAGTGTATCTCGTTCCAACATATATCACAGGGCGTATGCGTCCATGACAGGAATGAGGCAAAGCCAACTCCTTTCGAGACAGCTCACGCAGCGCAGTAGATCTGCGCCACCGCGCCTCCCGGAAAGGCTTTGGAACTTGCCAGCTTGAGGCGCATCGGCGCATCAAGTTCCGAGAACAACGACAAACCCTTGCCCAGCACGACGGGACAAACCAAGAGGACGTACCGGTCAATCAATCCGCGGGCGATGAGGCTACGTGCAAAGCTTACGCCGCCATGGGCTATGATCGGTTTGCCATCCTGGGCTTTCAGCCTGCTGATTTCTTCGGTCAGATCGCCGCTTGCCACATAGGCCTCCGCCCAGCTCTCAGCACCCGACTGCCGCTCTCCGGACTGCCTATTCCCCACATGGGCGCGGACTTCATCGAGCGTCGCCGGCCCTTGCCGTGAAAAGACGACCTTCGGAATCTGATTCATCGGCGGAGCGAACATGTCTGTGGATGTCGGCCACCAGCCAGCCATGCTTCGGAAGGTTCGGCTGCCCATGATGTGAAGCCCGGCGTCCCACAGGGTTTCAACGGACCAGTTTTTCGCTTCCTGATCGGCGCCGAACATCCATTTGTTGGTGCCATCCATGTCACTCACGAAGCCGTCGATCGATATCGACATTTTCAAGATCAACTCTCTCACCGCTCTCTCCTCGTTTCGGTTCTATTCCGAGGACGGACGAGATTGGTGATTGCCGACAGCTTATTGTGATTTTCTAGGAGGATTCAGGAAAAGCGTGCGGGAGCTTTCCGTCGGGATTTGCATGAAGCAAGGCGCCAGAGCGGTTCTCACATTCCGTGAGGAAGATGAGCCGCCCTGGCGAACTATACGCTTATTCCCACTCGATCGTGCCGGGTGGCTTCGACGTGACGTCGTAGACCACGCGGTTGATGCCGCGGACTTCATTGATGATGCGGGTCGCGGCGCGGCCGAGGAATTCCATGTCGTAGTGATAGAAATCCGCGGTCATGCCGTCGACAGAGGTCACGGCGCGCAGTGCGCAGACGAATTCGTAGGTGCGGCCATCGCCCATGACGCCGACGGTCTGAACCGGAAGCAGCACGGCGAAGGCCTGCCAGATGGCGTCATAGAGGCCCGCCTTGCGGATTTCGTCGAGATAGATGGCATCGGCTTCGCGCAGGATTTCCAGCTTCTCGCGGGTGATGCCGCCCGGGCAGCGGATGGCGAGGCCAGGGCCTGGAAAGGGATGGCGGCCGATGAAGCTGTCGGGCAGGCCGAGCTCCTTGCCGAGCGCGCGCACTTCGTCCTTGAAGAGTTCACGCAGCGGCTCGACGAGCTGCATGTTCATGCGCTCGGGCAGGCCGCCGACATTGTGGTGCGACTTGATGGTGACCGAGGGGCCGCCGGTGAAGGAAACGCTTTCGATGACGTCGGGATAGAGCGTGCCCTGACCGAGGAAATCGGCGCCGCCGAGCTTCTTGGCCTCTTCCTCGAACGTCTCGATGAAGAGGCGGCCGATGATCTTGCGCTTGGTCTCGGGGTCGCTCACGCCTTCCAGTTCGCCGATGAAACGGTCGGAAGCGTCGACATGCAGCAGATGTAGATTGTAGTGCTCGCTGAACATGGCGACGACGTTTGCCGCCTCGTCCTTGCGCATCAGGCCGTGGTCGACCAGGATGCAGGTCAGCTGGTCGCCGACCGCTTCGTGGATCAGCAACGCAGCAACGGAAGAGTCGACGCCGCCTGAGAGCGCGCAGATGACGCGCTTGTCGCCCACCTGATCGCGGATCGCCTGAACGGCCTTGGCGCGATAGGCCGACATCGACCAGTCGCCCTTGATGCCGGCAATGTTATGGATGAAGTTGCCGATCAGCTTGGCGCCATCGGGCGTATGGACGACTTCCGGATGGAACTGCACGCCGTAATATCTACGCTTCTCGTCGGCGATGAAGGCGTACGGCGCATTCGACGAGGTGGCGACCACTTCGAAGCCCTCGGGCAGCGCGGTGACGCGGTCGCCGTGGCTCATCCAGACCTGGTGGCGCGAACCGTTCGACCATAGGCCTTCGAACAGGGCGCAATCCTTGTCGACTTCTAGGAAGGCGCGGCCGAATTCGCGATGGTGGCCGCTCTCGACCTTGCCGCCGAGCTGCATGCACATGGTCTGCTGGCCGTAGCAGATGCCGAAGACCGGGATGCCACTGTCGAAGATGATCTGCGGCGCCCGCGGCGAGCCTTCGTCCACGGTCGAGGCCGGGCTGCCGGAAAGGATCACGGCCTTGGGCTGCAGCCGCTTGAAGCCGGCTTCGGCGGATTGGAAGGGGACGATTTCGCAGTAGACGCCGGCTTCGCGCACGCGCCGTGCGATGAGCTGCGTAACCTGGCTGCCAAAATCGACGATGAGAACGGTGTCTGGATGTGCTGTCTGGGTCATGGCGAGCCTTTAATGAAAAGCGCTTTCCCTGGCAATCGGGCAAATCGAGCCGGAGCCGATTTTATTGTCCCGATTGTCCTACATTCCGTGTCTTTTTACGCAATTCCAGACGGAAAACCGCTCCACACTTTTCCTGGAATTGCGCTGATGGTTTTCAGTCTATCAGAACCAGAATACGCCGTCTTCCAGCGCGGTAAACAGACCGTCGACCGCGTAGGACAGTTTGCGGTCGATCACGTGCAGATATTCGGTCCAGTCGGAAATACGCTGCAGTTCGACCTGGCCGTCGGAAATGCCGCGCAGCCCGATCAGTGGCCGGTCGTAAGCCTGGCAGGCACGCAGTACCGCGAAGGTTTCCATATCCACCATGTCGGTGCCGATGCGCTCATAGGCGTCCGTGCCCGAGACGATGTTGGCGCCCGTCGACAGGCTGCCCTCGGCGATGGCGGGGATACGCAGCGGCAATTCGATCGTCGCCGGCAGGTCGAGGAAGGGCGTGCGACCCTTTTCGAAACCGAGCGGCGAAGCATCCATGTCGCGATAGGAAACCGAGGTGACCTGATAGACTTCCGTCTGCTCCAACCGGGCGGAGCCGGCCGAGCCGAGCGAAACCACCAGATCGGGAAGGTCGTCCTGGGCCTCGAGCTGGGCGAAGGTGCGGGTGAGCGCGATCGCCGCTTCGACCGGGCCGACGCCCGTCATCAGCGGATCGATGCGCGAGCGCAGGAAAGGCCCGTATTCCGCCTCGGCCGCCATCACGAACAGGATCGATTTGCCCGAGACGCGCTTCAATTCGAATTTCATCCGTTGATACCCTCTCTGCCCCGGATGACCATCATCGTTCCCGTCATCGAGGCAATCAGCTTGGCCGGCCCGTCGCCGATCGCATAACCTCGGCCGTCGGCGACGATGATCGTCGTGCCGGGCTTGGTGACATCGCCTCGAAACAGGAAGCGCTCGCCGCGCCCTGGAGACATGAGATTGATCTTGAATTCGATCGTCAGGATCGATGCGGAGGGATCGATAACGCTATAGGCGGCAAAGCCACAGGCCGAATCCAGCGCGGCGGCGATGATGCCCGCATGCAGTATTCCGTGCTGCTGCGTCAGCTTCACATCGAACGGCAACTCGATCTCGACCGTACCGTGCTCGACGCGCGTGAGTTCCGCGCCGATCGTTGCCATCGCCGCCTGCCGGTCGAAGCTCGTCCGGATGCGCGTCCGAAAGTCGCTGCTGTCTGCCCCTGTCATGCCGTCCCCTTTCGCGGGTGCGAAATTGGCATGGAGCAGCCGTTTGGACAAGGGACATCTATCGCGAAAGGAAAACCTTTTGAGCGCCGCTGCTGCGTCTCATCCGGCACCACAGCGCCGCGCGCCATATATGACGCGCAAAGGTCGCTGTAGCCTTTCAAATCGATTCCGATTTGAGGAGTTATGCAGCAACGACGATCTCGTCTAGGCTGGCCGTTTGATCCGCACGATATGCTGATCCCACGCGACATCGCTGTGTTCCCGCAGGAAGTCCCCATCATAGGAGGAGACGGCAAAGCCATGCTGTGCCGGCGCTATGCCGGCCGCATCACGCACGCTTTCCACTTTGAGCACCTTACCTGTTATCGCATCGAGCGTCACAGCGGTTCCCTCGACCGGCGATGTCACGCCAACGAGGTCTTCGGCCCGATTGACCGCGATGGCGCCGACATAGTTGCCAAGCGCCCGGGTCGTGTCGTCGGGGAGCGTGACGAAGGTCAGATCCTCGCCCCTGGCGAAATGGCCGACAAGCGGCGGCAAGTCGTTGCGGTGGCCCTCATACTGGCACGCAAACCAGACCCGGCCGCTGGCATCGATATCGACGTGGCGTGTCGAGACCTGGGCATATTGCGGCGGCAGCGTGTGTTTTTCGATCAGATGGCCACTGGCGGCGTCGATCAGCGTCAGCGACGGTTGCATACGGTCGCGGTTGAGCTTGGTACGGCCGAAATCCGGATGCGTCTCGATGCCACCATTGGCGACGATCAGGAATCGGCCGTCGTCAGAGACGGTCATATCGTGCGGGCCGACGCCGTAGGTTTCATATTCACCGATGCGGGCGAAGCGGTTGCTGCTGTCGTAGAGCCCAATGATGCCGCGATTGTTGTCAAAGTCGTTCTCGCTGGCATAGAGCAGCCTGCCGTCGGGCGAAAACGTGCCGTGCCCGTAGAAATGCCGACCCTCTTTGGCTGAGATGACGATGGGCTCGGCCTTGTTCCATGGATCGAAGATCATGGCATAGGTGCCCGGCCGACGGGCGAAAGCGACCGCCTTGCCTGTCGCCTTTGAGAAGGCCATGCCGTGCGCGCGAGCGGGAAGGGCGACCTGATCGACGATGCGGCCTTGCTCGGTTACTGTCGCCACGGCAAAGGAGCCGTCGGCGGCCCGGACACCCGAGGCGTAGACCGCGTCGGCCCGCTCCAGCGCCATCAATGCACGGGGCTTGAGCGCGGCGAGGAAGGTTAGGCCTGCGCCCCTAACGAAGGCTCTGCGATCGATGAGGCGGCTCCGCATGGCGCTTAGTCTCCATCTGCGAAGGAGAAGCCCGCCGAAAGTCCGATCGCGCCGCCATACTCGTCGCTGAAGCTGGTCGCGAGATCGCGGCTGACGGCAAGCAGCTTGTCGATCTTGGCGCGTTCGCCGTCGTTGCCGATGGCTGCTTCGATATCCGGATTGATCGTGGTTGCCGTTTTCGCCAGTTCGTTCAGCAGATTGTCGATCTTGCCGGCGACATCACGCTTGTCCGCCGGCAGCAGGCTCGCCATGTCGGCTTTTTCCCAGAGCGTCCTCAAGCCTTCGATATTGCCGGCAAACGAGGTCCAGGTGTTGGCCGAGCGCCAGTAGATCGCCATTTTCGGGCGCGCTGCGGCAGCATCGCCCTTGTAGAAGGTTTCCAGGCGCTGGTCGCGAACACTGGCAGCACCATGCACGAGGATGCCGAGCAGCGCCGTAACAGCCTCCTTGTTGTCCATGAAGTCATTGCTGGATTTGCCGGGAAACTTCCAGGATTTCTGCACGCCATCAGGCGCATCCCATTCGTCGGCGATCTCCTTGGCTGTCTTTTCGATGTTGCCGGCCACGGCGGCACCATAGCGGCAACGGAAGTTCTGTTTTTCGGTGGAAAGCACATCCGAGCCATTGCCATCGAGCACGTATTCCAGCGCCGTCATGCTCATTAGCGCCACGCTCTTGCCGGCGACGGCCTCGACCGTCGTGTCCTGTTCGTCCGCCTTGGCGATCAACGCCTGCACCTGCTTGAGGCCGACGCCTTTTCGGTCGGGATAGAACAGGATGTGCTCGAAGCGGTTCTTTTCGATGATCGGGCCGGTGTCGACGATCTCGATACGCGACCAGCTCTTCACCGTATCGCCGAAGGCCGACTTGGCGCTTGAAAGCGTCGTGGCGCTGGGGTCGGTGCAAAGCGCCTTCATAGCCAAGGTCAGTTTCGAGGCAGAGTCATGCATGGCGCGGTAGCCGGGACGAATGACGTCGTCGACCGCCTTCTGCAGGGTTGCTGGCACCGCCGCCTCGTTCAGGCCGGCACCCGTGGTCGTCGCGTCCTCGGCATGGGCAGGCAAGGCGGCAACGGTGAGGAGAAGGCTGGTGGCAAGACGTTTCCAGTGGCGCATCAGAGAGACTCCAGAAAGTTGATGAGGGCTTGCCGATCGTCCTTCGAAAGACCGGCGAATACGTTGCGGGCTTTTTCCGCCTCTCCTCCGTGCCAGAGGATGGCTTCGGTCAATGTGTGGGCGCGGCCGTCATGCAGATAGGCCTGCCGTCCGCTTACCGTTTGGGTCAGGCCTATACCCCAGAGCGGCGGGGTGCGCCAATCGCGAGCGGATGCCACGCCCACCGGCTGCCCATCGGAGAGGCCTTCGCCCATGTCGTGCAGCAGGAAATCGGAATAGGGCCAGATCAGCTGGAACGCCTGGTGGGAATCCTTGCCGCCGCTGCCCTTGATGCCGTCGCGGGTCACGAATTTCGGCATGTGGCAGGAAGCGCAGCCGGAGCGATAAAACATCTCCTTGCCGTGCAGTACATCCGGAAAGCTTGCCTTGCGGCGAGCGGGCACAGCGAGATTTTCGGAGTAGAAGGTCACGAGAGGCAGAACCGGATCCGGCGCCTCCGTATCGCCCAGGCGCTTCTGCACGCCATTCGGCATGGCAAGGCATCGCGGCTCCTTGGCCGTGCAATCGCCATAGGGGTTCGGGCGGTCCGGCGTCGAAATGCCGATATCGACCGAAAAGGCGTCGGCGGCCTGGTCGCGCACCGTCGCATTCTGTGCCTTCCAGCCGAAGCGGCCGAGTGCGATCGCACCCGTGCGATGATCGCGAACGATGGCGGCCTTGCCATGGATGCCGTCGCCGTTCTTGTCGTCCGGGTCGGCATTGGCGAGGATATCTGCATCTGGAATGGCCTCTATCAGGCCGAGGCCGATCATCGGCGGAGCGATGCGGGGCGAGAGTGTCGTCGTTGGATCCATCGGCCCATAGGCAAGATCGGATACGCCGTAGTGCGGTTTGCGCAGCGTTACTGTCTCGCCGCCGGCAAGCGTTACGGTTTCTTCGCTATAGGCGACCGTCAGCTTGCCTTCGGCTGAAAGGCCGGGCACGGCGAGATCCTGCAATTGAGCGCCGTAGGTGGAATCCGGAAAGTTGAGCGCGCGGAAATCCCTGGCAGCCTGCTCCTCCTCTGGGGTTTCCGCCGGTCGCGCCAACCGCAGCACCAGCGAGGTCGCATCCACTCCTGTCTTTTCGAGCCCATGTCCGCGCCCGTCGCGAAGATGGCAGCTCTGGCACGAGCGCGCGTTGAACAGCGGCCCGAGCCCATCGGACGCCTGCGTGGAGGATGGAGCGGAGACCCAGAGCTTGCGAAAGAGGGAATTGCCGAGATGGAAATCCTGGCCCTGTTCCAGGCTGAGATTGGCAGAAGGCTGCGAGAAGATATCGCGGGTGACGGGATCGATCGACGTCAGTGCGCCGCCTTGCATCGCCTCATACTGCTCGGCCTTGGAAAAATCCGTGGTCGCGCGGGTTACGTCGCGCACCCGCTCCAATTGGTCGGGAGAAAGGTCGGTTCGCGTCGCCGGGAAGTCGAGGATGCCCGCTGCGGCCAGAGTGATGGAAAAAACCAAAAAACCCGCAGCAAAGGCGGGCAGGAGGGCGCGATTGGCCTGGATATTCATCATGGGTGTCGAGGGTGGCAGCGCCTTGTCGCGCTGCCACCTCCCTCATTACTTCTTTTTGAAGACAGCGTTCGGATCGTCCAGGCTGGCCGAGCCTTCGAGCTTGATCGCGCCGAGGTCGAGAGCGGCGATAACGCGCTGGATGCTCTTCGTCTGGTCGAGCAGGCCGTCGATCGCCTTCTGTACGGTGGCGTTGCCTTCCTTATTGCCTTCGCCGATCATCTGGTCGTACTTCTCGACCGTCTCGCCGCGATGAACCAGCGCCTTCATGGCATCGAGCGTGGCGTTGAGCTTGCCTTCCATCTCCTTGTCGAGCGCCGGATCCTTGGCCTTGACGAGGTCGTGCAGCGAAGGGCCCTTCATCTTGGTGCCGTCGACGCGCGTGTAATTGCCGTTATAGGCAGACGCGATGCCGATGGCGTCGCCATTGTGCTCGTTGTAGGTGTTGTCGGAGAAGCAATCCTGCTCTTCTTCCGGATCGTGGAGCAGCAGGCCGAGCTTCATGCGCTCGCCGGCAAGTTCGCCGTAGGAGAGCGAGCCCATGCCGGTCAGAATAGTGGTCAGGCCGGCCTTCGGATCGGCTTGGACATGCTTGGTGGCTTCGCCATCAGGCGCCCACTTTTCCGCCATATCCTTGAGATCGGCAACGAGCAGCGTCGAAGCGGAGCGCAGATATTCGGCGCGGCGGTCGCAATTGCCGTGCGTGCAATTCTTCAGATCGTAGTCGGTGGCGGGCCGCTCGCCGGCGCCCGGTCCGGTGCCGTGCAAATCCTGGCCCCAGAGCAGGAATTCGATGGCGTGATAGCCCGTCGCGACGTTGGCTTCGACACCGCCGGCCTGATGCAGCGTGCCCGACAGGAATTCCGGCGTCAGATGCGAAGCGTCGACATCCTTGCCGTTGATCTTGATCGTCTTGTTGGCGATGACGTTGGCGACATAGAGTGCGTTTTCGTCGCTTTCGGTGCCGTAGGAGGCGTCGACATAGTCGATCAGGCCTTCATCGAGCGGCCAGGAGTTCACCTTGCCTTCCCAATCGTCGACGATCGGATTGCCGAAGCGGTAGACTTCTGTCTGAGCGTAGGGAACGCGAGCCTTGACCCAGGCCGCACGCGCCGCCTTCAGCGTCTTGTCGCTAGGATTGGCAAGCAGGGCGTCGATCGCCTTGTCGAGCGCCTGCGCCGTCGTCAGCGAGTCTTGATACTTGGCGTGTGCCAGGTCCGTATAATGCTTGAGAACGGCCGCCGGCTCGGGAGTGGCGGCGCGGGCGGGAAGGCCGGATGCGGCAGTCATGGCAACAGCGACCGCAAGCGCGGCGCCAAAATTGATTTTCACCTTCATGTTCCTCTCCTGTGACGGCGGGGGCACCGTCGAAACTTGGCATTTTGTGTCATGTATGAAAAATAAACTTGTGTCAAACGCTCTAGTTTAGAATTGTTTTAAGGCAATAATTCATCGGCTCCGGCGTTGTAAACGCGGCGGATTTTTCCCGGAAGATTGTATGGGGAACGTTGAAAAAGCCGGCAATTGCATTTCCGTTGAGCCGTAAAGATCACCCTGCGCAAAAGGGTGCCCGGTCTTGCGGCTCGACCTGCGTAAAATCAAAGAGCGGAAGCACAGGAGCTGAGTCTGAGAGATCGCCACGCGCCCTGGAATGCGAAACGCCATTCTCGCTCGCATCGAGCTGAGAAATTACCGGTAATGCATCTTCAATCTGTCGCTGCCGGAGCCGCCGTTTGACGGTCCGGAATGTTTCCTGGCGATCCTTGCAAAACGGCCGCATGGCTGCTGGCCCGGATCAGGGCGGCTCAGGCCTTCCGCTGCAACCGGCAGAAAAAGAAGCCGTCCGTGTCGGTGGAGGCGGGCGTCAGCGTAATGGTCTTGCCGTCCGAAGAAAGCGGCCTTGGCGTATCCTTGCCGAACAGCTTTTCCCAGGCGCTCAGGGTTTCCACGATTTCAAAATCCGGGTTCTGGCTGGCGAAGCGAGTGACTTGAGCCTCGTTCTCCTCCGGCAATACCGAGCAGGTGACGTAAAGAAGTGAGCCGCCGGGGCGGACGAATTCGCCAGCCTGTGCGAGAGCCTCTTGCTGCTGGCTGGTCCGCTCGTCGAGATTTTTCTGCGTCAGCCGCCATTTCGTATCCGGCCGCCGGCGCCAGGTGCCGGTGCCGGTGCAAGGTGCGTCGACGAGAACCTTGTCGAACCTGCCGCGCAGCGCCAGCAGGCCATTGCGCTCGTCATGGACCTGGACGTTGCGGGTTCCGGCACGCTTCAGCCGCTCGATGATCGGTGCCAGCCGCCGGCGATCGCTGTCATAGGCGTGCACCTGACCTTTGTTGTGCATGGCAGCCGACATGGCCAACGTCTTACCGCCGCCGCCGGCGCAATAGTCGAGCACCTGGTCGCCCTCTTCGGGCAGAACGAGATCGGCCACGATCTGAGAGCCTTCGTCCTGCACCTCGAACCAGCCTTTCTGGAACGAAAGCTCAGCTGTGACGTTAGGAAGACGGGATGCGCCTTCGCCGGCTGGAATGCGGATGCCGAAACGAGCGATTTTGGATGCTTGTGCGCCTGCGCGCTCCAGCGCCTTCACCACCTTGGCGCGGTCCGCCTTCAGCGCGTTGGCGCGAAGGTCGAGCGTGGGGCGCTCTGAAAGAGCCTGTGCCTCGGAAAGCCAGCTATCGCCGAAAGCGCGCTGGAACGAGGCTTCGACCCATTCGGGGATGTCGCCCTGGATGTGCCGGGGCGCGTCCTCGAGCTTGCGAGTGACAAAGCCGGCCAGAGCCTCGGCGCCTGGCGCCTCAGGAGCGAACTTGTCGCCATCGAGTTCTGCGGCAAGCGCGTCCGGCGTCAGGCCCCACTGGCGAAAGAGCACGGCATGGGCAAGCGCCGAAGGGCTGTCGTCTCCCATCAGCCAGGCATGGGATAACCGCATGCGCAAGGCGTCGTAAACGATGTTGCCGATCGCGGCCCTGTCGCCGGAACCGGCGAAGCGATGGGCAAGGCCCCAATCCTTCAGGGCGTCGGCCACCGGTCGCTTGCGCGCTTCTATATCGGCAAGAACTTCGATGGCCCCCTGCAATCGGCCGCCCAGACGCATTCACTCTTCTCCTGCTTGCGCATGATCCCGAAACTCAGCGGAGCTTATCGGGAAACGGAATGCGCCGCCAAACTATCGCTGACGTCTCATCAATCCGCACGAATGCCGTACATGGCGGCAGATTATTGAAACGTCGCAACCGCGTGGTAGCCGCGATTGGCGGAGAGAGCAAGCGTCGTGCCGAAATGCCTTACGCTTCCAACCCTGATCGACGATTACTTCGAGGCGACGACCTCGTAGCAGACCTTGGCGGTGCCGGAAGAGACCATGCCGATGTCCTGAGCGGCGGCGCGGGAGAGATCGAGAACGCGTCCGCGAATGAAAGGCCCGCGGTCGTTGATGCGAACGACGACGCTGCGGCCGTTATGCTTGTTGGTGACCCTGAGGCGCGTGCCGAAGGCAAGCGAACGGTGGGCGGCAGTAAGATTTCTGGAACTCATACGTTCCCCGGAAGCAGTCTTGGAGCTTCCTCCGTACCATGAAGCGCCCCCGCAGCCAGCGGATGCAAATGCCGGAGTCGAAACGACAGCAAAGGAGGCGGATATAGTTGCGGCGATTGCCAAAGAACGTGCGATTTTCTTCAAACCGTTTTTTCCCTCAAGCTATTGAACTTGCGCCCTGGGTAGGCGGTGGGGCTTAAATCCGGCCAAAAATGGCGAAAAAGTGCCGCCAGTGATCACGGAATATTACAGACTGTAACATTTGTGAATCATGGCAAATACTGTGACTATTCAGCGGATTTGCTCGGTTATGGAAAAAACCTAATAGAATCAGTTAAAATTGGAATGATTTTTCCGACGAGCATGCCGCAATGCCCGGGATCACAAATTTCGGAAAAATAATTTTGCGGCTTCGCCACAATTGCTGCCGCACTTGTGCCAATTTAGAGGTCGTTAACCATAAATGCGGGGAAAATTGAACTAGGCTAGCCGGCCAAGTAGGAATTTTCATGCGAATTCACTGATGCGTGAAGGCGGTTTTTCAACCCTGCCAGCGTCCGGAAGACCACAGTTCCGCAAGGGACATGCGATACTCTGGGTAGCGAAATGCAAAGCCCAGCGCGCGCAATTTCGCATTCGAAACACGCTTGTTCTCACCGTAGAAGGAGCGTGCCATCGGGCTCAGTTCAGCCGTTTCGAAGGGCTGCTCCGGCGGCGGTTCGATGCCCATCAGACGAGCAGCTTCGGCGACCACGTCCTGTGGCGGCGCCGGTTCGTCGTCGGTGACATTATATATGCCGCCGAGCTTGCGATCGGACAGGAAGCGGGCGCAGGCGCCGATATCCTCGACACGGATGCGATTGAAAACCTGGTTCGCCTTGATCAGTCGCCGGGCCGTGCCTCTTTCCAGATTGCAGAAAGCGTTGCGGCCCGGGCCATAGATACCGGAAAGCCTGAGAACGGAGACGGGCAGATCAAGCCTGACGCCGACGCGTAGCCAGCCGTCTTCTGCCTCAACACGCTCGACGGAGCGATCGGCGATCGGATGTAACGAGGTTTGCTCGCTGATCCAGGCGCCCTTGTGGTCGCCATAGACGCCGACCGTCGAGAGATAGCAGACCCATTCCAGCTTCGGCATCAGCGCCTTGAGATTCAATTGCGCCAACCGCAGCAGCGGATCGCCCGATTTCCCCGGCGAGATCGATTGCACCAGATGCGTTGCCGATTGCATCGCCTCGGCCAGAGCGGGGGCGAGCGTCTCGCCATCGAAGACGAAGGCTTCGATGCCTTCCTTGGCCAGCAATGCGACCTTCTCGGCAGAGCGGGTCGTGCCGGTGATGCGGACGCCGTCTTCGGCGAAAGCTTTGGCGATGGCGGTCCCAGAATAGCCGCAGCCGAAAATCATCACATGCATTATCATACCCCTGCCAGTTTCCACTCCGCGCGAACCTCTTCGTCCGCTTCGTCATGCCTTTGTGCCGCAAATACCTGGAACTCGCCAGTCGTCATCAACCTCGACAATGCCCAGACTGCCATTCCCCGCACGACAGGCGAGGCATCGCCAGCCAGTTCGCGGCATTTCTCTATGAGGGACCGTTCACCGGAATTGCCGGCGGCGATGAGGACATTGCGGATAAACCGGTCCCGGCCGATACGCTTGACCGGCGAGCCGCTGAAGAACGTACGGAAGGTTGGGTCGTCCAGATCAAGTAGAAAGGCGATCGATGGCTCCTTCAGGTCCTCGCGCGCGACCAGCTTCATCTCCGAGGCAGAACTTGCAAACTTGTTCCATGGGCAGGCGGCAAGACAGTCGTCGCAGCCGTAGATGCGGTTGCCGATCATCGGCCGAAGCGCCGGATCGATCGGTCCTTTATGTTCTATGGTGAGATAGGAGATGCAGCGGCGCGCATCGAGCTGATAGGGGGCAGGAAAGGCGGCCGTCGGACAGGCGTCGAGACAGGCGCGACAGGAGCCGCAATGATCGACTTCAGGCTGGTCCGGCTCGAGATCGGCCGTGGTGAACATCGAGCCGAGGAACAACCATGACCCGAAAGCGCGGCTGACGAGATTGGTATGCTTGCCCTGCCAGCCGAGGCCGGCAGCACCGGCGAGCGGCTTTTCCATGACGGGTGCCGTATCGACGAAGACTTTGACATCTTCTTTCGACTTCGCGGCAAAGCGGGTCGCGATTTCCTTCAGCCGTCCTTTGATGACATCGTGATAATCGCGATTGCGGGCGTAAACGGAAATGGCGGCCTTGTCGGGCTTCTCCAGAATGCCGCGCGGATCTTGATCGGGACCGTAGTTGAGGCCGAAGACTGCGATGGAGCGTGTCTCGCTCCAGAGGACACGAGGATCGGCCCGCCGGTCACGCGTTTCCTCCATCCAGCCCATCGTCCCGTGATGGCCTTTGTCCAGAAACTCTCCGAGCCTGACGGCGGCCTCGGGAATGGCATCCGGTCGCGTGATGCGGCAAAGATCGAAACCTTGCGCCCGCGCTTCCTCGCGCAGGAAGGCGGTCAGCGCGCTTCGCCGCTTTCCGGCTTTTTCCGCTTCACGATCCACGGGCATGACAAGCCCTCGCTAGAGCAATTCCAGCAAAAGCTCGCGGCGGTTTTGCGTCCGGAATTGCGTGAAAACCAAGAGACAGAGCACTTTCGCGACTCCGCTCAAAACGAAAAGGCTCTAGAAATCCAGATCGGCGTAATGAGAAACCGGAGTGACGCCACGCACGCGTTCTGCCAGGATCGGCCGGAAGGACGGGCGCGACTTCAGCCGCTGATACCATTCCTTGGCGATCGGTGATTCCGTCCAGTCGATCTCTCCGAGATAATCCAGCACGGAAATCGAGGCGGCGGCCGCAAGATCGGCATAGCTCAGCCGATCACCGGCGAGCCACTGCCGGGAGCCGGCGAGCCAGGACAGATATTTCATATGCTGGCGGATATTGCCGCGCGCCATCCGCATAACCTTGGAATCGGGCGCGCCGCCGCCCTGTTCGGCGGTCATCTGCAGCTTGAAGACGCGTTCGCGCGTCAGCGGCCGCGTGACGTCCTGCTCCATCTTCTGCATGAACCATTCCGTCAGCCGGCGAATCTCGGCACGCTGGAAGGGGTCTTCGGCCAGAAGCCGGCGGTCGCGTTTCAGCACGCCGTGCGTCTCGTCGAGATACTCCGAAATGACGGAGGCGCCACAGAGCGCTCTCATGCTGTCATCGACGTAGACGGGCAACGTTCCCGCAGGGTTGAGCGCCAGGAAGTCGCGGCGCTTTTCCCAAATCTGCTCGTCGATCAGCTCCGTCTGATAACCATATTCGGTCAGGATCAGCCGGACGAACCGAGATGAAGATGACATTGGGTGATGATAAAGCGTCGGCATTGCTACTCGGGTGTTTCTGATTGGTGCTACGGAGTTTTTCGGGTCGCGATCTCGCGGCCCTAGTCATGTGTCATGGGTTGAAGCTATAGGAGCTTGGCCTAGTTTGCACAAGCGAATCGGGCCGCCCTGCCGTTTGACAAAGGACACGATATGGCTGAACAAATTATTATCGCGTTGGTTTTGGGTCTTGTGGAGGGACTTACGGAGTTCATTCCGGTCTCCTCCACCGGACATTTGATATTGCTCGGACATTTTCTCGGCTTCGAAGAAGCTGCCACTTTCGACGTTCTCATCCAGCTCGGTGCGATTCTCGCCATCCTGCTCGTCTATTTCAACCGGCTCGTTCAGATCGCCAAGGCGCTCCCCGTCAGCGTCAAGGCCCGCCATTTCGTTCTGGCCGTCCTGTTCGGCTTCCTGCCGGCGGCGGTGATCGGCGCTCTCGCCCATGATTTCATCAAGACCGTGCTGTTCGATTCGCCGAAGGTCGTCTGTATTTCGCTGATCCTTGGCGGCTTCGTTCTGCTTGGCGTCGACAGGATCAAGTTCAAGCCGAAATACACCAGCGCCTACGAGTTTTCCTGGCCGATGGCGGTCAAGATCGGCTTCTTCCAGTGCCTGGCGATGATTCCGGGGACATCGCGCTCCGGCTCCACCATCGTCGGTGCGCTGTTGCTCGGCGCCGACAAGCGTTCGGCCGCAGAATTCTCATTCTTCCTCGCCATGCCCACAATGGCAGGCGCCTTTGCACTGGATCTGTGGAAGAGCCGGCATGATCTGAGCATGGACCAGGGCCTGCTGATCGTCATCGGCTTCGTCACCGCCTTCGTCTCAGCGCTGTTCGTCGTGCGAGCCTTGCTCGATTTCGTTTCCCGCCGCGGCTTCGCCCCCTTCGCATGGTGGCGTATTGCCGTCGGCACCGTCGGCTTGATCGGACTTTACTTCGGCTGAAGCAAACGGTCCGCCATGGCGATCGTGGAAACAATTAAGGCCGGTGAGAACCGGCCTTTTTCATGCCCATTAATTTGAGGAGGCGTTGATAGAGCCCGTCGTGCAGGGATCGACGCCGTAGGTCGGCGCGCATTCGCCCTTCACCGAGGCGATACTGCCGCGGGCGACGAAAGAGCCTGCGAGAATCACCAGTGCCGCGCACGCAAACAGAAGCGCGATAGACTTGCCCATCGAAAAATGCCTTTCCGCAGAAGTGTGAAGCGCGCCACGATCGGTTCGTTATGCAAGCTCGCGACGCGCGGCCTTGTTAGTCAGTGAAGTGAGCAATAGCAATAAATGTTCATATTAAATTTGACGTTAATGCCACTATTTCCGCAGTGCGTCTTTTAGGCAACGCTAAGCTGTGTATCGCGAGGCTTCAACGAGACCTAAGGCACCCAGTTCGGCCGTTTTCGACAATAAAAAACGCCGCACGGCAAAGCCGGGCGGCGCTTGGATGCGACGGAAATTCCGAATCGTTAGGCTGCTTTGCCCGAGCCGGTGAACTGACCCTGCGGGCGATAGCGCACGAGATAGGACGGCAGCACGGAGACGAGCAGCGTCGGCAGCAGGCCGATGCCCTTCAGCGTCCGTCCCTCGGCTTCCGCCTGCTTGGAAACGACATTGTCGCTCTTCAGCAGCGTGACCTGGTCGGAAGTGATCGGCGGCTTGACCAGCGGGATCAGCGACGCGATCGAGCCGATCAGCGAGGCGAGGCCGAAGGGGATGGAAACGAGCGCCTTCTTCCGGCTGATGACCGAAAGCGTGGTCTCGAGACATTCGCGGAAGGACAGGACTTCCGGGCCGCCAAGTTCGTAGGTCGTGCCGGCCTTCAGCTTGCCGTCGACGCTGCGGGCAACGGCTTCAGCGATATCTTCGACGTAAACGGGCTGGAACTTCGTCTTGCCGCCACCGATCAACGGCAGGAATGGGGCCGTGCGCGACATGTCGGCAAACTTGTTGAAGAACTCGTCTTCCGGTCCGAAAACGATCGATGGGCGCAGAATCACGACGTCAGGCTTGATCGACAGGATGGCCGTTTCTGCGCGAGCCTTGGTGCGGGCGTAGGCGGACGGTGACTTGGTATCCGCGCCGAGCGCCGAAATATGCGTCAGCGAAGCGCCGACGCCGCGAGCAGCCTCGGCGATGGCCTTAGCACCGAATTCCTGTACGGCGTCAAAGGTGTTGCGGCCGCTTTCAGCCAGGATGCCGACGCAATTGACGACATGCTGCGCGCCTTCGACGGCACGGTCGATGGAGTTGCGGTAGCGCACATTGGCCTGAACGATCGAAATCTGGCCGAGATTGCCGAGCGGCACCAGGAAACCCGCAAGATCGGGACGGCGCACGGCAACACGGATGCGATACCCGCGCTTGGCAAGCGCACGCACGACGTGCCGTCCGATGAAGCCTGATCCTCCGAACACGGTAACGAGCGGCGGGAGGTTGGACAGGGTCATGGCAGGCTCCTCGAAAGGCTTTGAGTGGGCTTATATGGTTTCGTCTTAGCCGATCCGAGCGCCGAGGTGAAGTGCAATCGCGCTGCGTTGCAGCGTCGCGTTTCGAAGGGGTTAAACCCCTTCGACGACGACCATTTCCGCATCGGCCACCTGCTGGCGGATTTTGGCGGCAATCTGGTATTCCGGCGAGTTGTAGCAATCGACGGCATGCTGGAGCGATGGAAATTCGATCACGACGTTGCGGCCGCGTGCCGGCCCCTCAAGCGGCGTGAAAGCACCGCCGCGCGCCAGGAAGTTTGCGCCGTATTTTTCGAAGGCGGGCTTCGCGGCGGCGACGTAATCCTTGTAGTGCTCGGGGTCGCGCACATCCACGCGTGCGATCCAATATCCTTTTGGCATATGTTCCTCCCTGCTTGCTGGCGTATTTTCAGATTGCGGCGCCGATCTCGGCGAGGATCGCGCGAGCGGCCTCCTTCGGATCGGCAGCCTTGACGATCGGCCGGGCGACGACAAGATGGCTCGAGCCTGCCTTGATAGCCGCAGCCGGCGTCATGACACGCTTCTGGTCGCCCTTGTCGCTGCCATCAGGCCGAATGCCAGGTGTCACGAGCGCCATGTCGGGGCCGATGATCTTGCGGACCGCGGCAGATTCTTCCGCCGAACAGACGATACCGCCCATACCGGCGAGATGTGCCTGCTCGGCACGACGCAGCACCAGCGTATGCGGATCATATTCATAACCGGCCGAGATCAGATCCTGTTCGTCCATCGACGTCAGCACGGTGACGCCGAGCAGGCAGAGATCCGAGCCCCTGGCCGCCTCGACGGCCGCCTTCATCGCCTTCGGATAGGCGTGCAGCGTCAGCATCGACATGCCCATCTTGACGATGTTCTCGACGCCGGAGGCGACCGTGTTGTCGATGTCGAGCAGCTTCATGTCGAGAAAGATCTTCTTGCCGTCAGCGGCAAGATCGCGGGCGAATTCCAGGCCGCCGGCAAAGGCGAGCTGATAGCCGATCTTGTAATAGAGAATATCGTCGCCGAGGGCGCCGACCACTTTCTCGGCCTCCTGAAGGTTTGGAACATCCAGTCCAACGATCAAGCGGTCGCGTGCGGTCATATCAAGCCCATCCAATCCAGTCTTCAATGGGTGTCCAGTCGCATGAGACGGCGCGCTTCGCAAGATCGAAACAGAAAAGATTGCCGCCACCCGGCGGCTGGTCGCCCTGTCGCGCGATCGGCTTTCCCTCGAGATGGCATTTCAGCAGCGTACCGACGCCGCCGTGGCCGACAAAGGCGATCGGCACTTTCGGATCGTGCCGTGCCAGAACGGCGTCCACATTGGAAACGATCCTCGCTTGCGCATCGATGGCGCGCTCCCAACCCTTGAAGCTCTCATGCGGATGGGCAAAGAACCAGTCTGCCGCCCTCTCGAATTCGGGAGGTGCCAGGAACCCGGTGGCGCTGCGGTTGTTCTCGTGCATCGCCTCGATGATCTCGACGGGCGCACCGCTCGTCGCTGCCAGAATTTCGGCAGTTTCTATCGCCTTGCGTTCGGCGCTGGAGACGATCAGCCCAAGTTTATAGGCCCAGGGATGAATTGCCGCCGCTCTCGCCCTTGCCGCTCCGATCTCGGAAAGTCCCCATTCCGGCACAGGAACGTCGGGATCGATGCGCACCTGCGGGTGCGTAATATAAAGAGCGTGCATGGACTGTCTCAGCCGCGGCTATAGACCCAGAGCTGGGCCGGAGGAATGTTCCGCACGATGAAGTCGAAATGGCGGATGTGGTAGCGATCGGGTTTGGCGATGATCGGCGACACCGGCCCATAGGAAATCTGCACGAAGGGACGGCCCGCGGGCATGCGATCCAGCAGGCTTTCGAGCAGCGCCACACGCGCCTTCATCGGGAAATTGAGGAGTGGAATGCCCGAAACGACGGAATCGAAGGTCTGGCCGCGCAGCACGCCAAGCGTCTTGTCGAGATCGAAGGCATCGCCATTGATGAAATGGACACCGGGATAGAGTTTGACGAGATGATTGTAGAAGTCGGTCGAATATTCGATGGCGACCAGGTTCTTCGGCTCGACGCCGCGTCCGAGGATCGCCTTGGTGATCGCTCCCGTACCCGGTCCAAGTTCCAGCACCGGCAGGCCGGACTGGGTGTTGATGACGCTCGCCATCTTGCGGGCAGTGATCGACGACGTCGGCGCAATCGAACCGACGGTCTTCGGCCCTTGCATCATGCCCTTGAAGAAACGGATTTCCTCGTCGAATTTCTTGCCAAGCCGTTCCTTGAGACGCAGCGCCATGCTCTCCCCCACTAGATGTTACGGTCGCGACTTACATACCGCTTATCTAAAATCTTGCAATGCGATGACGCAATAACAAGAGAAAATGTCGCAATCCGAAAAGGACCAAATAAAAGCGCCCTCGCGTTGAAGAAACGCATGAAAGGGCGCTTTGGTTTCGTTTATACGCGCATCGGCATCAGGACATAGAGCGCATCGTCGCCAGCCGTGTCGCGAATGAGCGTCGGAGAGCCGGCGTCCGCCAGCAGGAACACGGCTGAATCACCCGAAAGTTGAGCGGTGATGTCGAGCAGGTACTTGGCATTGAAGCCGATTTCCATCGCATCCATCTCATAGCCGACAGCAACTTCTTCCGTCGCACTTCCCGAATCCGGGTTGTTGACGGTGAGGAGCAACTGGCCGTCGGAGAGCGCCAGCTTGACGGCGCGGCCACGCTCGGACGAGATCGTAGAGACGCGGTCGACGGCCTGGGCGAAGCTCTGGCAATCGACGCGCATTTCCTTGTCGTTATTTGTGGGTATGACGCGCTGGTAGTCGGGGAAGGTGCCGTCGATCAGCTTCGAGGTCATGACGATGGAACCGATCGTCAGGCGGATCTTGGCGTCTGAAACCTCGACGGTAACGATCGCATCCGGAGAGTCCACCAGCTTCTGCAGCTCACCGACCGTCTTGCGCGGAATGATGATGCCGGGCATGCCTTCCGAGCCCGAGGGAGCGCTGACATCGGCGCGGGCGAGGCGATGGCCGTCGGTGGCAACGGCGCGAAGCTTCAGATCGCCATCGCTTTCGATCGTATGGAAGAAGATGCCGTTCAGGTAGTAGCGGGTTTCTTCGGTGGAGATCGCAAACTGCGTGCGGTCGATCAGCATCTTCAGATCTGCCGCCTTCAGTTTGAAGGAGTGGCTGAAGCTGCCGGCGGTCAGATCCGGGAAATCGGATTCCGGCAGGCATTGCAGCGAAAACTTGGAGCGGCCCGAGGCAACCGTCATCGAGCTGCCGTCGGCATTGGTGGCAAGCAGCACTTCCGAGCCGTCGGACAGCTTGCGCACGATGTCGTAGAGCAGATGTGCGGGAACCGTGGTGGCACCGGCTTGCTCAACGTTGGCCGGCGTCGCCTCGGTGATTTCCAGATCGAGGTCGGTTGCCTTCATGTCGAGGCTCGCGCCTTCGGCTTTCAGCAGGACGTTGGACAGGATCGGGATCGTATTGCGACGCTCGACCACGCGATGCACGTGGTTCAGCGACTTCAGGAGGTTTGACCGCTCAATTGTAATACGCATGGATGCTACCGCTTTCGACCGTGACTTGCCGGGCAGCCCGAGGCGCCCGAGCGACATGTTTTCGGACGAGGCCCGAAAGATTGGACAGGCAACTTGGCAGACTTCTCCATGCGAATGCAAGAGGCATGGATCAATTGCCAAGGGCCAATTCGACATTTCGTCGACAATGCTCCACAGGAATTGCACCGCTCTTGCCGTCCGTGCGCGGCTCGCCCATAAAGGCTGCTTATCCCAAGCGAATTCAGGATCGGCATGAACGAAGAGCAATCCAGCGGCGGGACGCGCAGTTTCCGCCTGCACAACAACCAGATTCCGGCCCGTCCCCTCGAGCCGGCGCTCTATCTCGTCGCCACGCCGATCGGCAATCTCGGCGATATCACGCTGAGAGCACTGGAGACGCTGGCCGGTGCCGACGTTCTTGCCTGCGAGGATACGCGCGTCACTCGTGTCCTGCTCGATCGTTACGGCATCCAGAACAAGCCCTATGCCTATCACGAGCACAATGCCGATGAGGCCGGTCCGCGGCTGCTTCAGGCGCTGGAGGCTGGCCGTTCGGTGGCGCTGGTGTCGGATGCCGGCACGCCGCTGGTCTCCGATCCCGGCTATCGGTTGGCGGTGCAGGCGATCGAGGCGGGATACAAGGTCGTTCCCATTCCCGGCGCTTCGGCACCGCTCTCCGCCCTCGTCGGCTCCGGCCTGCCCAACGACGCCTTCTTCTTCGCCGGCTTCCTGCCCGCCAAGGATAAGGGTCGGCGTGATCGGTTGGCCGAACTTGCGGGCGTGCCTGCAACGCTCATCTTCTTTGAATCGCCGCATCGCATCGCCGCAACCCTTGTCGCCGCCGCCGATGTGCTGGGGGGCGAGCGCGCAGGCGCCGTCTGCCGCGAGTTGACGAAGACGTTCGAGGAATTCCGGCGCGGCACGCTATCCGAGCTCGCCGCATTCTATGAAACAGTCGACAATGTGAAAGGCGAAATCGTCTGGCTCGTCGGCCCGCCGGCGGAAAGCGCCCCGGCTGAAGCCGATATCGACGCCATCCTTACCGACCTCTCGGGGACGATGCCGACGGCAAAGGCCGCCGCCGCCGCCGCGCGCCTCACCGGTCTGCCGCGCAAGGAGCTTTACCAGCGCCTGCTCGACATGAAGGAGCGCCATGGCTGATACGAAGCCCGAGGCAGGCGAAAGACTGAAACGACAAAAGGCGTGGCGACGCGGCCATGTCGCGGAATATCTCGCCGCAGCCTTCCTGATGCTCAAGGGTTATCGCATCCTGGCGATCCGGCACCGCACCAAGCTTGGTGAAATCGATATCATCGCTCGCAAGGGCGATCTTGCCGTCTTCGTCGAGGTCAAGTCGCGGCGCAGCGCACAGGAGGCGATCGACGCCGTTTCCTTCTCCTCGCAAAGGCGCATCCGCGCCGCGAGCGATCTCTGGCTTGCGCGCGAGCCGGACTTTGCCCGTCTTTCGCAACGCTATGACATCGTTGCGATGTTGCCCGGCCGCTGGCCGCAGCATTTTCCGGATGCGTTTTGAGCGAGGCGTAACAGGACCGTCACAAAATCAGCCTATTGCCGGGCGACCAGCGCCAGTGATTTCTCCCTCTGCGCTCCTCATTTCATTTCGACAGGCCCCATCATGATCCGCAACACCGTTTCCGCCTTCACCGCTCCCTCGCAGGAGGAGCGCGAGAGTTTCGTTTCGCTCGAAAAGACCCCGGCCGTTCATGCCGCAAAGCTCGCATCGCTTGCCTGCTTGAATACGGTGCGCATCGGCGGGCAGGAAGCCAAGGTGGGAGCCTTGTCCTTTCCTTTTGCGGTCGCTGCCTGGAATCTCGAGCGTTGCCTGTTTCCCGAGGAAAGCGCCGTCAAGCTGCGGGCCACGGGTGCGCCGCTGGTGCTGTTGTCGGAAATGGACGAAGGCATGGCCCGCACCGAGCAGCGCGACCCGACAGCCGTCATCGCCGGCGAACTCGGCATGAACTATGCCTATGGCGTCGAATTTCTCGAACTCAGCCTCGGGTCGGAAATCGAGCGTTCCTACTGCCGCGACGATTTCAACGAGAAGGGCTTTCACGGCAATGCACTGATGGCCTCCGTGGCCCTGAAGGATGCGTTCATGATCCGTCTGCCGGGCGAAGCCGTCTGGTTCAACGACAGCAATGAACAGCCGCGCATCGGTGATCGCTGTGCCGTCGGCGCCATCGTCGAGACCGAGGCCGGTCCCCTCGTTGCTGTTTCGGTTCATCTGGAGAGCGTCGCGACTGCTGCCTATCGCGAGCGGCAGATGGCGGCGTTGATGGATGCGGTCGAAAGTTTCGCGCCCGGCCTGCCGATCCTGATCGGCGGCGACCTCAACACAGGCAACCACACCGGCGGCGATTATTCGACCGATACGCTGTTTGCCATGGCCGAGGGCCGCGGCTTCGAATGCCACGGCGGCCCGCTTGATCAGACGAGCACGCGCCCGAGCCTGATCACGCGCTTTCCGGATCGCGCCATGAAGCTCGACTGGTTCATCACCCGCGGCCTGAAGATCGGCGAGAGCCATCTTGTTTCCTCTCTCAACGACGAGGGCAAGCCATTGTCCGATCACGACGTCGTCGTCTGCACAATCGAGGGTTTCTTTGCCTGATTGTTGCAATCGTTAAAATGCGCCATATTTCATGAACCGCGCCGTTACCCCTTCCATGCGATGACATCTTGGACGCGCATGGAATCTTTGGGGGATTGTATGGTCTTGAAACTGATGTTGGCGAGCATGGCGGCCTTTGCTGCGCGTGCCGTGCCGGTCGTCGTCACGATGCCGCAAACGAAGAGCTTCGTGGCTGGTGCGAGCGGCGAAATGGAAATGAAACCATCGCCGATCGAGCGGTCCTGGATCCTGTCGGGCAACCCGGTCGCCCGCATCGCCGAGCATTCGCGCGGGCGGGATGACGCCGCTGTCACCGCCCTTTGGGATTGCACGGCGGGCGAATTCCGCTGGTTTTTCGGCTGGGACGAAACGGTGATGATCCTCGAAGGCGAGGTGCATATCACCACGGAAGATGGTGTCGAGCGCACGCTGAGCGCCGGTGACGTCGCTTATTTCGCCGGTGGCACCTGGGCGACGTGGCGTATCGACCGCTACCTGCGCAAGGTGGCTTTCTGCCGCAAGCCGTTCCCGAAGCCTTTGACCGTGGCTTATCGCCTGCGCAACCTCGTCCGGCAGGGCGGCGCGCAGAGCCAGGGCCTTGCCGCCTGACGGCGGCCGACCCTGAGGCAAAAAGTGCCTTGATCGAAGTCCTTGAATAGCCGTTGCGTTTGCGGACGGGCCGACCTACATCTGTCCGCAAATTCGAGCGAGGGCTGACTATGGCTGGTATCAAGAATGTTGCGGTCCAGATGGACCATGTCCGGAGCATCAATATTGCGGGCGATTCGACCTTCGCCATGAGCCTCGAGGCGCAGAACCGCGGCTACAAGCTCTTCCATTACACGCCCGAGCGCCTCAGCATGCGCGACGGCAAGGTCTATGCATCAGTCGAGCCGATGATCCTGCGCGACGTCAAGGGCGATCACTTCGAGCTCGGTGAGCCGGAGCGTGTCGATCTCTCCACCATGGACGTGGTGCTGCTGCGCCAGGACCCGCCCTTCGACATGGCCTATATCACCTCGACGCATCTGCTTGAGCGCATCCACCCGAAGACCCTCGTCGTCAACGATCCGGCCTGGGTGCGCAATTCGCCGGAAAAGATCTTCGTCACCGAATTTGCCGATCTCATGCCGAAGACGCTGATCACCCGGGATGCCGGCGAAATCCGCCGCTTCCGCGAGGAGATGGGCGACATTATCCTGAAGCCGCTCTACGGCAACGGCGGCGCCGGCGTTTTCCACTCGACGCGCGACGACCGCAATCTCTCGTCTCTGCTCGAAATGTTTGGCCAGCTCTTCCGCGAGCCCTTCATCGCCCAACAGTATCTGCCTGACGTGCGTAAGGGCGACAAGCGCATCATCCTCGTCGACGGCGAGCCGGTCGGCGCAATCAACCGCGTGCCGGCCGAACACGATGCCCGCTCCAACATGCATGTCGGCGGCCGCGCCGAAGCCACCGAATTGACGGCGCGTGAGAAGGAAATCTGCGCCCGCATCGGCCCGGCGTTGAGGGCGCGCGGCTTTCTGCTCGTCGGCATCGACGTCATCGGCGACTACATGACCGAAATCAACGTGACGTCGCCGACCGGCATCCGCGAAGTAAAGCGTTTTGGCGGCGCGGATATCGCGAGCCTGCTCTGGGACGCGATCGAAGCCAAACGGGCCTGATCAGCAGTCCCTACCAAGCTTTCGAGCTGGACAATAATGCGCACCCGGTCATGCCGATGATTTCGGCATGACCGGGGAGGTTTTTGTTCGTTTATTGTTCTTGTTTCATTCCTTGTCTTGTGCCAGATTGCAACCCGAAGTTTGCTGATCGGGGCAGGTAACGGCAAACGCGTTCTGCGACAGGGGATAGGGCATGGTAGCGCGCGTCAGCACGGTGGCGTTTCAAGGCATTGAAGGCGTACCTGTCGAGGTGCAGGTGATGATCGCACCCGGCAAGGTGCTGATGCATATCGTCGGCCTGCCTGACAAGGCTGTGGCCGAAAGCCGGGAGCGGGTTCAGGCAGCGCTGCACGCATCCGGCCTTGCGCTGCCGCCGAAGAAGGTCACGGTCAATCTCGCGCCGGCTGATCTGCCCAAGGAGGGCAGCCATTTCGATCTGGCGATCGCGCTCGGCCTGATGGCGGCGCTCGGCGCGATCCCGGCCGATGCGTTGTCGTCCTACACCGTTGTCGGCGAACTCAATCTTGACGGCACGATTGCACCCGTTGCCGGCGCACTGCCTGCGGCAATCGCCGCCAACGCCATGGGCAAGGGGTTGATCTGCCCGGCGGAAAGCGGGCCGGAAGCCGCCTGGGCCGGCAAGGAGATCGATATTCTGGCGCCGCGCAGCCTGATCGCGCTCGCCAATCACTTCCGCGGCACGCAGGTTCTGTCGCGGCCGGAACCATCAGTTCGCGCCGGCGCCGCCAATCTGCCTGACCTTGCCGATATCAAGGGGCAGGAAAGCGCCAGGCGTGCCCTGGAAGTGGCGGCCGCCGGCGGACATAATCTACTGTTCGTCGGGCCGCCCGGTTCCGGCAAATCCATGCTCGCCTCGCGCTTGCCGTCGATCCTGCCGCCCTTGTCGACCAACGAGTTGCTCGAAGTGTCGATGATCCATTCGATCGCCGGGCAGCTTTCCGGCGGCAAGCTTTCCGATCGGCGGCCCTATCGCGCGCCGCATCACTCCGCCACCATGGCCGCGCTTGTGGGTGGCGGCCTGCGCGCCCGGCCCGGCGAGGTCTCGCTCGCCCATCACGGCATTCTGTTCCTCGACGAGCTGCCGGAATTTTCGCCGCAGGCGCTCGATGCGCTGCGCCAGCCATTGGAAACCGGCGAGTGCGTCATTGCGAGAGCAAACCACCGCGTTGCCTATCCGGCCGGCATCCAGCTCGTGGCGGCGATGAACCCGTGCCGTTGCGGCATGGCCGGCGAACCGGGCCATACCTGTGCCCGTGGTCCGCGCTGCGCCTCGGATTATCAAGGCCGCATTTCCGGCCCGCTGCTGGATCGTATCGACATCCGCATCGACGTGCCGGCGGTCTCAGCCGCCGACCTCATCCGGCCAACGACCTCGGAAAGCAGTGCCGATGTCGCACTCCGCGTCGCCCGCGCTCGCGAACGGCAGCGCGAACGTTTCGAAAGGGCCGGTATGAAGGATGTCAGCACAAATGCCCGCTGCTCGACATCGATGATCGAAACCATTGCCGAACCGGATGCCGCCGGCTTGCAATTGCTGCGCGATGCTGCCGAGAAGATGAAGTTCTCGGCTCGAGGCTATCACCGCATCCTAAAGGTCGCACGCACGCTTGCCGATCTCGACGACAAGCCGACGGTCGGGCGTATCCATCTGGCGGAAGCCATTTCCTATCGCATTGCGGGTGAGCGATTGGCCGCGACGGCATGAGCTGAGACGTGTGCGAGCCCTCGCGTTGCGCATAAAATTTCGATACACGTTTTTGTTGCAAAAGCTCTAATTTTTGCGACAAATGGATACCCAAATCAGGGTGAAGGTAAGCAGGGTGGGCAACGATTATCTGGGGAAATACTCAACGCGATAATCGTCAAATTTAAGGATTCGACATGGCACTTGGGCGCTTCACTGTCCATGCGGGGGACTTTCGGACTGGAAACGAGCACCAGTTTCTAAGGGGCAAGCTGATTATGAAGAAGCGAAAAGGCTTCTTTCGAGAGAGGATCAAGCTCGAGGCGGTTGAAACTGTCGAAATGGCATCGGAAGAGGCGGTCAAGCGCCTCGGCGGCACGATTGGGTGGGGAGTTGCCGGTGCAGTCATCCTTGGTCCTATCGGTCTGCTGGCCGGCTTGCTAGCGGGCGGCAAAGGCAAAGACGTTACATTTGTTTGCAGACTGAAGGATGGGAGAAAGTTCCTTGCCACCGCGCCGTCTGCGATGTTCACAGAGTTGCAGAACGGCACATTTCGATTTGAATAGGGCGTCGGAGCGTAGGCCCCGCGCCGTGGTATCGCGGTGAAAATCGAAGGTTGTGATCCAAAAGCGCGTGGCGATCCCTAAGATTTGCCTCACGTGCTTTAGCTCTTTGATTTGATACATGTCACAGCTGCAAAATCGCTGCACATTTTTTGGCGATATACCTTGTGGCGGTTCGGCGTTTTCGTGGAAACCCCGAACCGTTCCAACTCCGTGTTCTCTCGCACTTCCAAACGGAAAACAGCTACGCACTTTTCCCGAATTTGCTTTGGGCTTTTTAACCGCCAAGCCCTTCGAACAGCGCTGTCGAAAGATAACGCTCGGCGAAGGAGGGGATGATGACGACGATGGTCTTGCCTTCGTTTTCAGGGCGCTGTCCGACCTTGATTGCCGCTGTCAGGGCTGCGCCCGAGGAGATGCCAACGGGTACGCCCTCGAGCTTTGCCACGAGGCGAGCCTGCTGGAAGGCCTCGTCATTGCTGACGGTGATCACCTCGTCATAGACGTGTGTGTCGAGGATCTTCGGTGCGAAGCCGGCGCCGATGCCCTGGATCTTGTGCGGGCCGGGATTGCCGCCGGAGAGGACCGGTGAATCCGTCGGCTCGACGGCAATGACCTTGACGTCGGGCTTGCGTGCCTTCAGCACCTGGCCGACGCCGGTAATTGTGCCGCCGGTGCCGATGCCGGAGACGAAGATATCGACCTTGCCTTCGGTATCGTTCCAGATTTCTTCGGCGGTCGTCTTACGATGGATTTCCGGATTGGCCGGGTTTTCGAACTGCTGCGGAATAATCGCATCCGGCAGTGTCGAGGCCAGCTCTTCCGCCTTGGCGATCGCGCCCTTCATGCCTTTCGGCCCCTCGGTCAACACCAGCTCGGCGCCGAGCAGCGCCAGCATCTTGCGGCGCTCGATCGACATGGTCTCAGGCATGGTGAGGATCAGCTTGTAACCCTTGGCGGCGGCGGCAAAGGCAAGCGCGATGCCGGTATTGCCCGAGGTCGGCTCGATCAGCACGGTCCGGCCGGGAGCGATCTTGCCCTGTGCTTCCAGGCTCTCGATCATGGCGACGCCGATACGGTCCTTCACGGAGGCGATCGGATTGAAGAATTCGAGCTTTGCCAGGAGGTTGGCCTTGACGCCCTTTTCCTTTGCCAGCTTGTCGAGACGGATAATCGGCGTATCGCCGATGGTCTCGGTGATCGAGGCATAAACGCGGCCGCGGCCTGGTTTGCGGGTGTCGGACATGGGTTTCTCCCTACATGTGAATTGTGGAGCGACAATAGGATCAAATGCGTGCGGAAACCAGAGTGCGCGCACTCTACCCGCTCATCAGGCGTGAGAAAAGAATCTCTTCATCGGCCCGTTTGGAGAATGCTTTTTCAGGTTGCGCGGGCCGCAATGAAAGCGGCCGTGCTGGCGAGAATGCTCGCCGCGACCCTGTTCAATATCCGCAGGGCTTTCGGCCTCTTGAGAAAGGCCCGAGCTCGCGAGGCAAGCAACATATAAGGCACCAGAGCGATCAGCGGCACCATGACGGTCGCTGCCAGCAGCACGGCGTATTCGCGCAGGCCGATATGGTCGATATCGATCAGCGTCGGCACGAGCGCGATATAGAAAAGCATGGCTTTCGGATTGCCGAGCGTGACCAGTAGGCCCGAGAGGAAGGACATGCCGGCACCGTTGGGCTTTCTCGCGGCGATATCGGCTGCCAGCAGGCCCGCAGTCCACAGCTTCCAGGCGATATAGCCGAGATAGAGGGCACCGGCGATCTTGATGACGATGAAGACCTCGGCAAAAGCCTGCGCCACGACAGCAAGGCCGAGGATGACCGCCGTCAGGTAGATGGTGTCGCCAAGTACCAGGCCGAGGCCCATGAAGAAGGTTTCGCGGAAGCCGGAGCCGAGCGCGCGCGCCACGATCGCGGTGATGCCGGGGCCCGGAATTGCCGCGGCGACGAAGAGCGCGCCGCAATAGGCGAGCAGGGCTGCAAGCGTCATGGCAATTTCCTCCTCAGATGGTATTCGCTCTATCGCACCACCTTTAGGTTTTCAAGCGATTGCGCCGGCGCTGCGAACATATTACCAAGGGGTTAATGCGCGTCGAAACCGCTTTGCCCAAGGATATCATGTCTTCTGCATTGCTCCTGATCGATCTACAGAATGCCATTCTGACAGGCCTCGGCGCTCCGGCCCGGCAACCGGCCATCGATGCCGCTCTGGAAGTGGTGGTCGCCAAGCTCGCGACGCTGAAGCACAGGGCGAGAGCGGCGGGTGTTCCGACCTTCATCGTCCAGCATGACGGCAATCCGGGTCATCGCCTGGTCAAGCGCAGCGAAGGCTGGCAATTGCGCCGGGAAATCGCGCCTGAGGCCGGCGATGTCGTCGTGCACAAGACGAGCAGCGATTCCTTCTTCGAAACCGATCTTGAGGCGAAGCTCCGCGCCCGCGGCATTACCCGCCTTTTCATCGGCGGCTGCATGACGCAATTCTGCGTCGACACGACGGCCCGCCGCGCCGTCTCGCTCGGTTTCGATGTCTCGCTGATTTCCGACGGCCATACGACAGCCGATATGGGGAAGCTGGCATTCGAAGAGATCATTGAGCACCACAATATGCTACTTGACGGTTTCGACGCCGGGTCGCATGAAATCAAGCTGACCGCATCCGCCGAGATCCATTTCTGACGCCCTTTCCGCCGCCGGAGGCTTTATGCCGCATTTGACCAGCATGATTGCTTTTGCCCTGATCGCTCTCGGCATGGTGCTGACACCCGGGCCGAACATGATCTATCTGGTCTCGCGGTCGATCTCGCAGGGGCCTGCGGCGGGGCTGATCTCGCTCGGCGGCGTCGCCTGTGGCTTCGTGTTCTACATGTTGTCAGCGGCCCTCGGCATCACCGCCTTCGTTCTCGCGGTTCCTTTCGCTTACGACGCGTTGCGGCTGGCGGGTGCTGCCTATCTTGGCTGGCTAGCCTGGAATGCGCTGAAGCCC
>NZ_JAELUG010000562.1 GCF_016429255.1 Rhizobium sp. ASV8
GAGCCGCACCCATCGATATATATGCCGACAAACCGGACGCAACCCAAGATGCTGTAGTTGAGATTGCCGCTGATGATATTACCGATACACTACCCCTGAACGACATTCGGGCTGCATATCCAGGCAAGAGCGACGAGCAAATTAACTGGACCAACTTGGCAGTTGAGAAGCGAATTAAGGAAGAACAAGGCAATGGCGAAAACTCAATGGAACGGCAGCCATCCATGTCAAACAATGCCCTACTAGACACCCTGGCAAACGTCCGTAAAACACCTGCTTTAAAGCGACCCTCTCTCCTGTCAGCATTGGACAGGTGGAAGACAGCAGTTGGGCGGAAAATAGTTGATAGCCGCGTCACCAATTTGGTTCCGGAACCCCCAGTTCCGCAGCACCATCGACATGAGCTCTCTGGGACTAAGTCTG
>NZ_JAELUG010000563.1 GCF_016429255.1 Rhizobium sp. ASV8
ACTTACTGTAGCCCACTTCAATGACCGAGACTGGCAGCAGCTGCGCAATCATGGTCATGTCTTGACTGAATCTACAACGAGGAAAGGTGTTAGATACTGGTCAGCTTGCCTGTGCCAACCAACGTTGTCATTGTCTTGAATGTTGATTTGGGTCTTACCGAGTAAGTATTGAACTAGTATCTGTAGTGGCAATAAATGGCAGAGTCAAACTATATTATATGTTAGCGGCGCATGATAAAGTCTGACCTTAACAGTTAATCTCACCGCATGACTGTGTTCACCAGCGTCTTATGCATCTGGATAGAAGCTGTCTCTTATACACATCTGACGCTGCCGACGACGTGTCGTGGGGGTGGATGTCGGGGGGGGCCGGAGGGGGTGGAGGGGGGGGGGGGGGGGGGGGGGGGGGGGGGGGGGGGGGGG
>NZ_JAELUG010000564.1 GCF_016429255.1 Rhizobium sp. ASV8
CAAAAGAGTTATTCGAAAGCGTACTGGCAGTGGAAATTGATCAGAGAAGAAGAGAGACGTTAATGGATTCTGCATAACTTACTAGGTAAACAATGGGAAGTCTTCAATGCTGGCATCGATTGTCATAGCCTGTTCAAACACCACATCGTCGGAACGAGAAGCAAGGTGTAGGCGACGAGCAATGTCCAAAACGGTGGTGCTTGGGGACGTTCGCGAGAGAGGTTGTAAAGCAAATTCGTTCGCAAAGGTTGCCTGAACGAGGCTCAGGAACCACAGAAGGGCCACATAACAGTAGTTATTCATGTTGAAGCGTTACAGAACCATTCAAGTTCCGACCCCAAAGCTGCGGGTGACTGAAGCTATTTAACCACCTGCACGGCTCCCGCAAATTTACGCTGATCCAGGTTGTTTTCTCTGCATGGG
>NZ_JAELUG010000565.1 GCF_016429255.1 Rhizobium sp. ASV8
GTCGTAGACGAGGCGGAAGTTCTCGCCAGTCTTCTCAATGCTGATGACGTCCATGAAGCCGGCGGGGTAGGTCATATCGGTGCGGACCTTGCCATCGACCTTGATCAGGCGCTGCATGAGGATGGCCTTGGTCTCGCGGTAGTTGAGGGCATACTTGAGACGGTTGCGGATGAAGACGATCAGGGGCATGCAGTCGCGGAGCTTGTGAGGACCGGCCGAGGGCGTGGGAGCATAGACTCCGGACCGCTTGTCCAGGAGCCAGTGCGAGGGCGCTGCGAGACGCTTTTGGTGCTTCTTGCTATAGGAGATTGTCAGTATCCAATCTTTCAACGTCGTGTCGGATAACACATTAGACGCAAAGCCAGGCAATTGGCTTTCCCTCTCGATTAATGCAATCTATCAAAATTCAAGTAATCCAATGAC
>NZ_JAELUG010000566.1 GCF_016429255.1 Rhizobium sp. ASV8
GGAATAGGTCGTTGAAAGAGCGAAACGCACATTGCCTCGTTTATTACAGTGGGACCCAGGCTATGCAGCAGACGCAAGCTATGTAGAGTCGCCGAGCCTTGCATTTACTCACTTAGGAGCTACATTGCTCGAATGCGCGGCCCGGCGACTCTGGTACGTAAGGTAGTGGGTTTTTTATTTCCACGAAAACAACTGTGTAGAAAAGCCTCGCTCGTGTGGAATTGTATCGATAATAGTACCAAAAGTTCACGGATTCGTCTGCGCCCGAGCATTTAGCGTTCCACTTAGCCAGTAATTACCTTAGACACTCATGCAGTGTAACAGTAACTTGATGGAACCGCAGCTTCCGCTAATCCGTGCTAGCGACATGGCAATGGGCGTCTCGCGTCCCAATTCTCGTGCCGTCATTTCCGAAGGTGCAC
>NZ_JAELUG010000567.1 GCF_016429255.1 Rhizobium sp. ASV8
ATCACAAGAACCAAAGTCACTGTTGGCCAAATTCCCTTTTCGAATGCGAGAAAAGCAGGAGACGTCAAACATCCTAATGAATTTTGAAAGCCCAGGCGAAATGAATGGCTGGATGGCCGTCTTGCGCGCCCAGATTGAGAAGCTTGGTGGCAGGAGAAAGCTTTCAGAGACTGGCCAGCCTCAGGCAAGCCCGGCCGACGCGGTCAGAGAACGCTCTACCTCACGACCGATAATTGTTCGTGATCCCAAACGATTCTCTCGAGGCCATCCTCAGAGTCCCATGCGCGGGGACTCACGCCAGGACAGCGATGATACCCTTAAAGCGGGAGAATTTGAACAGCTGCATGATCAGGGCGCCGATGACACTTCTACAACCACCAGTTTGGTGTCACAAGACGGCAAACGACTGGACAGCCTACGGG
>NZ_JAELUG010000568.1 GCF_016429255.1 Rhizobium sp. ASV8
CGGCAAGGCACATGCCGTGAAAGCCAAGCCGCTCAATGGGCGGAATGACGCCGGAGCAGCCAGACTTGGGCGCCACGCCAGTGGTAATGTTAATCTTTTCCTCGAGCGTCATCTGCGAGACAAGGTCGCGAGCCTTGTTGAAAGCGACTGCCCACTCGCCCAGGCCAGTCATGTCGGCTACATGAACAAGTGCACTCCGTTAGCAACTGGCAAGGAAGAGACAAGCCGGCACAAAAGAAAACTCACGAGCCGGATACACTGGCGGCGAGTGGCCGTAGAAGTACGTCTCGCTGGTAATGGCATCATTGGTGGCAGCAGCAGCAGCAAAAGGATAAGCAAGCAGACCAGCCGCGGCCGACAAGAGTACAGATTGCGCGACCATCATGACCGTGCCTTCGTCTCATGAGGCAAGGCCTATGGAA
>NZ_JAELUG010000569.1 GCF_016429255.1 Rhizobium sp. ASV8
CCCCCCACACCCCACGACAGGTCGTCGGCAGCGTCAGATGTGTATAAGAGACAGCGTTGCGGGCTTTGGACGGCGAGTGGCCATCCTTGCCGGGAAGAACAATGGTTTCGGCGTCGGAGTCTCGGTCGTCGTCGGCATCGTCCGCGCGAGCGGTGGAAGGGTTTGGCTTATCATCCTTTGTGGGCGAGGCGGCGGCATTCACAGAGGCGGCAACCTTTTGGTCGACATGAGAGGCTCGGCGCCGGTGAGGGGAAGCAGCCGAGGGCCTCGTTTGGTCGTTGTCGGCGGCATTCTGCGCATCCATGTCATTTATCTACGTGAATAGCAAGCAGCTACCACCATCATGCATAGAAAAAGAAAAGGTCGATGGGGAGGCGAACGAGCGCGCGGGCGATTGAGGCCGCGCGGGCGAACCAAGTTG
>NZ_JAELUG010000570.1 GCF_016429255.1 Rhizobium sp. ASV8
GGCGATGTTTAGCTGCGACATGGATCGGACGGACGCCGGATTCACCATCATAACTCGCTACAGCATCTATAGAAGATCCTGTATCTGTGAGGAACGCTAGTAACTCAGGGTTTGTGCCGGTCTCATAGAACCAAAAGGCCAAATCTCTCTTTTGTACACTCTCTTCCAAGACATTGTTCATTCTAAACACTTCATCGAACTGCCTTCTCAAGTCAGTTGATGCGTCCTCTTTTTTCAGACTGATATTCAACGCATGAATATAAGAGAACAGGCGTAATAGTAGGGGTTCCCATGCGAATCTTTCGAGATGCTCACGCAAGAGAAAGTATGCTTTTCTCTCAAGAGCCATGGCGTCCTTCTCACTTAAGCCTTCGGTCTCTGTACCCAGGACAACATTAATCCTCTCGTTTAGGCCGTCAAG
>NZ_JAELUG010000059.1 GCF_016429255.1 Rhizobium sp. ASV8
GGGTCGTATGCGGCTCGAGACCAGCTGCGATGGCATTCATCGCCCGCTCGGAAACCCATTCGCGCAGGTCATCGATGGAATCCGCGCCCACGCACAATTTGATGAGATGCAAAGCCATAGATGCCGTTGAAGTCCTTTTGGCTGAGGACGTCAAGCCTTTAAGAGCAGGCGTCCACACTCAGCATTCGACGACATTCACGGCAAGGCCGCCGGTCGAGGTTTCCTTGTATTTCTCGCTCATGTCGTGGCCGGTCTGACGCATGGTTTCAATACAGGCGTCGAGCGGTACGAAATGCTGACCATCGCCCTTGAGTGCAAGCGATGCGGCGGTAACCGCCTTGACGGCACCAAGCGCGTTTCGTTCGATGCAGGGCACCTGAACGAGCCCGGCAATAGGGTCGCAAGTCATGCCGAGATGGTGTTCCAGCGCGATTTCTGCGGCATTCTCGATCTGCTCGGGCGTGGCGCCCATAACTGCGGCAAGTCCTGCGGCCGCCATCGCGGCTGCCGAACCCACCTCGCCCTGACAGCCGACTTCAGCACCTGAAATCGAGGCGTTGTGCTTGATGATGCCGCCGACTGCGGCCGCGGTCAGCAGATAGTTGTGAATACCGTCCTGATCCCAATCCTCGTGGAAATGCTGGTAATAGCGGATCGTCGCCGGAATGACGCCCGCCGCACCATTGGTCGGCGCGGTCACAACCCGGCCGCCAGCGGCATTTTCCTCGTTGACGGCCATGGCGTAGACGCTGAGCCAGTCGTTAGCGAGCACCGGATTGATGCGGTTGCTGCGCCACTCCTCCTGAAGCTTGTCATGAATGGCGCGTGCACGCCGACGCACCTTCAGGCCGCCGGGCATGATGCCGTCGACTTTGAGTCCACGATCGATACAGCTGCTCATGGCCGCCCAGATGCGGTCGAGACCGGCATCGAGCTCCTCGGCGCTCATGCGCGTCTCTTCATTGGCCCGCTTCATCTGCGCGATCGTGAGACCGGAGCGCTCGGACATATCAAGCATCTGCTTGGCGCTGGCAAAGGGGAACGGAACGCGTTCGCCCGCAGCGGCGGGCTTCTTCTTGTCCGCCTTCATCTGCTCCAGTTCGGTATCGGTGACGACAAAGCCACCACCGACGGAATAATAGATGCGCTTGACGAGCAGACGGTCGTCTTTATCGAGAGCCGAAAAGCTCATGCCGTTGGCATGGCCCGGCAGCGGCACCTTCTTGTCGAAGATGAGATCGGTCTTGGGCTGGAACTGATAAGCCGGATGGCCAGGCGGTGTGATACGCCCGCTGCGCTCGACTTCGTCGATAATGACATCCATCCGGTCCGGATCGACCGTGTCCGGACGCTCGCCCATCAAGCCGAGAACGACTGCCCTGCCCGTGCCGTGACCGATGCCGGTGTGGGCAAGGGAGCCATGCAGGCTGACCTTGATCGAAGCGACATGCACATTCGATGACGGGCGCGGCCACTCATTCGAGAGCACCAGCTCCAGGAAGCGATTCGCGGCGGACATTGGCCCCATGGTGTGCGAGCTGGACGGTCCCACACCGATCTTGAAAACATCGAAAACTGAAAGAAACATGGACCTTTATTGCCTCCTCGGCAAATCGACTTTGAACAAAGCTACGCTATCAGGGCAACCTTGCATGGCGATCGACCGACATCGGATTTCATGGCAGCGACATTACATGTAGGCATCCGGCGAGGCAAACAGAAGGGCATTGCACCCAGCCTGCGCTAGGCTACAGTCCACATAGGATTGATCCGGGAGAATCTGCCTTAATGACGACTGCCGACTATGTCGCCCTCGCCCTCTTTATCTTTCTCTGGGTTGCGCTGAACTGGATCGTCAGCAGCGCCCACTTCTTCAATCGCATCAGCCTGACGTTGGCAATGAACGAGCGCCGGCGCGAGTGGATCTACAATTCGCTGCGCCGCGATCTGAAGATGATCGATACGCAGATCCTGTCGGGATTGCAGAACGGCACCGGCTTCTTTGCCTCCACCTCAATCTTCGCCATCGGCAGCTGCTTCGCGCTGCTCGGCGCAACGGACAAGATAAACGCCTTCTTCTCCGACCTGCCTTTCATTTTCAACGGCGGCCGCGCGGCCTTCGAGATCAAGGTGGCGGGGCTAGCCTGCCTTTTCGGCTACGCCTTCTTCAAATTCGGCTGGGCCTACCGCCTGTTCAATTATTGCACCATTCTCTTCGGTTCTCTGCCGATGCGGGAAGATGCCATTCTCGATCCGGTGGGCGCCGAACGCGCGGCTGAACGTGTAGTTCGCATGAACATCATCGCTGCCCGCAGTTTCAATGCCGGATTGCGAGCGATCTTTCTTTCGATCGGCTATCTCGGTTGGTTCGTGAGCCCTTATGTCTTCATGGTCACGACGATGTTCATCATCATCGTGCTCGTCCGCCGTCAGTTTTTTTCCGATGCCCGTCTGGCCATCATGGATGGCGATATGCCATGACAAGCCGGCGTCGCTGCCGACGCCCACGATTTGAGTTCATGCCTGGAAGGACCCATCAATGGTCGCAATCGCCGAGAGTGCCGATGCACCGCAAAAAACGTCGCGCATCGGCATTCTGGATACGGCGCGGGGCATCGCTCTTTTGGCGATGGCAAGCTACCATTGTACCTGGGATTTCGAGTTTTTCGGCTATCTCGATGCAGGCACGGCGGAAACGGGTTGGCTGAAGGTCTATGCCCGAGCCATCGCCAGCACCTTCCTGTTTCTGGCCGGCTTTAGTCTTGTTCTTGCCAACACGCCGGAGATTCGCTGGCGCTCCTATGGACGTCGCCTGGGAATGATCGTCGCCGCGGCGCTGGCGATCTCCATCGTCACGAAATTCTTTATCGGGCCAGGCTGGATCTATTTTGGCATCCTTCATTCGATTGCAGCCGCGAGCCTCATCGGCCTTCTCTTTCTGCGCCTGCCGGCTTTCGCGACACTGCTGATCGCTGCATTGCTGGGAGCCGGCATCGTCGTCGACAACGTCATCGCGCCGTTTTCGCTCCATTCAGCGGCTTTCGATACGCCATGGCTCTGGTGGGTAGGCCTGTCGCAGGCGCCTCAACAGTCAAACGACTATGTGCCGCTCTTCCCATGGTTGACGCCGTTTCTGTTCGGCCTCGGCATGGCGCAACTCGCAATGTCCTTCGGCTGGTTGAAAAGGCTTGCGAAATTCGGTCCGGGCCACAATCTGATCGCCCGCGCCGGCCGACACAGTCTCGCCTTCTATCTTGTTCACCAGCCGTTGCTGTTCGGCCTTGTCTATCTCCTGTCGCTGGTCGCTCCGGCTCCGCTGCAGGATCCGACAGTCGGCTATATCAGGCAATGCGTGGCGTCCTGCAGCCAATCTGGCGACGAAAAAATGTGCCGAAGCTTCTGCCAGTGCACGCTGGACAAGTTGCAGGCACAAAATCTCTTCAAACCCCTGGAATCCGGGGCGATCAAAGCAGATAGCGATGAACGTGTAAGCCGAATCGCGATACAATGCACGGGTGAAGCGCAATGACAGGGTTATTCTATGAATGCCTATCGTTCGAAGTCGCTGAGTTTTCCGTGGCCGCCGCTGCTCTATAGCGTCGCCGTCATCATCGCGCTTTGCCTGCAGCGATACTATCCCTTACCGCTACCGTTTATCTGGTCCATCGTCGCATGGATCGTCGGAGCGGCTTTGACCGCCTTTGCAGTGACGCTGAACGTCTGGGCGGTCAAGACGCTGATGGAGCGCCGCACGACCGTCCTGACGCAACGCTGTAGCGCATATCTCGTAACGACTGGCCCGTTTCGGTTCACGCGAAATCCGACCTATCTCGGCTATACGCTGCTGACGGCCGGGCTCGGCCTGCTGATCGGCAATCTCTGGTTTGTGGCCATGGCCGCAGCGGCCGCCGCATTGACGACGTTGCTCGTCATCCGTTGCGAGGAGATGCATCTCCTCTCCCGATTCGGCTGTGAGTTCGAATTCTATTGCAAACACACGCGTCGCTGGCTTTGAAGCGAGGGGAATGCAGGTTTGCGCAAAAAATTCAGGCATTGCTCACTGTTTTCCAAAGAGCAAGAAGATCTGACCGATACTCGTTCTCGTGCGATAAACCAGGTCGTTCATGACTGGAGCACTGTCGCCCTCATAGAGCTCGAATTGGCGAGACCTGTCTTCGCCAACAGCACCTTCCAGCCTTGCGGATCTTCTCTCATTTAGGAAAGTGCAGTCGGGTTTGCTGCATTGAACGCTGACCTCCCCCGATAGACGTTGCGTGGCGTCGATAGTCACGCTCACTTCGACGCCGGTCTTGCGGTCATCGATAAGCTGGCAGCGAGAATGAATATGACAAACCTGTTGACCATATGTTTTTGTCCTTGCCGTCAAGCAAAAGGCCATAAGCTACCGACACATCAGATTTCGCTATTTCGGCGGCAGAACCGCAGTCAGGACTCGCGAGGACAACGGCGGCAAGAACCGCAAAGATGGACGAAATTCCTGCTATCACCACGACAAGCCCCCGAGAACGCCTCCCTTTTAGAAAGCGTTCTTGGGAAAACTATGGCTGAGAAATTGTCCGCTTACGCTATGATCGAAGCCTTCACGTCCCCACGCCGATTTCAGCCAAGCGTCCAAGACAGGCCTCTTCGACATTGTCGAGTTCGCTCAGTGTATCGTCGATATCCTTGCGCTTCTGGCGCAACTCGTCACGCTTCTCGTCTACGCGTTTCATCAGCAGCTTCAGCTGGCCGATCTCGCCCGGAGGTTCCTTGTAAACTTGAATAATCTCGCGGATTTCTGCGATGGTGAAGCCGATGCGGCGGCCGCGGAGGATTTCGGCGATGAGGCGCCGGTCGGCCGGACGAAACAGGCGCGTACGCCCCTTGCGCTCGGGCTGAATGAGGCCCTCGTCCTCATAGAACCGCAATGTTCGGGTCGAAACACCGAATTCCCGCGTAAGCTCTGTTATGCTATAATATCCGTCTACCAAGAATCCGCCCCTATCTGACGGACGCTATAATATTGACTTTTACGTAATAGTCAATTTTCGCACTTGAGGCGATCTCACACTCGATCTTGCCCGATGACGAACAGCTTACTGTGGCAGCACTCGCGATGCGGATGCATCACGTCAATCGCGGGCAACATAGTGAAACCCACGGCTCCACGCGCCGTTTCAGCAATAGCGCTTCGGAAGAGTTCAATAGACAAGCATCATGGCAACGCGGCGAAGCGGATCGAGGCCTTTCGCCTCTTCCGAGCAAAGAATCGTCGTCAGGCGCTCCGGACAGGAGTCTCTCTCCATCAGCTGAAATCCCAATGAAGCATAGAATGAGGCGTTAAAAGGTGCAAATCGGTCTGTTGTTAGCGTTGCACCCGCCAGCTTTCGTTCCCGTCCCTCGGCGAGCAATGTCAACATCAATTGCCGTCCAATCCCCCTGCGCTGCCAGTTCGGATGCACATCCGCCTCGCCGATATGCAACCAGCCTTCGGCGACATATCCTCCCGCATAGCCGACCGGCCTGTCGCTTTCATCGAATGCTGCGTACAGAAATCCGGCGTCTAGATACTCTTGCAGATCTTCCGCGCTGCTTGCTACCGCATCGCCACTGACGGCGCCCGTCGCGCGCAATGTTTCGAACGACGCAAGTTCCACGGCCTGTAAAACTGGGAAATGCCGGGGCTCAGCTCGCTTGATACGAATGTTCACATCGACCATTGCTGTTCACCCTTTCCGATTTCCGCTGCCTCGACAATCCAACCGATCTCTATTGAACGATTGGTCAAAGCGTTTCTCGACCTTCTAATCGAGAAGAAAAATCAACGTCAACAAGCAGATAGACGAAAGCGCTGATATTTTGTATTTGCTCCTTCGGGCAATTGCATGCCGTTGCATCGCTCCAACCTTGCGTGCCAACATACGCCGTTCCAACAATGGAGAGCCCGGTGCCGGTTCGCCACATTATTCGTTTCCCCAATCCATTGCTGCAAACGAGCTGTGAGCCCGTTACCGTGTTCGATGACGATCTGCGCACGCTGGCAGCTGATCTGCTGGATACGATGCACGCCGCACCAGGCGTCGGCATCACCGGTCCGCATATCGGCGTGCTTAAGCGGATCGTTGTGATTGAACTCAGCCGGGAAGACGGCGTGCGCACCTACATTAATCCGCAGCTTCTCTGGTCATCTGAAGAAACCATGCGGCATATGGAAGGCAGCGTTTCCATGCCCGGGGTCACTGAGGAGATCGTGAGACCCAAAACCATCCGCTTTTCCTATCAGGATGTGAATGGCGTGGCGCATGAAGAACAGGCTGAAGATTTTCTGGCCATCTGCATCCAGCACGAGATCGACCAGCTCGATGGCATATTCTGGCTGCAGCGACTTTCAAAGCTCAAGCGTGACCGCTTGATCAAGAAGTGGGAAAAGATCCGTAGCTGACCTCCCCAAACAGAAACGGGCGCCGTGACGGCGCCCGCTGAATGTAGGTCGATCCGAAAATCAGCCCTTGAGCTTGGTGTTGCAGAGGCTGTAGTAGCCGCCGCCCTTCTGGATCCACTTCAGGCCGCCCAGTGCATTCTTGGCCTTGGCAGCATTGTAAGCGTCGACGCAGGTGTGGAAGCGGCCCTTGCCGGGCGTTTCGCTGGCATACTTGGCGTCAACCTTGGCCGGGAAAGTCACGCCGGCCGGAGCGGCTGTCGTCGGCTTTGCCGGTTCGGCTGCCGGCGGCTTCGTCGCGTCAGGCTCGCTGGCATCGACCTTGGCCGCTGCAGTCGTCTTCGCCGTCTTGGCAGCCGGTGCGGTTGTTGCCGGGGCGGCGGCTGCAGGAGCAGCAGCTGCGGCACCTGCATCGGCGCTGCACTGCGTGGTGCGGAAGTCATTCCACTTCTGGCCGTTCAGAGTACCAGCGGTTTTAGCTGCCTGATATTTGGCGCTGCACTCTTTCATGGTTAGCGCAGAAGCCGAAGAAGCGAGGCCCATCGAGCCTACAACTGTAAGAGACGCAAGGGACATCAACAGAATGGCACGACTAGTCATTGGCATTTCCTCCGCTCTATGACGAATGTCGAAACTATTAATCGTATCGTCCCTACCGATTGTCAATCGACAGGCGATTTGGGGGCGACGGATGACACCATATGCGGACGAATATGAACGTAGACTGTACGAAAACAGCGATCAGAAAGAGCAATTCGGCCGCATCGGCAATCATTAATGGTACTTCATCACCGGTGCCGAATCGGTCGAAAATCGCAGGAATCACAGCCTGATATGGCGCAAGACGGCTCCCAACCTGCCCGCTATTCGCAGGTCAGCGATGCACTCGGGCTGCAGTAGCATTCATAGCGGGGCGCCGGGCATGTCGCGACCGCCACGCTGAAATCGTGGCAATTGCATTCGATATGAAACTGCTGATCCGAAGTGGCCGAGGTGGCGCTGTAGGTCGAGAAGCCGGTGCCGATATCGGCCGGGCGGGAGCCGACGCTGAAGGAGTAGTTTGAGGTGGGGCTTTGAGGCGAGGAATTATCCTGTTGCGCCAGTGCCGTCAGCGGCAAGCCGGCCACCCACACAGCGACGGCCACCATTCTTGAAGCCGGTTTGAGCATTGTGCGCCCTCTACTGGCACATGAGGTAGGCGTGGGGAACGCAGCTGCAGGCATAGGATTGGGTCGGACACATCATGTCCTGCAAGGTATGATCGTCGCAATTGCAGGTTACCAAATAGGATGAGTTGTTCGGCATCTTCAGGATGCTCGATGTCGAATAGCCGCTGCCGAGGTCCGCGCGCCTGTAGCTGAAGGTTGATGCCGAATTCTGATTATTGGGTGCGCTATCCGCCGCCAGCACTGAGCCGGGCAGGACGGCTATCGCAATCAAAAGCCGCAACATCCCGCGAGGCCCTGCCAAAGATCGGATCCCGCCCGTAATGATACTCATATCCTTGCTCCATCAACGCTTCCAATGGCAGAGGATTCTAGTCCCGGAGTGTTTCCTGCGTTTCTCTCGCTGTTGCGAAACGTTTCCGGCCTCGTGATTTGCGCCGATGAGATAGGAGTGGCTGCGCGGCTTCCTGAAACGCCGGGAGATTTCCGAAAAGATACCACCGCGGCGCCAGCCGAAAAAATCATGGAAACGGTGTGGCGCGCCGCTGACACTCACTGTTTTGCGAGGCGCAGGCGCGATTTTCAGCGAGATGCAACCCAACGTAAGATCCAGGCCTTGAAGTGTGGCCGCGCCGCCCTAATCTTTTCCTGGCAGTTCCCCTCTCTATGCCCTGGATGCTCTCCCTTCCAGGGCATTTTTCTTGAGGAGCAGGCTGCCCGACGATCGACTATCGTGTTAAATGATTCGCCATGGTCTCAAGATGAGCGTAGGTTGCGTTAACCGTCGGCCATCGAACCCGTAGGCGCCGGCGGCCGAGAGAGATGAATCTCTCGCCTGCAGAGGTCAAGGAGTCCCCGCATGACCTCGCATGACAATCAAGACAATATACTCAGCGATCAGCAACTGCACGATCTTCTCAAATCAGAAGACGAGATCGATCGTTTGGAAAAGGCAAGGCTACCTGCCCCACATGCGCCCGTCGTGTTTCGAGAGCAAGAGGCACAGGAATCTTCCATTTAGGCACTGGGATGGCGATCCCAATCCTTTGAAAGGCGCGACGGGCTTGTGGACCTGCTCTTTTCGTTGCTGAATCGCGGCCCTAATCGGGTACGAGAGCATGTCGCGCAAAAGTGTGCAGCGGTTTTTGCGGCTACGACATGCGTGAAATCAAAGAGCTAAAGCGCGTGAAGCGAACCTTAGAGATCGCGACGCGCTTTAGGCGTCGTTGACCGTTTGACCGAACACTTGTTCAAACGCCTCGCGAAGACGCATATCCACATCCGGCATCATGACCGGCAAACCGAGGTCGACAAGGCTGGTGACGCCATAGGCGGAGATTCCGCAGGGAACGATACCTGTGAAATGACCGAGATCGGGATCGACGTTTAGCGAAAGACCGTGAAACGTCACCCATTTGCGCACGCGGATGCCAAGAGCGGCAACCTTGTCTTCGGCAACCGTACCATCCGGCATGACCGGCTTTTCCGGACGCCTGACCCAGACGCCGACCCTATCCTCGCGCCGTTCGCCACGCACATTCATCGAATCAAGCGTACGGATAATCACTTCCTCGAGCGCGCCGACAAAGGCGCGGATATCCTGCCGCCGACACTTAAGGTCCAGCATGACATAGGCCACGCGCTGCCCTGGTCCGTGATAGGTATATTCCCCGCCGCGCCCGGTCGCGAAGACAGGGAATCGGTCCGGCTCGATAAGATCGGCGGCATTGGCGCTGGTGCCAGCGGTATAGAGTGGAGGATGCTCCACCAGCCAGACCAGTTCCGACGCCCGGCCCTCGGCGATATCAGCGACTTCGGCCTCCATCGTTGCGACGGCCTCGTCATAAGGAACAAGGCCATCGCTGATCCGCCAGCGAACGGGCGGCGTGCCTTGAACGGGAAACATTTGGTGAGAAAGTTCTGTGCGAAGCATTTTTGGGCAGTCCTTTATCCGCCGCAGGCTGCATTTGTGGAAATCCTGCGCGCCGGCGAGTTATCCACATATGGCGCTATTCCGGCGGAAATTCAAACATCTACGGCGTTTTCCCGGCATTCCCCCGAGTGCAATCGGAGGAGCTGTGAAGGAATTTAAAAAAACTGACATATCGCTCTTGTGCCCCCCGAATGCTTTTGCTACATGCAGCCCCGCCGGAGCAATTCGGCGCTACCACGATGCGGTCGTGGCGGAATTGGTAGACGCGCAGCGTTGAGGTCGCTGTGGGGCAACCCGTGGAAGTTCGAGTCTTCTCGACCGCACCAAGAACCCGGCTTAGGCCGGGTTTTTTGTTTTCGAGACAGTGACTTACGCAAAGACGTGGCCCCAGCATAGGATCGTGGGACACGCGCTCTAATGAGCGACATCCTTGCTGACATTGCGCAGCCGGATCTGGTGATCCAGCCGTTCGATCTGGCGAGTTGTCGCCTCGATCAACTTCCCGATTTCCTGATGAGCCGTCTGCAAGCGCGATAGCTCGTTTCTGACGGCGTCGAGCGCCCGCTCATCGCTGTCATCGGCTGGGCCGTCGCCAGCGCCAGTCATAAGCCACGCGGGGGACACGCCGAAAAGCGCCGACAGCGTTACCAGCGCCGAAGCTTGCGGTTCGGCCCGGTCGGATTCCCAGGCCAGCACCGTCTCCTCGCTGACACCCAGTTCGATTGCCAGTTTCTCCAGGCTGATGCCCGCTGCATCGCGAGCCATGGACAGCCGTCCGCCCAGGGTATCATCGCCCTCGTCCGAAAAAACGGTCGTCTCTTGTTCGGGCTTGAACATCGGTGCGATCCTTTTCTTGGCTGCGCCGGCGATCTGTGCGGCGCCCTTATGTTTTAGCCTTTTCCAGGAACACAGATAGGTCTAGGGGCGTCATCCCGCCACCACGATCTGTCCCAAATGGAAAAGTGCGACATCTTGCGCGCCAGGCCCTATGGTTTCGAAAGCCGCACCAGATCGCTCCTTGATTGCATGCTGTCCCTGTGCTTGATGTGGCGTTATGTCTGTCGCTCCCACCGTCCCCGCCCACCAGAACACGCTCCGAGGCATGACGATTATGGCCAGCGCCATGATCCTGCTGCCGACGATGGATGCGATCGCCAAATACATGGCGAGTTTCGAAGGCATGTCGCCCGGACAGGTGACCTTCTATCGCTTCTTCTTTCAACTCGTCTGCATGCTGCCACTGCTGGCGACCGCGACGGGACGGTCGGCCTTTTCGGCGAAGCGTCCCTGGATGAATCTGTTGCGTGGCGCGCTGCATGGCGCCGCCAGCCTCCTCTTTTTCGCCGCGGTCAAATATATGCCGCTCGCCGATGTTTTCGCGATCTATTTCGTCGAGCCGTTCATGTTGACGGCGCTTTCGGCGCTGTTTCTCGGCGACAGGGTCGGCTGGAGGCGATGGCTGGCGATCGTTATCGGCTTCGGCGGTGCGATGATTGTCATCCAGCCAAGTTTCGCGGTTTTCGGTTTGAAGGCATTGCTACCGGTGGCCTGTGCCTTTCTCTACGCACTCTATCTCTTCATGAACCGCGCCGTCGGCGAGGCCGATTCGCCCTTGACGATGCAGATCATGGCAGGTGCGGGCGGCACATTGTTCATGGCATTCGCCCTGCTGGTCGGTTCATCCGCCGGTGTTGGAGATTTCGAACCTTCCCTGCCCGGCTCCATGTTCGGCCTTGTGTTGCTGCTGATCCTGGGCTCGATTTCAGGCTATGCGCACATGCTCGTCGTCAGAGCCTTCCGGCTGGCGCCATTGTCTCTGTTGGCTCCGTTCCAGTATTTCGAGATCATTTCCGCTACGATCCTCGGCTACGCGATCTTCGGTGACTTCCCCAATCTTTCCAAATGGATCGGCATCGCCATCATCGTCGGCTCCGGCCTTTTCATAATCTGGCGTGAGCGTGTGCAGTCCAGATCGGCAAATTCCGCGCGGGGGTAGATCTTGCACATGGACCGCCGACGCGATTTGTGGCTAAAACACTGAGACAGCAGAAGTATTGGGCGGAGATTGCATGTTCAAGAAAATCCTGATCGCCAATCGCGGCGAGATCGCCTGCCGCGTGATCAAGACTGCGCGCCGGATGGGCATTCTCACAGTCGCCGTCTATTCCGATGCCGATCGGGATGCTCTGCATGTCGAAATGGCCGATGAATCAGTCCATATCGGCGCGGCGCCCGCCGCTGAAAGCTACCTCGTCGCGGACAAGATCATCGCCGCCTGTAAGCAGACCGGCGCCGAAGCTGTTCATCCGGGCTATGGCTTTCTCTCCGAGCGCGCTTCCTTCTGCGCCGCATTGGAAAAGGAAGGCATCGTCTTTATCGGCCCCAAGCCCAAGGCGATCGAAGCCATGGGCGACAAGATCGAATCGAAGAAGTTCGCCAACGCCGCCAAGGTTTCCACGGTGCCGGGCCATCTCGGCATCATCGACGACGCCGATCATGCCGAGAGAATTGCTGGCGAGATCGGTTATCCCGTGATGATCAAGGCATCCGCCGGCGGCGGCGGCAAGGGCATGCGCATTGCGTGGAGTAAGGACGAGGTGCGCGACGGTTTCGAGCGCGCCCGCTCGGAGGCCAAAAGCTCCTTTGGCGACGATCGCGTGTTCATCGAGAAATTCGTCGTCGACCCCCGACACATCGAAATCCAGGTACTGGCCGACGCCCATGGAAACGTCGTATATCTCGGTGAGCGCGAATGCTCCATCCAGCGCCGGAACCAGAAGGTCGTGGAAGAGGCGCCCTCGCCGTTCCTAGACGAGGCGACGCGCAAGGCCATGGGCGAGCAGTCGGTAGCGCTGGCCAAAGCCGTGGACTATCAGAGCGCCGGCACAGTGGAGTTCATCGTCGATCGCGACCGGAATTTCTACTTCCTCGAAATGAACACCCGCCTGCAGGTCGAGCATCCGGTGACGGAACTCGTGACCGGCATCGATCTCGTCGAGCAGATGATCCGCGTCGCCGCCGGCGAAAAGCTGCCATTCAAGCAGGCTGATATCACGCTCAACGGCTGGGCGATCGAAAGCCGCCTTTATGCAGAAGATCCGTATCGCAATTTCCTCCCCTCGATCGGCCGTTTGACGCGCTACCGACCGCCGCGCGAGGGCAAGACGGACAAATCCGTCGTTCGCAACGATACCGGGGTCTTCGAAGGCGCCGAAATCTCCATGTATTACGATCCGATGATCGCCAAGCTCTGCACCTGGGCTCCGACTAGGCTGGAGGCGATCGAAGCGATGGGCGAGGCCTTGGACGGTTTCGTCGTCGACGGCATCGAGCACAACATGCCGTTCCTCTCCGCGCTGATGAAGCATCCGCGCTGGCGCGAAGGCCGGCTCTCCACCGGATTCATTGCCGAGGAATATCCTGATGGCTTCGCGCCGGTAACACCGGATGAGGACCAGACCGCCTTGCTGGCTGCCGTCGCCCTCTCCTGCAGCCTGATCGAAGCCAACCGCCGCGAGCGATATAGCGACCGATTGCGCCCTGCGGCCGGGCCGCTGCGGGAAAACTGGATCGTCAGGCTTGGAGCGGCTTACTTGCCGGTTGCGTTACTCGAGGGCGTGGTAACCATTCCTTTCGAGATGGACATGCAGGTGAATGGCAGAACCGTGACCGTCGCAACTGACTGGCGGCCCGGCGATGCCGTCTGGGTCGGCAGCGTGGGTAGCGACAAATTGACGGCGCAAATCCGCACCGTGTTGAACGGCTTGCGCATCGATTGGCAAGGCCTCTCGGTCAGGGCCAAGGTGTTCACCCCGCGCCAGGCAGAACTCGACAGGCTGATGCCGGTAAAATTGCCGCCCGACACCTCGAAGCTGTTGCTTTGCCCGATGCCGGGTCTGGTCGTCGCAATTGCCGTGGCCGAGGGCCAGGAAGTCAAAGCGGGCGAGACGCTCGCTATCGTCGAGGCGATGAAGATGGAAAATGTCCTGCGCGCCGAACGCGACCTTGTCGTCGGCAAGATCAATGCCAAGCCCGGCGAGAGCCTCGCCGTCGACGCCGTGATCATGGAATTTGCCTGATCTAAACACGGGCACCCGAGCATTTCAGGAAAAGCGCATTGCGGTTGCTCGGGTAAAACCTGACAATTGCGACGCTAAGTGTCTGATTTTGGCTTGAGCCGCGATGTCAGCCCATGGCAATGTGACCCGAACCAAACCATAGCATGAAGGGATGAAACGATGGATGTAAGAGCAGCAGTCGCGGTGCAGGCCGGTAAGCCGCTTGAGGTGATGACGGTTCAGCTTGAGGGACCTCGGGCCGGCGAAGTGCTGATCGAGGTCAAGGCGACCGGCATCTGCCACACCGACGATTTCACCCTGTCGGGTGCCGATCCGGAAGGCCTGTTTCCCGCCATCCTCGGTCATGAAGGTGCGGGTATCGTCGTCGATGTCGGACCGGGTGTGACCTCGGTCAAGAAGGGCGACCACGTCATTCCGCTCTACACGCCCGAATGCCGCGAATGCCCCTCCTGCCTTTCCCGCAAAACCAACCTCTGCACGGCGATCCGCTCGACCCAGGGTCAGGGCCTGATGCCGGACGGCACCTCGCGCTTCTCGATCGGCAAGGACAAGATCCATCACTATATGGGCTGCTCGACCTTCGCCAACTACACCGTGCTGCCGGAGATTGCCGTCGCCAAGGTCAATCCCGACGCGCCCTTCGACAAGATCTGCTACATCGGTTGCGGCGTGACCACGGGCATCGGCGCCGTCATCAACACCGCCAAGGTGGAGATGGGCGCGACCGCCATCGTCTTCGGTCTTGGCGGCATCGGCCTCAACGTCATCCAGGGCCTGAAGCTTGCCGGTGCCGACATGATCATCGGCGTCGACCTCAACAATGACAAGAAGGCCTGGGGCGAGCGCTTCGGCATGACGCATTTCGTCAATCCGAAGGAAGTCGGCGACGACATCGTGCCCTATCTCGTCAATATGACGAAGCGCGGTGCCGACCAGATCGGCGGCGCCGACTATACCTTCGACTGCACCGGCAACACCAAGGTGATGCGCCAGGCGCTGGAAGCCAGTCATCGTGGCTGGGGCAAGTCCGTCGTCATCGGCGTTGCCGGTGCCGGCCAGGAGATTTCCACGCGTCCGTTCCAGCTGGTGACGGGCCGCTCGTGGATGGGCACTGCCTTTGGCGGCGCCCGTGGCCGCACCGATGTTCCGAAGATCGTCGACTGGTACATGGAGGGCAAGATCATTATCGATCCGATGATCACCCACACCATGCCGCTCGAAGACATCAACAAGGGCTTCGAGCTCATGCACTCCGGCGAAAGCATCCGCAGCGTCGTGCTATACTAAAACGGTCAGAAACTTCGACGGCACGAGTGAACGCTGCACGACTTTGAATGGCGCACGGCCCTTTTGCAAATCCCTTCGGATTTGGGGGCCGTGGGCAACCAAGGAGGAGGAAGCTGAACATGCCAAGTCAAGTATCAATACACCCGGCGCTCGACGGCGGAGTGAAGACAGGACAGGCGAATTTCAGCGGTGGGACGCTCGTTTGCGCCTGCACCGATCGCCCGGTCAAAGTCGTAATCAATGGCGGAATAGCACACAACCACGCCTGCGGTTGTACCAAGTGTTGGAAGCCGCAAGGCGCCGCCTTCTCGGTCGTAGCGGTGACTGCCCATGAAAACGTGAAGGTCGTGGAGAATGGCGACAAGCTCGCGATTGTCGATCCGAACGCACTGATCCTTCGGCATGCCTGCAAGGCATGCGGTGTTCATATGTATGGGCCGGTTGAACGTGACCATGCCTTCAAGGGTCTTGATTTCATTCATCCGGAGCGCTTCCAGGAGAGCGGCTGGCCGGAGCCAACATTCGCGGCCTTCGTTTCGTCCATTATCGAGTCGGGAACGCCGCCCTCCGCGATGGCCGCCGTCCGCAGCAGGCTGAAAGAACTTCGCCTCGAGCCTTACGATTGCCTCTCGCCGACATTGATGGACGTCATCGCCACCTTCGTGGCGAAAAAGGCCAGCACGTTAAGGGAATAGATCTGGCTCAGCGAGCGTGTTTTCGATAAATCGCGACTGCGCGTTCACTCCGGCGCGCAGCGCTCTCAGATAAAGTGCAGTTTCCATGATTTATGTCGATGCAGATGCCTGTCCGGTCAAGCCGGAGATTTTGAAGGTGGCTGAGCGCCACGGCATCGAAGTGACTTTCGTCGCTAATTCCGGGCTCAGACCATCGCGAGACCCGATGGTCCACAATGTCATCGTCTCCAGCGCTTTTGACGCCGCCGACAACTGGATTGCCGAACATGCTGGTCCAGGCGATGTGGTCGTAACAGCCGACGTGCCGCTCGCCGGGCGCTGCGTTGGCGCCGGGTCGCTGGTGACCGGACCGACCGGCCGCGTCTTCGACAAGACCAATATCGGCATGGTGACGGCCATGCGCGATCTCGGTGCGCATCTTCGCGAAACCGGCGAAAGCAAGGGGTACAACGCCGCCTTCTCGCCGCGAGACCGCTCCACCTTCCTCGAAACCTTTGACCGGCTTTGCCGGTGGGCGAAAACCCATCAAACGCCTGGAGACCAGCTTTGAACATCATTTCCCAAAACACCGCTTTCGGCGGCATGCAGGGTGTTTTTTCGCATCAGTCCGAAGCCTGCAAGGGCGAAATGACCTTTGCCGTCTTCGTGCCGCCCCAGGCGATCAAGGAGCCAAGGCCGGTTCTCTGGTATCTTTCCGGCCTCACCTGCACCCACGCCAATGTCATGGAAAAGGGCGAATATCGTCGTATGGCCGCCGAGCTCGGCCTGATCATCGTCTGCCCGGACACGAGCCCGCGCGGCAATGACGTGCCCGACGAGCTGACCAACTGGCAGATGGGCAAAGGCGCCGGCTTCTATCTCGACGCCACGGAAATGCCTTGGGCCGAACACTACCGGATGTATAGCTACGTCACCGAGGAACTGCCCGCGCTCATCGCCAAACAGTTCCGGGCCGATATGAGCCGGCAAGGCATCTTCGGCCACTCCATGGGCGGTCACGGCGCCATGACGATCGCACTCAAGCATCCCGATCGTTTCAAAAGCTGCTCGGCCTTCGCACCCATCGTCCAGCCGTCGACGGCCGATTGGTCGGCTCCCGCCTTCGAAAAATATCTCGGCAGCGATGTGGACGCATGGAGACGATACGATGCCTGCTCTCTCGTCGAGGACGGCGCCCGTTTCCCGGAATTCCTGATCGATCAAGGCAAGGCCGACAGTTTCCTCGAAAATGGCTTGCGCCCCTGGCTGTTCGAAGACGCGATCAAGGGGACCGGCATCGGTTTGACGCTGCGGATGCATGAGCGCTACGACCATTCCTATTATTTCATCTCGACCTTTATGGATGACCATTTGAAATGGCACGCCGAACGGCTGGCCAGGTGATGACGGCATAGCCGCCGTGCATATAGGGCCTTGAAAGGAAACGTCGACACAGGCATATAGGACGTCACGCAGACGACTGCGGCGGCCTGTATCTATCGGCCGTAATATCCGCGGGGACGGCCTCGCTCTTACTAATGGAGCGTAAAAATGGCTTGGTTTCTGCTTTTCCTCGCAGGCTTGTTTGAAATTGGCTGGGCCGTCGGCCTGAAATATACCGATGGCTTCACGCGGCTGACGCCGACGATCTTTACCGTCATATCCATGATCATCAGCATCGCGTTGCTTGGCCTTGCGGTAAAGACCTTGCCGATGGGCACGGCCTACGCGGTCTGGACCGGTATCGGCACGGTTGGGACGGTGCTGTTGGGCATCTGGCTACTTGGCGATCCCGCAACCCTCGTTCGCCTGGCGTGCATTGGCCTGATCGTCGCTGGCATTGCCGGCCTCAAGTTCATCGCCTGACGGGGCTCGCTACAGGCGCTGGCGATTGTCCAGCGCCCATTCTCCCGGACCCGCAAACACCAGAAACAGGAAAATGAAGCAGAACAGCACTGCTCCATCTCCCTGATTGTTGGCCGGGAAGAAATTGATCGGCATGTGCACCATGAAATAGGCGATCGCCATTTCGCCGCTGAGCAGAAACGCGACGGGACGGGTGAAGAGGCCGATCAGGATCAGAATGCCGCCGACAAGCTCAATAATGCCAGCGACGAAAAACAGCGTGGTGATCGCATAGGGTGCTGGCGGAAAGCCGAAAAGCTTCTGCGTGCCGTGTTCGATGAACAGTAAAGCTGCAATGATCCGCAAAAGCGCCAGTGCTACGGCTTGATACGGCGACAAGCGTTCGAAAAATGACATGAGGATCTCCATTCGAAGGGGAATGCGAACGAGATCCTGTCAAGAGTGCTCTCGTTTCGGTGACAATATGTCAACACGCGAGAGACGAATTTATTCGCCGGACCCAGCAATGAGCTGAGCCCGGCGAAAAGAAAGCCGCGTCTTATTTCTTATCGATCGCCAAGGGGCCAGGGCCGGCGAAAAACAGGAAAAGGAAGACGAAGCAATAAAGGATAGCTGCGTCACCCTGGTTGTTCACCGGGAAGAAATTCTGCGGCATGTGCGCCATGAAATAGGCGACTGCCATGTTGCCGCAAAGAATGAAGGCAATGGGACGGGTAAACAGGCCAAGGGCGATTGCAAGACCGCCGAAAGCTTCGAGAATCCCCTGAACCAGCATCAGGGTCGGCAACGGGCCATCGAAGTGACCGCCAGCCGGAAAGCCGAAAAGCTTCTGCGTGCCATGTTCAATGAACAATAGGCCAACGATGATACGCAGGATGGTGAGAGCATAGGGCTGATACTGATTCAGCCGTTCGGAAAGCGCCATTTTTGAACTCCAGTTTCGAATCCCCCTGGACGAAGCAATAGAGCGCCGTACTTCGAACGGGAAAACACGGATTCTGACGTCCAATCAAGTTTCCGTGTGAAATCCGTGACTTGTTGTCACAGATCTAAAGCGGAATGTTGTCGTGCTTTTTCCAGGGATTGGTCAGGTCCTTGTTTCTCAGCATTCTGAGCCCCTGCGCGAGGCGCCGGCGGGTTGAACGCGGCATGATGACCTCGTCGATATAGCCGCGTTCCGCCGCAACGAAAGGCGACAGGAACCGATCTTCATACATCTTCGTATGGGCGGCAATCTTTTCCGGATCGGCAATGTCCTTGCGGAAGATGATCTCGACCGCCCCCTTCGCACCCATGACGGCAATCTGCGCGGTCGGCCAGGCATAATTCAGATCGCCGCGCAAATGTTTCGACGCCATCACGTCATAGGCGCCGCCGAAGGCCTTGCGGGTGATGACGGTCAGTTTCGGCACGGTCGCTTCGGCATAGGCAAAAAGCAGCTTGGCACCATGCTTGATCAAGCCGCCATATTCCTGCGCCGTCCCCGGGAGGAAGCCGGGCACGTCGACGAAGGTAACGATCGGGATATTGAAGCAATCGCAGAAACGCACGAAGCGCGCGGCCTTCCGCGAAGCATCGCTGTCGAGCACACCGGCCAGCACCATCGGTTGATTGGCAACGAAACCGACCGTCGCACCTTCTATGCGGCCGAAGCCGCAGACGATGTTCTTGGCGAAGCTCTCCTGGATTTCAAAGAAATCGCCCTCGTCCGCCACCTTCAGGATCAGTTCCTTAATGTCGTAAGGTTTATTGGCGTTAGCCGGGATCAGCGTGTCAAGCGAGGTATCAGGATCGGTAACGGATTGATAGCATTCGATTTCGGGAAGCGCTGCCGTATTCGATTGCGGCAGGAAATCGATGAGCCGGCGCACTTGCAAGAGCGTATCGACATCGTTGTCGTAAGCGGCATCGGCGATAGAGGATTTCGTCGTGTGTACGGAAGCGCCGCCAAGCTGCTCGGAGGTAACGGTTTCGTTGGTCACGGTCTTCACGACATCAGGCCCGGTGACGAACATGTACGACGTGTCGCGCACCATGAAGATGAAGTCGGTCATGGCAGGCGAATAAACGTCGCCGCCGGCACAGGGCCCCATGATGACGGAGATCTGCGGAATGACGCCGGAGGCGAGCACATTGCGCTGAAACACTTCCGCGTAACCGCCCAAGGCGGCCACGCCCTCTTGAATGCGCGCCCCACCGGCGTCGTAGATTCCGATGATCGGCGCCCGGTTCTTCAGCGCCATATCCTGAACTTTGGTGATCTTTTCCGCATGTGCTTCTGAAAGAGATCCGCCGAAGACTGTGAAATCCTTTGCGAAAATGAAAACGGTACGTCCGTTGACCGTGCCCCAGCCGGTCACGACGCCGTCGCCGGCGATCTTGCTCTTTTCCATGCTGAAATCGGTCGAGCGATGCTCAACGAACATGTCGAACTCCTCGAAGGAACCTTCGTCGAGAAAGATGTCGATGCGCTCGCGGGCAGTCAGCTTGCCGCGCGCATGTTGCGCATCGATACGCGCCTTCCCGCCGCCAAGCCTTGCGACCTCACGACGACGCTCCAGTTCCAACAGGATTTCCTTCATGCGGCCTCTCTCCTTCGCTGCTCGGGCATGGAGCGCCGTGCTTCCTTTCGGAAGCACAAAGGTCGCTCTAACTCTTTGAGTCTACGCATCAGGCTTTCCAAAAATCCTATCAGATTTTCGGGCCGATGCTGTAGCACGGCGCGAACCATCTTTGAAGCTATGGGCTCATTCCGCCAGCCGCGGCGTGTTCAGCGAAAAGATGGCGCGGATGCGGGCGGCAATGTCTTCCGCCATAAGCTCATCGGCCGTGCTCAGATCGGGCGCGATTGTTGCAATGTCGAACGACGCCATGGCAATGACCGCGCCGCCATCGGGCGACGCCGCGTCGATATTGACCTTGGCGGTATTGCGATCCTTGTTGAAGCCGCGCCCCTTGCTGACCTCAGTCAGGCGAACGGTCAGGACAACAGGCGGCAAGGTGGTGTTATGCGGTGTTATGGCAATAGCGGCGTTTACGCGATCGCCAACGGCATCGATCAGCGCCGGCGAAACCGGCGGTATCACCTTGTCGGCCACGATGCTCGCGCTACGGACGTCATAGGTCGGAGGCGGAGGATCAGCGGACCAGGTCGAGCACGCCGTCAGTACCAAACATCCCACGAGTGCCGATATGGCACCCGACCTCAACCATAACATGATACCTGCCCCGACTTTCGAACCTGCAAGATACGAAGGCCGCTATAAAGGACTGGAAATCAACAATATTCAACCGTGAAGAGCAGAAAAAACGTCGGTTGCCGCCTGAAATTCCTTGAAACGCTCAGCACGGCGCTGCTCTGCCTCTTCGTCGCTGCCCCAGTGTTCGATCGTCCAGTCTTCATCGAGATGGGCGAGCGACCAGACGTCGGCAAGCGGCAGCCGGCCCGCGGCAAAGGCGAGTGTCAGAATGGCCGAGCCGGTCAAGGTCGTGATCGTATTCAGGCTGGCAAGCTCCATCGGCGTATCATATTTGCGCAGCGCCGCCGCGAAGGCGGCGATTGCCTCCTGCGGCTGCTCCTGATGCATCACGCCTTCGGCAAGAATGAAGCGCGCGCCAATCTCCCGTGCCGCCCATTCGATCAGCGGGTTCCAGCGCTCCGATTGCCGCTCGACAAGACGCGCCGGCTGATCCGCGCGATAGCAAAGCAGATCAGTGCCAGAAAAGCGCACGATTTCGTCAAAGACGGCGCCACTCTCGACCGTCACCCCATCGATGGCAGTGTTGACCAAACGCGTAACGGGCATGGTGGCGGGATCGATGACCTCGGTCTGTGCCGCCCATTCGGCGGCTACCAGCCTGGCAAGCGCTTCCGTCGGCAAAGAGAGGGCATGACGCGCCGGCGTCTTCACCACCTTGCCGTCGAGGGCGATTGCGTGCCCATCAGCGCTGCTGCTGATCGTCACATCCTTGTAGAAGCGCTTCGGCAGCGGCTTCTTCATCTGGATCTGCGCGCGGCGGATCGGGTCGGGATGGCTCAGACCTTCGGAAAGATCGTTCAACAGGTCGCGCATGGCGTCACCTCAGAGAATATGGCTCAACAAATCGTTCGGATGGTGCGCAATCGCATCGGCGCCTGCGGCCAGAAGCTCTTCCACGGACGCATAACCCCAGGAAACGCCGATCGCAGTTGCGCCCGCGGCCTTCGCCATCTGCATGTCATAGATCGCGTCGCCGATGACGATGGTATCGTGCGGATCCATGCCGGTTTCGTCGCAGCACTCCGTTACCATGGCCGGGTGCGGCTTCGACGGGCAATCGTCGGCAGTGCGGGAAACCACGAAGTAGGGCGTAAAACCGTTGACTTCAAGAATATGGATCAGACCGCGGCGGGATTTGCCGGTCACGGCACCCAGCAGAAGCTCGTCACGAGCAGCAAGCGTCTCGATCAGCGGCTTGATACCGTCAAAGAGCGGTGTCTGCATATCTCCCTCGTCGCGTACGCCGGGGGAGATGGACTTGTAATGCGCCGACATGGCAATCGCTTCGTCATCGACATGCGGCTTGCCTTGCATGCGGGCGATAGCGATCTCGAGCGAGAGGCCGATGATGGACTTCGTTGCCGAAACATCCGGACGCTTGTAGCCGAAGTCGACGAACGTCCGTGCCATCACCTCATGGATCAGGCGGACGCTATCGACCAGCGTGCCGTCGCAATCGAAAAGGACCAGTTTCATTCGTCGTCCGGCTCCCCTGCCGATGCCTCGTCAAAACCGAGGAGATTCCATGTCTGCACCATATGCGGCGGCAGAGGTGCGGTGACGCGCAGGCGTCCGCCGCTCGGATGCGGGATATCGATCTTGCGGGCATGCAAATGCAGGCGCTTCTGCACACCGCCGGGGAAATCCCAGTTGTGATCGTCGTCGAAATATTTGGGGTCACCGATAATCGGGTGCCCCATGTGCAGAGCATGGACGCGCAGCTGGTGCGTACGGCCCGTATAAGGCTCCATTTCCAGCCAGGCGAGGCTCTGGGCTGCGGTTTCGAGCACACGGTAATAGGAAATGGCGTGATCTGCGCCCTCCTCGCCGTGCTTGGCGACGCGCATCCGGTCGCCATCGGGTGTCGCCTCTTTCACCAGCCAAGTGGAGATCTTGTCTTCATGCTTGCGAGGCACGCCTTTGACCAGCGACCAATAGGTCTTCTTGGTATCGCGTTCGCGAAAGGCAGCCGTCAGTTTCTGCGCAGCACCCCGGGTACGGGCGATAACGAGAACACCTGAGGTGTCCCGGTCTAGACGATGCACCAGGCGCGGCTTCTCGCCCTTCTTGCTGGTCCATGCCTCCAGCATCTGGTCGATATGACGATTGAGGCCGGATCCACCCTGAACTGCGAGGCCGGCAGGCTTGTTCAGCACAAAGACCTTGTCGTCCTCATGCAGCAGCATGCGCGCCAGAAGCTCGGCATCGCCGGCGTGCTTCAAGTCTTTTCCAGCAATGGGTCCGCTCTTGGCATCCTTTGCATCGACATCGAGCGGCGGTATGCGGACGATCTGTCCCGGCTGCACGCGGGCATCTGTCTTGACGCGGCCGCCATCGACGCGAACTTGGCCGGAGCGCATCAACTTCTGCAGCTGACCGAAGCCCAGTCCCGGATAATGCACCTTGAACCAGCGGTCGAGGCGCATGCCGGCTTCGTCATGCTCGACCTGTATATGTTCAATCCCGGCCATTCTTCTTCTTTCAAACGTCGCAGCATGTTCCGATGAATGCCAAACGCTCGTTGGACGGGATCATGCCAATTCAAACAACGGGACAAACAGCCCCACGGCCGGCGAATACCGGCCTTTTGACGTGGCTTTAGAGCATTTCGAGGAAAAGTGGAAACTGGAATTGCCGGGGCCGGATATTTTTCTGGCTCAGTTTCCTTTGGCGGATACGACAGGCAAGTTGATATCGACCATTCCCGCCTTCTCGAACATCAGCATGACAGGCACGGTGCCGCCCTTCTTGAAGGGTGTTTTCACCTGCTTGAACATCATATGCATGGTATTGGGCGCGAGCGTCACGGTTGCGCCGGCGGGAATGGCGATGCCACCCTTGATTTCGCGCATCTTCATGATCTCGCCTTCCATCTTCATCTCGTGCAGCTCCACCTTGCCGGCGGCCGTCGAGGTCACGGAGGTCAACTTGTCCTCGGTCTTGCCGATGTTGTGGATCGTAATGTAGCCACCGCCGACCGGCTGGCCCGGAAGCATGGCACGGACGTAACCGCCGCTGATGTCGAGATCGCCAAGTTTGGCATCTGCCGAGCCGGCGGATGCTGCACCGGCGTCCATGTGCATCCCGGGCATCGATTTCATCGCGCCGCTGTCCTGTGCCATCAGAGCACCTGCGCTCAGCGAAAATGCTGATATCGAAATCAATATTGCAGCGGCGTGGTTGCGGTTCATCTTAGTCTCCTGCCCGGTCCTCAATCGAGCAGAAGGGATAGCCTCTCCCATGACAGTTGCAAAGGCCCGTAATCATTGCGAAACGCAGGATTGATCGGCGCGACAAAAATTTGTTCGATGGCGACACTTGCCCCTTGCCATCTCAGGCCGGGACCGGATAATGGCTCTCGACCTTGTTGGGAGAATCCGGCGCAAGCCGGTGCCGAAGGAGCAACCGCCCCGGAAACTCTCAGGCCAAAGGACCAACAAGGGGCAGACGGAACTCTGGAGAGAAGCGCGAAAGCGCTCGCCGAAGGGATAACAATCTCAGGCACAACAGACAGAGGGGGCTCATCGTCAGGCGCAACCGCGCCGAAATTGTGAGCTCTGCGCTTTGAGACGAGCGCAAAACCCGGAGGCGTCATTTGGACGAGACCGCTGCCCTCAAGAAAACCCCGCTTCACGACCTGCATGTATCGCTCGGCGCCCGCATGGTGCCGTTTGCCGGTTACGACATGCCCGTGCAGTATCCCGCAGGCGTGATGAAGGAGCATCTCTGGACCCGCTCTTCCGCTGGCCTGTTCGACGTCTCCCACATGGGCCAGGTGACGATCCGCGCTCGCTCGGGCAATTATGAGGATGCGGCGCTTGCGCTGGAAAGCCTCGTGCCGGTCGATATTGTCGGCCTCGCCGAGGGCCGCCAGCGCTACGGCTTCTTCACCGACGACAAGGGCGGCATCCTCGACGATTTGATGATCACCCATATGGACGACTATCTCTTCGTCGTCGTGAACGCCGCCTGCAAAGAGCAGGATCTCAAGCATCTTCAAGATCATATCGGCGATAGCTGCGAGATTACTTTGCTCGATCGCGCCCTCATTGCGCTGCAGGGCCCCCGCGCCGTCGACGTCCTTGCCGAGCTCTGGGCCGACATCGCCTACATGAAATTCATGGATGTGCGCCATTGTCGCCTCCATGACGTCTCCTGCCTGGTATCGCGCTCCGGCTATAGCGGTGAAGACGGTTTCGAAATCTCCGTGCCCGCAGACAAGGCCGAGGATATCGCCAAGCGCCTGCTGGAACATCCGGACGTGCAGCCGATCGGCCTCGGCGCGCGCGACTCTCTCCGCCTTGAGGCCGGTCTCTGCCTCTATGGCAACGACATCGACCAGACGACGTCCCCGATCGAAGGCGCGCTCGAATGGGCGATCCAGAAGGCGCGCAAGACTGGTGGCGCCCGCGCAGGCGGATTCCCCGGTGCAGCCCGCATCCTGGGCGAACTCGATGGCGGCACCCCGCGTCGCCGCGTTGGCTTGAAGCCCGAAGGCAAGGCGCCGGTGCGCAGCCACGCCAAGCTCTATGCCGATGCTGAGGGCAAGTCCGAAATCGGCGAAGTCACCTCCGGCGGCTTCGGCCCGAGCGTCGAGTCTCCGGTTGCCATGGGCTATGTGCCGACCGCACTCACCGCGCCCGGCACTGTCGTTTATGCCGAAGTGCGCGGCAAGTATCTGCCGCTCAGCGTCAGCGCCCTGCCTTTCATCAAGCCTACCTACAAACGTTGAACGTCTTTTCCAGAGAGGATTACCCATGCTGAAATTCACCGAAGAACACGAGTGGCTGAAGGTTGAAGGCGACGTCGCAACCGTTGGCATCACGGCGCATGCCGCCGAACAGCTCGGCGATCTCGTTTTCGTGGAATTGCCTGAAGTCGGCGCTAGCTTCTCCAAGGGCGGCGACGCCGCAACCGTAGAATCCGTCAAGGCAGCCTCGGAAGTTTATTGTCCGCTCGACGGAGAGATCACCGAAGTCAACGAAGCCATTACGGCCGATCCGGCACTCGTCAACACCGACCCGATGGGTGCAGGCTGGTTCTTCAAGCTCAAGCTGAAGAATGTCAGCGATCTTGATGGTCTTCTTGATGAATCCGGTTACAAGGAGTTGATCGGATAATGACGACGCCTACGGAATTCACTTTCACCGACTACCAGCCGTACGATTTTGCCAATCGTCGTCATATTGGTCCGTCTCCGTCGGAGATGACCGAGATGCTGAAGGTCATCGGTTATAACAGCCTGGACGGCCTGATCGACGCGACGCTGCCGCCGGCCATCCGCCAGAAGACGCCGCTCTCCTGGGGTGCGCCGATGACGGAGCGCGAGGCGCTCGACAGGCTGCGCGAGACCGCGAACAAGAACAAGGTCCTCGTCTCACTCATCGGTCAGGGCTACTACGGCACGATCACGCCGCCGGTCATCCAGCGCAACATTCTGGAAAACCCGGCCTGGTACACGGCCTATACGCCCTACCAGCCCGAAATCAGCCAGGGCCGCCTCGAGGCGCTGCTGAACTACCAGACGATGATCAGCGACCTCACCGGCCTCGATGTCGCCAACGCCTCGCTTCTCGATGAAGCGACCGCCGCAGCCGAAGGCATGGCGATGGCGGAACGCGTCGCCAAGTCCAAGGCGAAGGCTTTCTTCGTCGATGCCGCCTGCCACCCGCAGACCATCGCGCTCATCCAGACCCGCGCCGAGCCGCTCGGCTGGACAGTCATCGTCGGCAATCCCTTCACGGATCTGGATCCTGTCGATGTCTTCGGCGCGATCTTCCAGTATCCGGGCACGCATGGTCATCTCAACGACTTCAGCGGCCTGATCGCGCGTCTGCACCAGACCGGTGCGATCGCCATCATGGCAGCCGATCTCCTGGCCCTGACGCTGCTGAAATCTCCAGGCGAAATGGGTGCGGATATCGCCATCGGCTCGTCGCAGCGTTTCGGCGTTCCGGTTGGGTATGGTGGTCCGCATGCAGCCTACATGGCCGTCAAGGATGCCATCAAGCGCTCCATGCCCGGCCGTCTCGTCGGCGTTTCGGTCGATGCCCGCGGCAATCGCGCCTATCGCCTGTCGCTGCAGACCCGCGAACAGCATATCCGCCGCGAGAAGGCGACGTCGAACATTTGCACCGCCCAGGTGCTGCTCGCCGTCATGGCCTCCATGTATGCGGTCTTCCACGGTCCGCAGGGCCTGAAGGCGATCGCCCAGCAAGTTCACCAGAAGGCTGTCCTGACGGCCAAGGGCCTGGAAAAGCTCGGTTACACCGTCGAGCCGGAGACTTTCTTCGACACGATCACGGTCGAAGTCGGCCATATGCAGGGCCTCATCCTCCGCGCGGCAGTTGCGGAAGGTGTGAACCTTCGCAAGGTCGGCGAAACGAAGATCGGCATCAGCCTCGACGAGCGCACCCGCCCGGCGACGCTGGAAGCGGTATGGCGCGCATTCGGCGGCGATTTCCGTATCGCAGACTTCGAGCCTTCCTATCGCCTGCCGAAGGATCTGCTGCGCGCCAGCGAGTATCTGACGCATCCGATCTTCCACATGAACCGCGCTGAAAGCGAGATGACACGTTACATCCGTCGTCTCTCGGACCGCGACCTGGCGCTCGACCGTTCGATGATCCCGCTCGGCTCCTGCACCATGAAGCTGAACGCCACGGCGGAAATGCTGCCGATCACCTGGCCGGAATTCTCCGACATCCACCCCTTCGTGCCGGCCGACCAGGCGCTGGGCTACCGAGAAATGCTCGATGATCTCACGGACAAGCTCTGCGCCGTGACCGGCTACGATGCCTTCTCCATGCAGCCGAACTCCGGTGCGCAGGGTGAATATGCCGGCCTGCTGACCATTCGCAACTTCCATATTGCCAATGGCCAGGGTCATCGCGACATCTGCCTCATCCCGACCTCCGCGCATGGCACCAATCCGGCCTCGGCGCAGATGGCGGGCATGAAGGTGGTCGTGGTGAAAGCCAGCGACAACGGCGACGTCGACATGGACGATTTCCGCGCCAAGGCCGAGCAATATGCGGCCAACCTCTCCTGCTGCATGATCACCTACCCTTCGACGCATGGCGTTTTCGAAGAGACGGTGAAGGAGATCTGCGATCTCGTGCACAAGCATGGCGGTCAGGTCTATCTTGATGGCGCCAACATGAACGCCATGGTCGGCCTCTCCCGTCCAGGTGACATCGGCTCCGACGTCAGCCACCTGAACCTGCACAAGACCTTCTGCATTCCGCATGGCGGCGGCGGCCCCGGCATGGGTCCGATCGGCGTCAAGGCACATCTGGCGCCTCACCTGCCCGGCCATCCGGAAACGGACGGTCGCAGCGGTGCGGTTTCGGCGGCAGCCTTCGGCTCGGCCTCCATCCTGCCGATCTCCTGGAGCTATTGCCTGATGATGGGTGGCGAAGGCCTGACGCAGGCAACGAAGGTGGCGATTCTCAACGCCAACTATATCGCTGCCCGCCTCAAGGGCGCCTACGACGTGCTCTACAAGTCCAAGGCCGGACGCGTCGCGCATGAATGCATCATCGATACCCGCCCGCTGGTCGCAAGCGCCGGCGTCACGGTCGACGATGTCGCCAAGCGCCTCATCGATTGCGGCTTCCACGCGCCGACCATGAGCTGGCCGGTTGCCGGCACGCTGATGATCGAGCCAACCGAGTCGGAGACGAAGGCCGAGATCGATCGCTTCTGCGAGGCGATGCTGGCGATCCGCCAGGAAGCCCGCGACATCGAAGAAGGTCGCATGGACAAGGACAACAATCCGCTGAAGAACGCACCGCATACGGTGGAAGACCTCGTCGGCGAATGGGATCGTCCCTATTCCCGCGAACAGGCCTGCTATCCGCCCGGCGCTTTCCGCGTGGACAAGTACTGGTCGCCGGTCAACCGCGTCGACAACGTCTATGGCGACAGGAACCTGATTTGCTCCTGCCCGCCGGTCGAGTCCTACGCAGAGGCCGCCGAATAGTATTTTTGCGAAAAAGCGAAGCGGTTCAGTCGCTTCGCCTGCAATCGACATAAATCTATTGCGAAACTTGTCTAAGAAAACGCCGCGCGTCCTTTGGATGCGCGGCGTTTTTCATGACGCGGCAACGGGGCCTGGAATTCAGATTTATGCCGGAACAACCGGAATTTCATTTCGCCTTCGGGCGAACGGAGCACTCGTTGCCCCCGCTGCTCTTACTGCATGGCAGCGGTATGAATGAAACCTCGCTTATCCCGTTTGCGGATGCGGTCGCGCCGCAACGTCCTTACGTGGCGCTGCGCGGCGGGATCGAATGGGAGGGTGGCTTCGCCTTCTTTCGCCGCAATCCCGATCGCAGCCTGGATCACGCGGATCTCGACAGACAGACAGAGCACCTCTGTCATTTCATCGAGAGAGCGATGGAGCGAACGCTGCTTGCGCGACCGCCTGTTTTGCTTGGCTTCTCCAACGGAGCCATCATGGCCGCCTCGCTCCTTCGGCACACGCCCCGGATCGTCTCGGCCGCTATTCTGCTGCGACCTCTTTCGCCGGCACCTGATGCAGATTTGCCGTCACTGCCGGGTCTGCCGATCCTGATCATCTCGGGCGAACGCGACCAACGCCGCGAACCCGGCGACGCGGATTTCATCAGCCGACAACTTACAAAGGCCGGTGCTGATGTCAGCGCCCATCGACTACCCATCGGCCATGACCTCCATCCGGACGAGCCCAAGATCGTCCGTGACTGGCTCATACGGAAAGGCATATAACTATGAACGAGGAAAACTCCTTCGACGTTGACAATCCCGACAGCTACATCGCAGCTGCCTTCGAAACGGATGATCCGTCCTCGATCGCCAAGGCATTGGGCGAAGTGGCGCGCACCCGCAACATGAGCAAGCTCGCCAAGGATGTCGGCATGAACCGCTCGGCGCTCTATCGCGCGCTGAGCGGCGACGGAAATCCGGAATTCGCCACCATCCTGAAGGTCGTGAGGGCACTTGGCCTCAAGCTGACGCCGGTGTCAGCAGCGCAATGAGCACCGCTAACCTGCCCATATGGTCAACCCATCAGTTCTTCGAGCAGGAGAAGTAGCAAAAAGCCCGCAAAGAACATCGCCGTCACCCAAGGGCGATCGGGTGTTTCATGGGCTTCGACCAGCAATTCCTCAGTGACGAGATAGAGAAGTGCAATCAGCCCGAAGGCAAAGAATCCGGTCAAAATCGGCCCTGGAAGCAGCGCCACCGGCGCCCCAAGCAAAGCGCCGAGTGGCAACAAAAGCGCGAGCGCCGCTGTAATCGCAACTATCTTCGCGCGAGAACGGACGCTTTCGCCAAGCTCGTTTGCCACCGTTAGGCCGAGGAAAAGCACTTCAAGCGTCAGGGCGATCGTCAACAGCAAGCCGACCTTCGGCCCGGCGGCAAAACCGATGCCGAGCACGAGGCCGTCAATCAGGATGTCAATGCCGATGGCCGCAAGTAGCCCGACCGGCCCTTTGGCCCAATTTTCCAGCTGCTTGACAAGCAGCATGACGCCAACGCCGATCGCGCCGCCGATCACAGTTGCCAAGGGAGATCCCCGATGCATGATATCGGGCAGAATCTCGCCAGCGGCAGCCGCAAACACGACGCCGGCGGCAAAATGCTGGATGGCACTGACAAGATTGGGCCCCGGCCGCGTATTCACCGCGACTGCGGCGCCCGCAATCGCGGCGGTTGCCGGGATCAATGTGTAAACCCATGCCGATGCCGCCATGAACTTCCCCGTCCCACGACGCCTTCCAGATTGCCGGCAATGCCGGTTAGCCAAGGAGGCGGCGAAGAAAACCCAGGCGTGCTTCGATCAAAGCACGAAACGCATCGCGGCGAAATACGGTAGCATCCGCTTTAAGCGGGCTGAGCAGCCTGACGCTGAGCAGCAAGGGCGGCAAGATCTGCGGGCTTCAATTCGACGGACTCGCCACAGCCGCAAGCTGAGGTCTGGTTCGGATTGGTGAAGGTAAAGCCCGAACGCAGCGTCGTGGTTTCGAAGCCCATTTGGGTACCGAGCAGATAAAGCACGGCCGAAGGCTCGACCCATACCCGGGCGCCGTCATGCTCGATCAGATCGTCCTTCTGGTTCGGCTCGGTCACCAGGTTGATGGTATATTCCATCCCGGCGCAGCCGCCCTTCTTAATGCCGACGCGAACGCCCTTGGCATCGGGACCTGAACTTTCGACAATTGCCTTGACGCGGGCTGCCGCCGCATCGGTCATGCTCATGACTGCAAAGCCCATGGGCTCATTCTCCTTCCGCAACCGGGGTCAAGATCCGGCGCTTCGAGTCTCAATGTAAAGCCGGCGGCTTAAACCTTCAATACCAGCCGACCGCAACCTGCGCTTCTTCGGACATGCGATCCGGCGTCCATGGCGGATCGAAGGTCATGCTGACGTCGACGCCGGATACGCCTTCGACGGCGCCGACGGCGTTTTCGACCCAGCCCGGCATTTCACCGGCGACCGGGCAACCGGGCGCGGTCAGCGTCATGACGATCTTCACCATGCGGTCGTCTTCGATGTCGATCTTGTAGACCAGACCGAGCTCGAAGATGTCGGCCGGAATTTCCGGATCGTAGACCGTTTTCAGCGCCGAGATGACGTCGTCGCTCAGGCGTGCCAGCTCATCTTCGGGAATGCTGGAATGCACGATCCCTTCGCGCGCATCGATCTTCTGTTCGCTTTCGTCGAGTGACATCGCTTGCCTCCTCAGGCAAAGAATTTCCGTGCATATTCCAGTGCATCTGCCAAGGCATCCACCTCGGCGCGCGTATTGTACATGCCGAACGATGCACGGCATGTGGAGGTGACGCCGAAGCGTTTCAAGAGCGGTTGCGCACAATGCGTTCCGGCGCGAACCGCGACGCCCTGCCGGTCGATCACCATCGAGACATCATGGGAATGGATACCCGCGAGTTCGAAGGAAAAAATGCCGCCCTTGCCGGGCGCCGTACCGATCACGCGCAGCGAATTGATATCCCGCAACCGCTCGGCCGCGTAAGCCGCCAGATCGGCCTCATGGCGAGCAATCGCCTCGCGACCGATACTGTCCATATAATCAAGCGCATAACCAAGGCCGATCGCCTGCACGATCGGCGGTGTTCCCGCTTCGAAACGATGCGGCGGCTCGTTATAGATGACGTTTTCCTCGGTGACGTCGAAGATCATCTCGCCACCGCCCTGGAACGGCCGCATCTCGGCCAGCCGTTCTTTCTTGCCGTAGAGCACGCCGATGCCCGAGGGGCCATAAAGCTTGTGACCGGTCATGACGTACCAGTCGCAATCGATGTCCTGCACGTCAACGGGCATATGCACCGCCCCTTGCGAACCGTCGATCAAAACCGGAATGCCGCGCTCATGGGCGATGCGGCAAACTTCCTTGACCGGAACGACTGTTCCGAGCGCGTTCGACATATGGGTAATGGCGACGAGCTTGGTACGCTCCGTGAGGCTCTTCTCGAAATCCTCGATATGGAACGCGCCCTCGTCGTCAACGGGCACCCAGACGAGCTTCGCACCCTGTCGTTCCCGGATAAAATGCCAGGGAACGATGTTGGAGTGATGCTCCATGATGGAGACGACAATCTCGTCGCCCTCGCCGATCTTAGGCATGCCCCAGCCATAGGCAACCGTGTTGATCGCCTCGGTCGAGTTCTTGGTGAAGACGATATCATCTACCGATGGAGCATTCAGGAAGCGGCGCACCTTTTCACGCGCCGCCTCATACGCTTCCGTAGCGGCGTTGGACAGAAAATGCAGTCCGCGATGCACATTGGCATATTCATTCGAATAGGCATGCGAGATGGCATCGATGACGACCTGCGGCTTCTGTGCAGATGCCCCATTGTCGAGGTAGACCAGCGGCTTGCCATGCACCGTCTTCGCCAGGATCGGAAAATCCCGGCGAATGGCTTCGACGTCATAGGCCGTTGCCGGCACGATCTTGTCCACGAGCTTTGCCTCCAATCAGGCGTGCTTTTCCAGCCAGCCGGAGATAACGCCTTCCAGCGCCTCGACCAGTGCTTCGTCTTCCAGTTCCTCGACGATCTCGGCCACGAAAGCGTTGACCAGCATGGCGCGGGCCTTGTTCTTCGGAATGCCGCGCGCCATCAGGTAGTAGAGATGGTTAGCGTCGATATCGGCAACCGTCGCACCATGGCCGCACTGAACGTCGTCGGCGAAGATTTCGAGCTCGGGCTTCACCGAGAACTCGGCATCGTCGGACATCAGCAGCGTATTGCAGGCCATCTTGGCATCGGTCTTCTGCGCATCCGGTGCGACCCGGATCATGCCTTGGAAGACGCCGCGCGCGCGATCGAACACCACGTTGCGGATAACTTCCGTCGAGCTGGTGTTGGGCACGTCATGGCCAAGCACCATCGTCACGTCGGTATGCGTGTCGCCACCCAGCAGGTTGACACCGCGCAGGGCCAGTTCGGAGCCTTCGCCCGTCACCTTCACATGCAGTTCTTGGCGCACCAGCTTGCCGCCGGCATTGATGACGAACAGTTTCAGCTTGGCGTCCGTGCCAAGATCGACGCGGATCTGGCCGAGATGCGTGTCTTCGCTACCCTGCTCCTGCAGGATGATCCAGGTCACGTCGGCTCGTTCGCCGATCTTGACCTCACTCACCGAGGAGACCAGTGCGGCAGCACCTTCGACCGCCTGATGACGCTCGATCACCGTCGCCTTGACGTCGGCACCGAAGGACACCGGAAGACGGCTGTGAATCTGACCGCCGGCATGAATGAACTGCACTTCGAGCGGCGCGTCGAGTTCGGTGCCATCGGGGAAATCGATAACATAGCCGTCGCGCACGAAGCTGGCATTGATGCGCCCGACAGCGTCGTCCGCACCAAGGGCTTCGAGACCGGTAGCGGCAGTGCCATTGGCCAGGCTATCGGCATAGCGGCCAACCGTCAGCTTCTTGACGGCAGCCTTTTCGCTCGCCCTGCCCTGGAGAACCGCGATAACCGGAGATCCTTCCACCGTCGGCGGAAGCACTTCGACGAGACCCTTGCCGATGTCGCTCGGCACCAGGCGCAGCAGGTTCTTGAAATCGGTATAGTGCCAGGCTTCGACGCGGCGCGTCGGCAGGCCTGCGGTCTTCAGATCATCGAGCAGGCGATCGCGAACGGCAAAAACCTCGCCGTCACCGGGCAGATCGCCGAGCTGATTGTTGTACGCCTCGATCAGCGCCGTTTCGGCTGATGTCGGGCGGTTCGTCGTCTGAATGTTCATCGACGTATCCTTTCCGCCCCGATCAGGCTGCAGCTCCGATGATGTCGGCATAGCCGTTGGCTTCGAGTTCATGGGCCAGCGTTTTGTCGCCCGACTTGATCACCTGGCCCTTGTAGAGGACGTGAACGGTGTCCGGAACGATGTAGTCGAGCAGGCGCTGATAGTGGGTGATGACGATCACGGCACGATCGGGCGAGCGCAGCGCGTTGACGCCGTCAGCGACGATCTTCAGGGCGTCGATGTCGAGGCCGGAGTCGGTCTCGTCGAGCACGCAAAGCTGCGGCTCCAGCAGAGCCATCTGCAGGATTTCGGCGCGCTTCTTCTCGCCGCCGGAAAATCCGACGTTGAGCGGGCGCTTCAGCATGTCCATGTTGATCTGCAACTTGCCGGCGGCATCCTTGACGCGGCGGATGAAATCCGGCGTGGTCAGCTCGTCTTCGCCGCGCGCCTTGCGCTGTTCGTTCAGTGCAACCTTGAGGAACTGCATGGTGGCAACGCCGGGGATTTCGACCGGATACTGGAAGGCCAGGAAGATACCCTTGGCCGCACGCTCCGCAGCGTCGAGTTCGAGAATGTTCTCGCCGTTGTAGAGGATCTCGCCCTCGGTGACTTCGTAATCGTCGCGGCCGGCGAGGATATAGGACAGCGTCGACTTGCCCGAGCCGTTCGGGCCCATGATGGCGGCAACTTCGCCAGCCTTCACAGTGAGGTTCAGGCCGCGGATGATCTCGGTGCCGTCTTCGGCGATACGGGCGTGCAGGTTCTTGATCTCAAGCATAATCTCAATCTTTCACTTGGGGCTTTTCCATCCAGGGAAAATGCGTTCCACAAATTCTAACAATTCACCGGCCAGTTCGACGGCTCTACCGAGCAGTAACAAAACGACACATACGCCAATCGATGAAAGTACGATCAGTTTGCCGATATGCCAGTTCGCAAAGGCTACAAGCATTCCCACGATGACACCGGCTAATGCCGTGGAGAACAGGAATATCGCAGCTTTTGCTATCCAATACTTCCGTTCACCGGACTGCCAAAGTGGCGGCCTTTCGTCCATCACCCCACGCTGCCTTCGAGCGAGATGCCGATCAGCTTCTGCGCTTCGACGGCGAATTCCATCGGCAGCTCCTGCAGCACTTCCTTGACGAAGCCGTTGACGATCAATGCGATCGCCGCTTCCTCGGGAATGCCGCGCTGCAGGCAGTAGAACAGCTGGTCTTCGGAAATCTTTGACGTCGTCGCCTCATGCTCGAACTGCGCGGACGAATTCTTGGCCTCGATATAGGGCACCGTATGCGCGCCGCACTTGTCGCCGATCAGCAGCGAGTCGCATTGCGTGAAATTACGCGCATTCGACGCCTTGCGGTGAGCCGAGACCTGGCCGCGATAGGTATTCTGCGACACGCCGGCAGCAATACCCTTCGAGATGATGCGGCTCGACGTGTTCTTGCCGAGGTGGATCATCTTCGTGCCGCTATCGACCTGCTGATGGCCGTTCGAAACCGCGATCGAATAGAATTCGCCGCGGCTGTCGTCGCCGCGCAGGATGCAGGACGGATATTTCCAGGTGATGGCGGAGCCGGTCTCGACCTGCGTCCAGGAGATCTTGGAACGATGGCCGCGGCAATCGCCACGCTTGGTGACGAAATTGTAGATGCCGCCCTTTCCGTGCTTGTCGCCCGGATACCAGTTCTGCACCGTCGAATACTTGATCTCGGCGTCATCGAGCGCGACCAGCTCGACCACGGCCGCATGCAGCTGATTTTCGTCGCGCTGCGGCGCTGTGCAGCCTTCGAGATAGGAGACGTAGGCTCCCTCTTCGGCGATGATCAGCGTGCGCTCGAACTGGCCGGTGTTCTTCTCGTTGATACGGAAGTACGTCGACAGCTCCATCGGGCAACGAACGCCCTTCGGCACGAACACAAAGGAACCGTCGGTAAAGACAGCCGAATTCAGCGTCGCATAGAAATTGTCCGAAGTCGGTACGACGGAACCGAGATACTTGCGCACCAGATCCGGATGTTCGCGGATGGCTTCCGAGATCGACATGAAGATCACGCCGGCCTTCTTCAGCTCGTCCTTGAAGGTAGTCACGACCGAGACGGAATCGAACACGGCATCGACAGCAATCTTCGACGTCTTGACGCCGGCAAGAATCTCCTGCTCACGCAAGGGAATGCCAAGCTTCTCATAGACCTTCAGAAGCTCGGGATCGACGTCCTCAAGCGAGGTCGGACCCGAAGTGCTCTTCGGCGCGGCGTAGTAGTGGATATCGTTGAAGTCGATCTTCGGGTAGTCGACGCGCGCCCAGGTGGGCTCTTCAAGCGTCAGCCAGCGGCGATAGGCTTCGAGGCGCCATTCCAGCATCCATTCCGGCTCCTGCTTTTTGGCGGAGATGAAGCGGATGATGTCTTCGGAAAGGCCCTTGGGAGCCTTGTCCACCTCGATGGTGGTTTCGAAACCATACTTATACTGGTCCACGTCGATCTGGCGAACCTGATCGACCGTTTCCTGGACTGCAGGCATTTCGTTCTCCAATCTCGCCGGATCCAAGGTCCGGCAGCTTGTCAACGTTGCGGCAGACTTATGTCTGCCCCCTATGTAGTCGGCCAAAAGGGACTTTTCATCCCGCTTGGCAAGCGGAAATTTCCATTTCCGCAAATTTCTGGCCCTTAGGCCGCGGCACCCGCCAGTTTGCGCCGACCCGCGATGCGGGCGAAGGCTGCAATCGCACGATCTATATCTTCGACGCTCGTGGTGGAGCCCAGCGAAATGCGAAGAGCTCCGAGCTTCGGATCGCATCCCATCGCCATTAGCACATGGCTCTCGCCAACCTTGCCCGATGAGCAGGCCGATCCAGCCGAGATAGCTACGCCTTCTAGATCGAAGGCGATCTGTCCGGTCTCGGATTTCAGACCCGGCAAGGTGAAGAAACTGGTGTTCGGCACCCGGGCTCCGCCCTTGCCATGAATGATGACGTCGGGTGCAGCAAGCTGCATGCCCTCTTCCAACCGATCGCGCAACGCGGCAATCCCGGTATTGCGATCATCAAGACCCGCGAGCGCAGCTTCTGCCGCCGCTCCAAAGCCTATGATCGCCAAAGTGTTTTCCGTACCCGAACGATGGCCCTTTTCCTGACCGCCGCCGTGGATCAGCGGCTTCGGCATCAGCACCTCGCCGCGCGAAACGAGAGCGCCGGCCCCCTTGGGACCGCTGATTTTGTGCGAGGATAGAATAAGAAAATCCGCGCCGATCGCATTGATATCGATCGGCACCCGGCCGGCCGCCTGAACCGCGTCGACGACGAAAAGACCGCCAACGGCTTGAACGATCCGCGCCGCCTCCGCCACGGGCTGCAGAATGCCGGTCTCGTTGTTGGCAAGCATGACGGCGACCATCGGCAAGCCGCTTGCCTTGTCATGAGCAGCCAGCATCGCTTCCAGAGCGGCCAAATCAACCATCCCATTAGCAGTTACCGGAATCTCGCTGATTCTATCCTTCGGAAATCGCCCGCCCTCGCGAACAGCAGGATGCTCGATCGCAGATATATAGAGATGGCTGACGGCAAGCGGTGTTCGCCCCATGCGGAATTCCGGCGTCAGCACCATGTTGGCTGCTTCGGTGGCGCCACTGGTGAACACCACATGCGCAGGCTCGGCACCCGCAATGCTTGCCACCTGTCTACGCGCGGCCTCGACGGCAGCGCGGGCGGCCCTGCCTTCCCCGTGTACGGAATTGGGGTTGCCCTGGATATCCATCGCACGTAGCATCGCATCCCGCGCCGCCGGATGAAGGGGCGCGGTGGCATTCCAGTCGAGATAAAGGCGCGTTGCCGCCATGATCGTCTTCCTGCCTGCAGTTGCTTTGCTACTCCCGGCTCATTTTCCTTGAAATTTCAGCCGGGCATGCCTTATGACACGTTCCACACAGCGTTGAAAAAGCAACGCGCGGAACACCGCATCAAGTTTCGAATTGTTCTAAACTGCGTTCTAGAAAAGTTGAGCGCATTCGTCAAGTCAACTTGCTGCGTGCCGTTGGGTTTGAACGCAGAAAAAAGAAGAGCCGGAGTATCGATGCCCGAAGTTATTTTCAACGGCCCCGCAGGCCGCCTCGAAGGCCGCTATCAGCCCTCGAAGGAAAAAAGCGCCCCGATCGCCATTATTCTTCATCCCCATCCGCAGTTCGGCGGCACGATGAACAACCAGGTGGTCTACCAGCTCTTCTATATGTTCCAGAAGCGTGGTTTCACCACTCTTCGCTTCAACTTCCGTGGCATCGGCCGCAGCCAGGGCGAATTCGATCACGGCGCCGGCGAGCTGTCCGACGCCGCATCGGCGCTGGACTGGGTGCAGAGCCTTCACCCTGATTCGAAAAGCTGCTGGGTTGCCGGCTACTCCTTTGGCGCCTGGATCGGCATGCAGCTGCTGATGCGCCGTCCGGAGATCGAAGGCTTCATGTCGATCGCACCGCAGCCGAATATTTACGACTTCTCCTTCCTCGCACCCTGCCCGTCTTCCGGCCTGATCATCAACGGCGACGCCGACAAGGTCGCTCCGGAAAAGGACGTCAACGGTCTCGTCGAGAAACTGAAGACGCAGAAGGGTATCCTGATCACGCACAAGATCGTCTCGGGCGCCAACCACTTCTTCAACGGCCAGGTCGAGACGCTGCTCGGCGAATGCGAAGACTATCTCGATCGCCGCCTGAACGGCGAACTGGTGCCGGAACCGGCAGCCAAGCGCATCCGCTAATAAGCGCCTTCTTCTCCAAGAGCGTTTCCGCCGTTCTCTGAAACACGGAAACGCTCTATTTCGTTGTTTTAAGCAATTCAGGTCGGAAACCGCTCCGCACCTTGCGCTGAACTGCTCCTAGCGTGACATCCTGTAACAAAGTCCCGGAGCGCCGCCGACTGCGATCGGTGCTTCATATTGCATGCCGATTTTTTGGAGAACTCGCTGTGACGCAGCGTTCTCCGGATGCGCAAATGCGATGAATCGATCAGCGAAACCGCGGCTGAAAAACCACTTCGCAAGTGCACCGGCAATCTCCGTCGCATAGCCGTTGCCCCAAGCATCCTGCCGAAGTGAATAGCCGAGTTCGAACTCACCTCGTCCACGCTCATGGAAACGCGAAAAGCCGGCTCGGCCGATGAAGCGTCCGTCATCACGTCGCAGCATCTTGTATTTGGTCGTGCCCTCGCGCGCATGTTCATCGAACCAGCTTCGCAAGCGTTCCTCCGCCTTCTCCATGGTCCATGGAGCACCGCCGGAAAGATAGCGCGTGGTTTCGATCGACGAATGTAGCTGCCGGATAATATCGGCATCCTTGCGATCCCACATTGTCAGAACGAGGCGTGGGGTTTCGAGAATGATGGTGTCACTCATTTGCCTGCCCGCTTTCCCTGGTCCAAATCCACCGAAACCTATACGCCAAAATCAATTGGAAGCCGAGCGGCAAGTGTTCAGCACACGCGATGATTACAAGACGATCAAGCGAAAGCTTCTAATCCGAAGGCCCGCCGAAGCGGGCCTTCATATGATCGGTCGATATCATCGCTCAGTGACATGCAGGCAGGCCGGGGGCGCCACATGTTTTCTTCTTTTCCGGCGGCTTCTGCGGCGCAGGTGCCGGTGGTTTCTGCTGCACGATCTTGGGCTGCGGCTGCGGCTTCGGTTGAGCCTGTGGTGGCGGCGCAGGCGCCCTCGCCTGAGCGGCGACATGCGGCACCGGCCGTGGT
>NZ_JAELUG010000005.1 GCF_016429255.1 Rhizobium sp. ASV8
GCCGAATGCGGCGATGGAATCGGCCACGGCTGTCTTGATCGTGGACTTGTCGGTAACATCGACGCGGAGCGCCAGGGCGCGCCCTTCGTGCTCGGCGACAAGCGCTTCCAACTGTTCGGGCTGCCTCGCCGTGACGACCGCGCGCCAACCGCGCTTAAGTACGGATTTTGCAATCTCGAACCCAAGGCCTGCAGACGATCCGGTGATAAACCATACTGGTGTGTCGTTCATGTTCAACTCTTCCTTTTGAATGTCCTGGCGGCCTTCATGGAGAAGCACCGCATGGACCGAATCTAGGAGCGGCCGAGGTTCGGGTGTTAGGGCAGAAGGACCAGACTTTCATACGATCCTTCCAATTTTGCCGATGAGAGCTATCATGCGCCGGAAATGCCGCCATTCGTGAAAGCCCCATCCATGGAACCGTCGACAGAGCTCAGAGCGCTGATCAGCCGTCACGCTGCCGTTCAGAAGCAGACGACCGCGGTGCAAGGACTGACGCTTTACAAGGTGAGCCAGCCGACATTGCCGACGAACAGTGTCTATAGCCCGAGAATTTGCCTTGTGTTGCAGGGGGCAAAGACCATTCAGCTGGGAGAGCGGACCTTCAGCGTCGATTCCGCGCAATATTTCATCGCGACGGTCAATCTGCCGGTATCCGCACGGGTTGAACAGGCGGATCCGGCCGCCCCGCACCTGGCATTGTCCTTTGAGCTGGACCGGGAGGAGATCGCAAGGGTTCTCGCAGACACTCCATCGACCCATGCAGCCGGGCAGCGCGATCACACCGGGCTTGCGGTGTCGCAGCAGACGCCGGAGATCCTGCGCGCCGCATTGAACCTCGTCTCCTGCCTGGATACGCCCGAGGATATCGAGATGATGGCAAGGCTCGCCAGGCTCGAACTATACTACCGGCTGCTTCGGGGTGAACTCGGGCCGATGCTGCGCCAGCTTGCGACGCAGGGGACGAATCTGGCGCAGATCGGCCGCGTTACCGATTGGATAAAGCAGCATTTCGCCGAGGCCATGAGCATCGAAAAGCTGGCCGATATGGCGGGAATGAGTGCAACGTCGCTGCATCGGCATTTCAAGGCCGTCACCTTGATGTCGCCGCTGCAATATCGAGCGCTCATTCGGCTGCAGGACGCGCGCCGCAGGTTGCTTCTTCGTGAGGCAAGCGCGCGGGAGATCGGATTTGAGGTCGGCTACGACAGCCAGACGCAGTTCACGCGTGAATACCGTAAATTGTTTGGCCGGCCACCGGCGGCAGACGCGGCCTTTCTCGGCGGCAACTGAACCCGGCTTGCCGGCGGGCCGTCTTGTTCAAGCCATGCGGTCTGGTTTGTCCGTCCGGCATGGCATAAAACGGCTTGCTGGCTTCTGCCGGCGGCATGTTGCCGATATGTGGCCATCTTCCTGTCATAGCGGCAGGGGCCAGATGTTTCATCGCTTTGAGGAGGGCAGGGTGAGTTACGATTTCCATGTGGGCCAGAAGGTCGTCTGCATCGATGACAAGTTCAAGCATGTCAGCATCGATCAGCTGATCCGCAAGGGAACGATCTACACCATCCGCTGGGTCGGTGAATACACGCATTATGTCGACGGCACCTTTATCGGGGTGAAGCTGGAAGAGATCCATCGCGGCAATGATGACGGCCCGGAAGGCTACGGCGCCGCCGACATGCCCTATCGCGCCAGCCGCTTCCGCCCGTTGGTGAAGGACAAGATCGCCTCACTCAGAAAGCTCTTGGCGCCGACGCCGGATGCTCCTGTCGAGCCGAAGATCAAGACTAAGAAGAAGGAAAAGGTCTGATGCCTGGCGGGGCGGCATTATACCCTGCCGCCCCTTTGAATTAGCCCTGCCGCGCCCTTGCAAGCCCGTGTTCGATCAGGCGGCTGACAAGCTCCGGATAGGAAATGCCCGAGGCGCCCATCGCCTTGGGATACATGCTGATATTGGTGAAGCCCGGCATGGTGTTGATCTCGTTGATGACGACGCTGCCATCCGGCCGTAGAAAGAAATCGACGCGCGCCAACCCTTCGCAGCCGAGCGCCTGAAAGCCATCCGCCGCCATGCGCTTCAGCGCTTCTGCCGTCTCGGCCGGAATATCCGCAGGCACAGTGACGACAGCGCCATCCTGATCGAGATATTTTGCCTCGTAGGAATAGAAGCCGTGCGTCGCGGCCGTGGCGATCTCGCCCGGCACAGAGACGAAGAGCGAACCATCCGGCTCTTCAAGCACGGCGCATTCGATCTCGCGGGCGCGCACGAATTCTTCCACCAGCACCTTGCGGTCATGCCGGAAGGCTTCTGTCAGCGCCGCTTCGAACGTTGCGGCATCCTGCACCTTGCTGACGCCGACCGACGAGCCCTGGCGCGTGGGTTTTACGAAGACGGGCGAGCCGAGTGCGCTCGCAATCTCATTGAAATCGGGCTTGTCGCCGCGCGTCAGTGTCACGGAGCGCGCCACCGGCAGGCCGGCCTCGCGCAGCAGGCGCTTCGCCATATCCTTGTCGATCGCGTTGGCCGAGCCCAGAATGCCACAGCCGACGAGGGGAAGGCCGACGATCTGCGCGAGGCCCTGGATGGAGCCATCCTCGCCGTTAAGCCCATGCAGCACCGGAAACAGAACGTCGACCGCAGGCAGTTCGCGCGCGCCAGAACCATCCAGCGCCATCAGCTGGCCCTTGCCGCCCGGAACCAGGCAGACTTGCCGGCCTTCATAGGCAATCGCCTCCGGCAGGGCGCCGTCCTTTTCCTCCGTCAGCAGCCAGCGCCCGGCGCGGTCGATCAGGATCGGCACGATCTCATATCTGCCGCCATCGATCGCCTTGACGACATTGCGGGCCGACATGACGGAAACCTCATGCTCGGTGGACTGACCGCCAAACAGAACGGCGACGCGTAGTTTCGACATTGAGGCTTTTCTCCCGGGGCAAGATGGATGTGATGGGAGAAGGGTTAAAACGGGGGATTGCAGCCAAATTGGGGAGGAGCGCGCTCATGGATGATGCGGTTTTGCGTCCTGCCTTGCATCTCCTGCGTTTGCCGGTCTTTTCGCTAAACTCGCGGCATTCCACCCGGATCCAACCGGCATGGTTGCATGGCGATCGCTCGGAAAAGTAAATGGCTTCATCCTATTTTCCCCTGTTAATTGCGGAGAGTGTGGCAATTCCGGCACAGCATTTCCTCCCTTACGGTTGTATGTAGCCGGCAACTACGATTTAACGTAGCGCTATGAAAACTGAGGAGAATGCAGAATGAAATTCCTGTTCGCGTCTGTTGCGGTGATTGCGTCAACTCTGGCCGTGTCTGCCAATGCTGCCGATCTCGCAACGCCGACCGCCCCTGCCGCCCCTGCCGAAGCCGGCTTTTCCTGGACCGGCGGCTATCTCGGCGTGAACGGCGGCGCAGGCTGGCTGAACGGCGATTTCAGCGTTCCCGGCGCAAGCACGTCCGATAAGTTCAACGGCGGCTTCATTGGCGGTTTTGCCGGCTTCAACTACCAGCTGAGCAACAACGTCGTCCTCGGCGTCGAAGGCGATCTCAACTACAACTGGAACTCGAACAACTATGATTTCTTCGGCACGAAGGTAAAGGTCGGCACGGATGTCGCCGGCTCCGTTCGCGCCCGTGTCGGCTATGCCTTCGACCGTACGCTCGTCTACGCAACCGGCGGCTGGACCGCGACGCGCGGCTTCGTCAAGGCTCTGGGCGACAAGGAAACCGAGACCTTCAACGGCTGGACCGTTGGCGCCGGCGTCGATTACGCCTTCACCAACAACATCTTCGCCCGCGCCGAATACCGCTTCAACAGCTTCGGCGACAAGGACTTCTACGGCATCAAGGCCGACCTCGACCAGCACGTCATTTCCGTCGGCGTCGGCGTGAAGTTCTAAGATTTAGGATTGTTTTGATTTGGAGAGCCCTGCTGGCATTTGCTGGCGGGGCTTTTTGTTTTTACTGCTTAATCTTCAAGATGATCGGTCCAAACCGTAGACTCAGTTTCTCCCTGAGCCGCAGTTATCGCCTCGCGTGATCAATCCGGATCGACACGATTTCATATTTTGGGCCATCGATCGCCTTGATGACATTGCGGGTCGACATGGCCGAAACCTCATGCTCGGTGGACTAACCGCCAAACAGACCGGCGACGCGTAGTTTCGACAGTGAGGCTTTTCTCCCGGGCCAGCATGGATGTGATGGGAGAAGGGTTTAAACGGGGGATTGCAGCGGAATTGGAGAGGGGTCGCGCTGTTCGCAAGCAACATTTTCGCTTGTGACAACGTATCCTCTCGATTGCCTCAGCGGCAAGGACATCTGAATATCAGCATCGATATCTATTATTACATCTTTTCCACCGGCACGTTCGGCTTGAAAAGGACCGGTGAAGTCCGAGTCTACAATACGCAAGCCATGGTTTCTGTGCGGTACAGCTATAACAAGTTCGGTGGTGGTTCTTCAGCTTTGATGACCGCCAGCACTTTGATTATTTCCTCGATTGCATCGAGCAGTTTTCCCCGCTCATCGTATCGAGCTGTATGTTTGACCCGCACTCTAAGGGCATCGCCAGGGCTAAGCGGATGCACACCTTTATGAAACTCCTCCAGCCATCCTTTGTCGGTAATAGGAGCATTAAATGTCCGTTTCCCATGCTTAAATTGCCACTGGCTTTTCCCAAGAAGATCAGGTTTTCTGATGACGAGGACCATATCGACTGTATTGGAGAGCTCCTGATCGCTTTCGATATCCTGCAAGTGCTCGGATGGCAGCCATGTTCTATCCAAATTCACTGTATAGGAGGATTTATCAAGAGTGATCGTCAGCGCTTCTCCTTCGCGAAATTTTTGTTTCGTTCGTTGTATTTCGTCGAGACTTTGGGCAAGGCGTGCAGGATTGATTGCCGGATAATCTGGGAGATGCCGAACATCAGTCTGTTCTGCGAGTTCGCGTATGTGTTCGGTTAAGTCTTCAATTCCGGCAGGCTCGTCATCGCCGACATCTCGATCAAGCCATTTGAGGGCGAGATATTTGCCTTTAACTAAATATTGGCCAACAAGCGGCTTCCAATCGAGCGTCTTAAGCGCGTCATCATCAAGCTGATTCAACACGTTCCGCAGAAAGATCTTCAAACTCGACTTTTGGACGTCTTCGAGGATCAGGCTCGTTGTCATTCTTGAATCGACAGACGTGATAAGAATACTGTCGAGATCTTCAAATGCGCGGATTAGTTCAGCGGCGATTTCAAATACGCGCGCCGATGACCCTTCGCCTTCTTTGAAGTCAATTTTTATCTCGATATCGCTTTCTGGCTCCACGAAGTCGTCCCCTAAACTGACAAGAATACCGTTAGACATAGGGGAAACCTAAAGGGGAATTGCAAAAAATACGATAACGTTCAATGTGGGGTTGTTGTTAAACTTGCGCCTCATTTTGTTCTTATTATGTTCCGAAGTTCTCAGCGCTGTCAAGGTTGAGTACCCTCACACTATCCGTCGCGCTTGCCTGTGATTTGCGGTAAGCTATGACGTAAGTACATACCAAGAAATACTCATGCGGCGTATTGCAGGGATTTTGCGCGGCTTTGTAATTTGGGTGGCGCAGATTTTATGCGGCCTAACGCGCACTTTAGCCAAGTTCCACAAAGGGCTCGCCGAACAATGCCAATTTCAATGAAAAACTGGTGCTGCTAGAGAGATTTGAACTCTCGGCCTCTCCCTTACCAAGGGAGTGCTCTACCCCTGAGCTATAGCAGCATTCCGTGGCGCAGCTCGGTGCGCCGTATTGGGCGAGGCGGCTATTGCCATAGGTGGAGGCGGAGTGCAAGCCGCAAATTGCAAGTTCTGTGAAAGATCGTTGGAAAAAATGTGTCGGTCTTTTGAAGGCTGAGGTTTTCGGCTATGGAAAAGCATGGTCGCAGACAAGACGAAAATCGATGAAGGGCAGGCTTTGCAGGGTGGTTCGACATCAGGCGAGGCGGCCGAGCGTGCGGAGGCCGGGCAGATCACCGAGGCGGATCGGCGGCGCGAGCGCGCGGCACAGAAGCTGCGGGAAAATCTTTCGCGCCGCAAACAGCAGGTGCGGGCGCGCCGCGCCGGCCAGGCCGACGAGACGGATGGGCTGCCGGCGGCAAAAGCAGAGGCTGTAAAAACAGGGGATGAGTAGGGCGCTGCCGCAAAAATGGACGAATCGCAATGATTCATGTCGCCCATCATCAAACGAATTGATGCGTTAATCTATTTCATCTAAACAGCGCTTTCTCCCAAAGCGCGTGAAATTTGGCGCACGGAACTTCAGGAAAGGCGGGCCTCGCCCGTATTGCACATATGGATCGTATCAGGATTGTCGGCGGCAACGAGCTCAACGGTATCATTCCGATCTCCGGCGCCAAGAATGCCGCCCTGCCGCTGATGATCGCCTCGCTTTTGACCAGCGATACCCTGACGCTCGAAAACGTGCCGCATCTGGCCGATGTCGAGCTCCTGATGCGCATTCTCGGCAATCACGGCGTCGATGTTGCCGTCAACGGCCGTCGCGAGCGCCAGGAAGACGGCTATTCCCGCACCATCCATTTCACCTGCCGCACCATCGTCGATACCACCGCGCCTTACGAGCTGGTCGCCAAGATGCGCGCGAGCTTCTGGGTAATCGGGCCGCTGCTCGCCCGTGAGGGCCAGGCGCGCGTTTCGCTGCCCGGCGGCTGCGCCATCGGCACGCGCCCGGTCGATCTCTTCATCGAGGGTCTTGAGGCGCTCGGCGCCACCATGGAAATCGACGGCGGCTATATCAACGCCACCGCACCGAAGGGCGGCCTCATCGGCGCCCGCTATGTCTTCCCGAAGGTGTCCGTCGGCGCGACGCATGTGCTGATGATGGCGGCGACGCTTGCCCGCGGCACGACCGTCATCGGCAATGCCGCCCGCGAGCCTGAAGTCGTCGATCTCGCCAACTGCCTGATCGCCATGGGCGCCAAGATTTCCGGCGCCGGCACCAGCACGATCACCATCGAAGGCGTCACCTCGCTCTCCGGCGCCCGTCATCGCGTGCTGCCGGATCGTATCGAGACCGGCACCTACGCCATGGCCGTCGCCATGACCGGCGGTGACGTCACGCTCGAAAACACCGATATGGCGCTGCTCGACACGGCGCTCGAAAGCCTGCGCCGCGCCGGAGCTGACGTTTCGCAGACCAATAACGGCATCCGCATCATGCGCAATGGCGGCGGCATCAAGCCCGTCGACGTCGTCACCGACCCGTTCCCCGGCTTCCCGACAGACCTGCAGGCGCAGTTCATGGCGCTGATGACGCGCTCGTCCGGCATTTCGCACATCACCGAGACGATCTTCGAAAACCGCTTCATGCACGTGCAGGAGCTTGCCCGCCTTGGCGCCAAGATTTCGCTGTCCGGCCAGACGGCCCGAATCGAAGGTGTCGAGAAGTTGAAGGGCGCGCCTGTCATGGCGACGGACCTCCGCGCCTCCGTCTCGCTCGTCATCGCCGGCCTTGCCGCCGAAGGCGAGACGCTGGTGTCGCGCATCTATCACCTCGACCGTGGCTTCGAGCGTCTGGAAGACAAGCTGACGCGTTGCGGCGCCATCGTCGAGCGCATCAGCGACTAAGGTCGCCTGCTCCGTCGGGCCAGCGCTCTTAATGCCTGGCTTGCCTTCGCTGTTATACGGCGGACGGCCGCGCAAGATGCGCCAATTCCACTTCTTGTCGTGAAGAGAGCGGGCAAGCCCGCTTTCTTCGGTTGCGTCTTTTGCGCTCCCATCTTATGTCCACAGAAGAGAAACGTCGGAGACGGCGTTTGCTAGAGCGCCGTGCTTCCTTTTGGAAGCACAGTGGACGCTCTAACTCTTTTTATCTACGCATCGGGCTTTCCGAAAATCGTTTCAGATTTTCGGGCCGATGCGGTAGCGCGATCGGGGATTAAGGAGCGAATGAGCAATCTCAAGCTAATGGCACTCGACAACGAGGATCTGGCCGTCATCTCCGCGCATATGCAGGATAGCGTTTTCAAGGTCGGCGATATGTCCTTCGCGCCGAAGCTCGAACAATTCTCGCTCGCAGCCAATCGCTTCGACTGGGAGCGCTCGGAAGATCGCAAGAAGTCCTATGAGCGCCATCGCGCCGCGCTCGTGTTCAAGCGGGTACAGGCGGTGCGCTCCAACGGCATCGACCGGCGCAAGCGCGACGACGTGCTGTCGCTGCTCGCCATCCGTTTCGAACAGAAGGGCGAAGGGCCTGACGGTACGATCGAACTGACGCTTGCCGGCAACGCCACCATTGCGCTCGATGTCGAATGCATCGAAGTTCAGCTTGCCGATATCGGTGGCGCATGGGAAACGGCGCATAAGCCCCGACATCCGGATGCGGGCGAATAGCAGCGACGGTTAGGTTTTGCCGCTCAGGGCGGCTGCAGTGAAAGAGGAATATCAGCGTTGGCTATCTGGCTGGATCAGGCGTCGGAAGGGTTCGAGCAGCAGTTCGCCGCTTTCCTGACGACCAAGCGGGAAGTATCCGAGGATGTAAATGCCGTTGTGCGTGGCATCATCGACGATGTGCGGGCACGCGGCGATGAGGCTCTTGCGCATTATTCCAAGAAATTCGAAGGCATCGATGTCGCCACCACGCCGATGCGCGTCAGCGAAGCGGAGATCGACGCGGCGATCGAGGCTGTTCCGGCCGAAGTGCTGGGTGCGCTCAAGGTCGCTGCGACCCGCATCGAATCGCATCACCGCCGGCAACTGCCGAAGGACGATATCTATGAGGATGATCTCGGCGTCGGCCTCGGCTCGCGCTGGACGGCGATCGAAGCGGTCGGTCTCTATGTGCCGGGTGGCACGGCGAGCTATCCGAGCTCGGTGCTGATGAACGCCGTGCCGGCCAAGGTTGCCGGCGTCGACCGTATCGTCATTGCTGTGCCCACCATGGGCGGCGCCATCAATCCGGCCGTGCTTGCGGCCGCCCGCATGGCCGGCGTGGAGGAAATCTATCGCATCGGCGGCGCGCAGGCGATTGCAGCGCTTGCCTATGGCACCGAGACGATCGCGCCGGTTGCCAAGATCACCGGCCCGGGCAATGCTTATGTGGCCGCGGCCAAGCGCCATGTCTTCGGCACTGTCGGCATCGACATGATCGCCGGCCCCTCCGAAGTGCTTATCATTGCCGACAAGCATAACGATCCGGACTGGCTTGCCGCCGATCTCCTGGCGCAGGCCGAGCATGACGAAGGCGCGCAGTCGATCCTGATCACCGACGACGCCGAATTCGGCAAGGCGGTGGAAAGTGCCGTCGAGCGCCAGATCAAGCAATTGAGCCGGTCGAAGACGGCAGCAGCCAGCTGGCGCGATTTCGGTGCCATCATCCTGGTGGCAGATCTGAAGCAGGCCATTCCGCTTGCCAACCGTATCGCCGCGGAGCATCTGGAACTTGCGGTCGACGATCCCGAGCCGCTGCTTTCTGGCATCCGCAATGCCGGCGCGATCTTCGTCGGCCGTCATACGCCCGAGGTGATCGGCGATTATGTCGGCGGTTCCAACCACGTGCTGCCGACGGCGCGCTCGGCACGCTTTTCGTCGGGTCTTTCCGTGCTTGATTTCGTCAAGCGCACCTCGATCCTGCGGCTCGGTCCCGAGCAGCTTCGCGCACTTGGGCCGGCGGCGATCGCGCTTGCCAAGTCCGAAGGGTTGGACGCACATGCGCGATCGGTCGCGATCCGCCTCAATCTCGAGGGGTAAGGGATGGCCAAGGGCGTCTTCCGGCTGAGCGACGTTGTCCTGGACGACACGATCGGCCGTTCGACGCCGGATGTCGAGCATGAGCGCGCCGTCGCCATTTTCGACCTCATCGAGGAAAACAGCTTTGCGCCGGCCGGCCACGGCGGTGGACCCTATCTGCTCAATCTGTCGCTGGTCGACCAGAAGCTCGTCTTCGACATCCGCATTGAGGATGGCAGCATCGTCGCCACGCATATCCTGTCGCTGACGCCGTTTCGGCGCATCGTGAAGGACTACTTCATGATCTGCGAGAGCTACTACGAGGCGATCCGCTCGGCCACCCCGAGCCGCATCGAAGCCATCGACATGGGCCGGCGCGGCATTCACAACGAAGGCTCTCAAACGCTGATGGATCGGCTGGACGGCAAGATCGCTGTCGATTTCGACACGGCACGCCGGCTCTTCACGCTCGTCTGCGTGCTCTACTGGCGCGGGTGACCGGCATGGAGCAGCCGCAGGAGCAGAAGCATGTGGGCAACGGCAAGGCGCCAGGCGCCATCCTCTTCATGTGCGGGCTCAACGCCATCCGCTCACCGATGGCGGAGGCGATCGCGCGCAGCATGTTGCCGCAAGGCACTTATATCGCCTCGGCGGGCGTGCGTGCCGGCGAACGCAATCCTTTCGTGGACGTCGTGCTCGATGAGATCGGGCTTTCGCTGGGGCGGCGGCAACCGCAGACCCTGGAGGAGCTGGAGGACGACTTCTTCGATGTCATCATCACGCTCTCGCCGGAGGCGCATCATGCTGCGCTTGAGCTGACGCGGGCGAACGCCATCGAGGTCATCTATTGGCCGACCATGGACCCCTCTGCGACCGATGGCACGCGTGACCAGGTTCTCGATGCCTATCGCGGCGTTCGGGACCATTTGCTCGGGTTGATCGAGAGCCGACTTGTGGAGCATCGCGGTTCGCTTTAGAGCTGCCGATGAAACAAATGCAGAAACCCTTATCAACGAGGTTCACAAAACCGCGGCGATTGTGTAGTTTCCGCGCAATTTCCGGCGACCCCCGGCTTTTTGCCATGGGCGCCGACCTCAACCGACAGGAAAAGAAGCTTTAATGCCGAAAGAAGAAGTCCTCGAATTTCCCGGTGTCGTCACCGAACTCCTGCCGAACGCGACCTTTCGCGTGAAGCTGGAAAACGAGCATGAGATCATCGCCCACACGGCGGGCCGCATGCGCAAGAACCGCATCCGCGTTCTTGCCGGCGACAAGGTGCTGGTGGAAATGACCCCCTATGACCTGACCAAGGGCCGCATCACCTACCGTTTCAAGTAGTTCGCCGCTCTCGGTTCAAAGAAGTGGAGCATGATGTCGCCCGAAAACGGCTGAAACTTTTCGGCATCATGCTCTAGAGCCGGTTCTCATTCCCGCATGACAGGTCGAGGTCTGATGGCGTTGAAACACAAGCTGATACTGGCTTCCGGATCGCCGCGCCGCGTCGAGCTGTTGCACCAGTCCGGCATCGAACCCGCGCGTCTCATGCCGATGGATATCGACGAGACGCCGAAGAAGTCGGAGCATCCGCGCTCGCTGGCGCGGCGGCTTTCGGCGGAAAAGGGTGAGGCGGCCTTTGCAGGCATCAAGAGCGATGCCGCATGGCAGGGCAGCTATATCCTGTCGGCCGATACGGTGGTTGCCGTCGGGCGCCGCATCCTGCCGAAGGCGGAGTTTATCGACGAAGCTTCCTCGGCGCTGCACCTGCTCTCCGGCCGCGGCCATGTCGTCTATACCGGCATCTGCCTGATCACGCCGGACCGTAAGCTGCGTCAGAAGGTGGTCGAGACCAAGGTGCGTTTCAAGCGGCTTTCGAGCCGCGATATCGAAATGTATCTGGCGTCTGGCCAGTGGCGCGGCAAGGCAGGCGCCTATGGCATTCAGGGCCTTGCCGGCTCCTTCGTGCAGAAACTTGTCGGCTCCTACACCAATGTCGTCGGATTGCCGCTTTATGAAACCATGCTGCTGCTGGCGGGCGAGGGATTCGATGTCCACGCCGGATGGCAGGAAGGATAGGATCATGGCGAGGATCGATAAGATCAAGGTAGGTTCGAAAGTTGAGCCGCTGCGCAAGACGCGTGCTTGCGCAGAATGCGGCCAGCCTTCGGTACGCGAACACTATCCATTTTGCTCCGATCGCTGCCGTTCGCTCGATCTTTCGCGCTGGCTGAACGGCTCTTACGCCATCCCCGTCACCGAGGACGAGACCAAGGCCGACGGCTCCGATCAGGACTGAATGCGGTTTTCCCGCGTTGCTCGACCTTACGAACCCCTTCATTTTGTTCGCGAATTGCCAAAATTCGATTTCCTGTCAAAAAAGAGTCATTTGCTGCTGGACATGGCCGAACAAGATGCTATAACCCCGCTCGCTTCCGGGGCGAACCAACCGCCCGGTGCCTGCCAAGGCCCTTCGTTTGACGTGAAGTCTGGATGCCCAGATAGCTCAGTTGGTAGAGCAGCGGATTGAAAATCCGCGTGTCGCTGGTTCGATTCCGGCTCTGGGCACCATCTTTTCTCCCAAATCATGCCGACAATGGAATTGTTCTGGTTTCAGATCAGATTTTCGCTGAAATCGGGCTTTTTGCGTCGGAGAGTTCGCGTAGCGGCCTCGGCGGGAAGTGCATCCTGTGGTGAGTGAATTCCAATCACGACAACTTGAAGATGGTTCTTCATTAATTTAGTGCATGAGCACTTCAAGATGTTGATGGTATTTACAATCAGGCGTACGAATTATTGTACGGGTCACCTATTGATTCGAAGAGACTGATACCGCACCTTAGATATAGCGGGATCAAGTGATCTCGTTAAGTCCAGCGTTTATTTGCAATAGCAAGCTAACGGGGCGCCATGTCAAACAACGATGTACTGTTCAACACGTTCGCCCGTACTTTCGAAGCACGGCGCGAAGTCGAGATGTCATTCTCCGAATACCTGGAAGGCTGCCGGGAGGATCCGCTCATGTACGCCAACGCGGCAGAGCGGCTGCTGGCAGCCATGGGAGAACCTCTGCTGATCGATACGGCCAAGGACACCAGACTTGGGCGTATTTTCATGAACCGAACCATCCGGACTTATCCGGCGTTTGCGGGCTTTTTCGGCATGGAGGAAACGATAGAACGTATCGTCGCCTTCTTCCGCCATGCGGCCCAGGGGCTGGAGGAGCGCAAGCAGATTCTCTATCTGCTCGGGCCCGTCGGCGGCGGCAAGTCATCGCTTGCCGAGCGGTTGAAATCGCTGATGGAGGTTCATCCCATCCATGTGCTCAAGGCCGGAAACGAGCTGAGCCCGGTCTTCGAAAGCCCTCTCAGCCTGTTCGATCCCGTGACCATGGGGCCGATGCTCGAAGAGCGCTACGGCATTCCGCGCCGGCGCCTGACGGGGCTCATGAGTCCTTGGTGCCTGAAGCGGCTGGAAGAGTTCGAAGGCGACATTTCCCGCTTCCGCGTCGTCCGATTGCAGCCGTCGAGGCTGCGGCAAATCGCCGTCGCCAAGACGGAGCCGGGTGACGAGAACAACCAGGATATTTCCTCGCTGGTCGGCAAGGTCGATATCCGCAAGCTCGAAAGCCTGGCGCAGAACGACCCGGATGCCTACAGCTATTCGGGTGCCTTGAACCGCGCCAACCAGGGCATTCTCGAATTCGTCGAGATGTTCAAGGCGCCGATCAAGATGCTGCACCCGTTGCTGACGGCGACACAGGAAGGCAACTATATCGGCACCGAGAATATCGGCGCCATTCCCTTCTCGGGCATCATTCTGGCGCACTCCAACGAGTCGGAGTGGCAGACCTTCAAGGCCAACAAGAACAATGAGGCTTTCATCGACCGCATCTGCGTCGTGAAGGTGCCTTATTGCCTGCGGGTCACCGAAGAGCAGAAGATCTACGAGAAGCTGATCGAGGAATCCGAGCTCAGCGACGCGCCCTGCGCGCCGTCGACTCTGGAAACGCTCGCCCGCTTCACGGTTCTGACGCGACTTTCCAAACACGAGAATTCGACCGCCTTCTCCAAGCTTCGGGTCTATGACGGCGAAAGCCTGAAGGAGACCGATCCGAGAGCGCGCAGCGTGCAGGAATATCGCGATACGGCCGGCGTCGACGAAGGCATGGACGGAGCATCCACCCGTTTCGCCTTCAAGGTACTGGCAGCGACCTTCAACTACGACACGACCGAGATCGGTGCCGATCCGGTGCATCTGATGTATATGCTGGAGCAGTCGATCCGCAGGGAACAACTGCCGCTCGAAACCGAGAAGCTCTACATCGAGTTCATCAAGAGCGAGCTCGGGCCGCGCTATGCGGAGTTTATCGGGCATGAGATCCAGAAGGCCTATCTGGAATCCTATTCGGATTACGGACAGAACCTCTTCGATCGCTATGTCGATTATGCCGACGCCTGGATCGAGGACGTCGACTTCAAGGATCCGGATACGGGCCAGCTTCTGGACCGGGAGCTTCTCAACCAGGAGCTCACCAAGATCGAGAAGCCGGCAGGCATCGCCAATCCGAAGGATTTCCGCAACGAGATCGTCAAGTTCTGCTTGAGAGCAAGGGCGAGCCACGGCGGTAAAAACCCATCCTGGACGAGCTACGAGAAAATCCGCGAAGTCATCGAAAAGCGGATGTTCTCCCAGGTGGAGGATCTTTTGCCTGTTATCTCGTTCGGGTCCAAGAAGGACGGTGAGTCCGAAAAGAAACATGGCGAATTCGTCGAGCGAATGGTCGCGCGGGGTTATACCGAGCGGCAGGTTCGGCGGCTTGTGGAATGGTACATGCGTGTAAAACAGGCGGGATAAGCCACCAAGGAAGAAGGAATGCACATTGTTGACAGACGCCTGAACCCAGGCGGAAAAAGTCTAGAAAATCGTCAACGATTTTTGCGAAGAGCAAAAGCGCTGGTGCAGAGAGCGGTCTATGAATCCTCTCAAAAACGCGACATTCAGGACATTCTGAAAGGTGGCGAAATCAGCATTCCACTGGATGGAACCGAGGAGCCTCGGTTCCATCGCGGCCCCGAGGGGCTGAAGGAGCATATTCTTCCCGGCAACAAGGACTTCCTCGAGGGCGACATTCTTCCGCGTCCCGAGGGTGGTGGCGGCAAGCCGCAGGCCGGTGGCGACGGCACCGGCGAGGATGCCTTCCGCTTCATCCTGACCCGCGACGAATTCCTCGATCTCTTCCTCGACGATCTCGAGCTGCCGGATCTGGCCAAACGGCGACTGATGTCTGCGGACCAGATCAACCCGGTTCGCTCCGGCTATTCCGTCACCGGCTCGCCCGCCAATCTCGCCATCAACCGCACCATGCGGCTGGCCATGATGCGGCGTGTCGCGCTGCATCGACCTAAGCCGGAAACGGTCGCCAAGCTCGTCGAGGAGGCGGAGGAGTGCAAGGACGAGACGCGCCGGGCGCAGCTCGAGGCCGAGATCAAGCTGCTGGAATCCAAGGTGCGGCGCATCCCCTATATCGACCCGATCGATATTCGCTATCGTCGTTTCGAGAATGAGCCGAAGCCGGTGGCGCAAGCCGTGATGTTCTGCCTGATGGACGTTTCCGGCTCGATGTCGGAGCATATGAAGGACCTCGCCAAGCGCTTCTACATGCTGCTCTACATCTTCCTCACCCGGCAGTACCGCCGGGTCGAGATCGTCTTCATCCGCCATACGGATGTGGCCGAGGAGGTGGATGAGGAGACCTTCTTCCGCAGCCCGGCAACCGGTGGCACGCAGGTATCCAGCGCGCTCGAAGCCATGCGGCGGATCGTGCAGGATCGTTTTCCGGCATCGGACTGGAACATTTATGCGGCACAGGCATCGGACGGCGACAATGCCTATTCCGACAATGCTACCACAGCGGCGCTGCTGACCGGCGAGATTCTGCCGGTCTGCCAGTATTTCGCCTATCTGGAAGTGGGCGAGGCGCGCGGCATGGCGATCTCTTCCGGCTCGGCGATCTGGTCGCTTTACGAGCGGCTGCAGGCAGCCTGGCCCGTGCTCTCCATGCGGCGCGTGAACGATCGCAGCCAGATCTATCCGGTCTTCCACGATCTATTCCAGCGCAGGACTGCGGAAACAAGGAGCGGATAATGGCGAAAGCATCGATGGAACGGCTTTTTGAGGGTGCGGACTGGGATTTCGCCACCATCCAGCGAATCCACGATGCCTGCGAGAAGATCGCCATTGGCGAGCTTGGCCTCGATGTCTATCCCAACCAGATCGAGATCATTACCGCCGAGCAGATGCTCGACGTCTATTCCTCGATCGGTATGCCGCTCTTCTACAAGCATTGGTCCTTCGGCAAGCATTTCGCGCATCACGAGGCCTTCTACCGCAAGGGCCTGCGTGGGCTCGCCTATGAGATCGTCATCAACAGCTCGCCGTGCATTTCCTACCTGATGGAGGAGAACACGGCGACGATGCAGGCGCTTGTCATCGCGCATGCCGCCTTCGGCCACAACCATTTCTTCAAGAACAACTACCTCTTCAAGCTCTGGACCGATGCGGAGGGGATTCTCGACTATCTCAATTTCGCCAAGAGCTATATTGCACGCTGCGAGGAGCGCTACGGCCATGCGGCCGTGGAGCGGACGCTGGATGCGGCCCATGCACTGATGTCGCACGGCGTCCACCGCTATGCCGGCAAGAAGACGCCGGACCTGCGCGACGAGGAAAAGCGCGAGCGCGAGCGGCGCGAGTACGACGAGAAGATTTTCAACGACCTCTGGCGCACCATTCCGGTCGGGGCAGGCAAAAAAGCGCCCGATCTTGATCTGGAGCGCCGGCGTTCGCTTGCGGGCCTGCCACAAGAAAACATCCTCTATTTCCTGGAAAAAATGGCGCCGCGGCTGAAGCCCTGGCAGCGCGAAATCCTTCGCATCGTGCGGCATGTCGCTCAGTATTTCTATCCGCAGAGCCAGACCAAGGTGATGAACGAGGGCACGGCGACCTATGTGCACTATCGCATCATGACGCGGCTGCATGAGCTTGGCGGCATCAGCGACGGCGATTTTCTGGAATTTTTGAAATCGCATACCAACGTGGTTTTCCAGCCGACCTTCAACGATCAGCGCTATTCCGGCCTCAATCCCTATGCCATCGGGTTTGCCATGATGCAGGATATCGAGCGCATCGTGACGAAGCCCAAGGATGAGGACCGCCAGTGGTTTCCGGAGATCGCCGGCACCGGAGACGCCATGGCCGTGCTGCGCGATCTCTGGGCGAATTATCGCGACGAGAGCTTCGTCTCACAATTCCTCAGCCCGCATCTGATGCGCAAGATGCGGATGTTCCAGCTCACCGACGATCCGGAGGAAGAAGAGGGGCTGAAGGTGGCGGCGATCCATGACGAGCGCGGCTATCGGCGCATCCGTCGGGAGCTGGCGCGGCAATATGACGTCGGCTGGATCGATCCGCATATCGAGATCGTCGATGTCGACCTTGCCGGCGACAGAAAGCTCTTGCTCAGGCATACGGTGCTCAATGGTACGCTGCTTGAGGATATGGACGCCAAGCGCGTGTTGCAGCACCTGGCCGACCTCTGGAGCTATGATGTGCTGATGCAGGAGGTCGACCGCTCGGGCACGGTGCTTCGCGATCATCTGGTTCATCCACGCGCTTCCACACTTGCGGCATAAACGCTGGCTTGACTAGAGCATGCCGCGCAAAATTTTGCAGCGGTTTTGCGACTACGACATGCGTGAAATCAAAGAGCTAAAGCGCGTGAAGCGAATCTTAGAGATCGCGACGCGCTTTAGGACGATTGTCCCTGTCGGCGTTGGTGGCCGCTCACCTGCACACCGTCTTCCGGCTGGAGCTTCAGGAAGCCGGGTATGCCGAGTAGCGGGATCACGGCCATCAGCAGAAATGCCATGTGGAATTTTTCCGGCGTCAGCGGCGAGCCGTCCAGCGTGACCAGGCCAAGCAGCATTGCGGCGACGGAGACCCCGAAGCTGACGCTCAACTGCTGAAGGACGCCGCCGAGGCTGGTCGCACGGCTGAGCTGGGCTGCCGGCGTGTCGGAATATGACAGGGTATTGGAGGTCATGAACTGCGCTGCCCGCGCCAGCCCGAAGACGAAGACGTAGACGATGATGACCCAGTGCGGCGTGCTCGGCGTAATCAGCGCGAAACCGGCGACGACGGCTGCGCCGAAGACAGCGCTCCATGTCAGGATTCGGTCGAAGCCGTAAAGCTTCAGAAGTTTCACCGATACGGGCCGCACGACAAGCGCGCTGAGAGCGCTGACGAAGGTCAGCGTGCCCGATACGATCGGACTGAGGCCAAAACCGACCTGCAGCATCAGCGGCAGCAGGAATGGAACGCCATTCAACCCGACGCGACAGACACCGCCGGCCAAGGTGCCGATGCGGAAGGTGCGCAGCCGGAACAGGGTTAGGTCGACAGCCGGCGCCTCAGCCGTTCTGGCATAGCGGATGAAGCCTGCGAGCAGCAGGCCGGCGGCGGCGAGAGCGACGAAAATTGCCCAAACCGGAATAGTAGGGCGGCCGATATTCTCGATCCCGTATTGCAGCAACACGCAGCCGAGACCGACCATGACGAAGCCGGGAAAGTCGAACCTGATCGTTTTGTCGCGCTCGGTATCTTCGACATAACGCAATGCCATGAAGATGCCGATCAGGCCAAAGGGCAGGTTCACCCAGAATATCCAGCGCCAGGAAAGATATGTCGTCAGGAAGCCGCCGAGCACCGGCCCGATGACCGGCCCGATGACGGCGGGCAGGGTCATGTAGGTCATGGCGGTGACAAGCTGGCTGCGCGGGAAGCTGCGGATGAGGATGAGGCGCCCGACGGGCGTCATCATCGCGCCGCCGAAGCCCTGCAGCGCACGCGTGGCTATCAGCATCGGCAGGCTGGTCGCCAGGCCGCACAGGATCGAGCCGATCGTGAAGATGCAAAGGGAAAGCGCGAATATGCGGCGTGCCCCAAACCGGTCCGCAAACCAGCCGCTCACCGGGATGAACATGGCAAGTGTGAGGATATAGGTGGTTACCGCCAGGTTCATGCGCACCGGGGTCGTTGCGAGGCTTTTGGCGATATCCGGTACAGCGGTGATGAGAATGGTCGAATCCAGCTGCTCCATCAGGAAGGCAACGGCAACGACGGCAGGGATAATGTAACGCAGGCTAGGATTGCGTTCGACCGCGAAAGTCTGGCCCTGCGAATTGAGATCAGGCGAGTCCATGGAATGTAATGGCTTTCCACCGCCTGAGGGGGCAGGCGTTTCCTATTGATATGACCATTATCCATGGCGCAGTGCAACAAAAACCGAACCATGAGAAGCTCGCGGAGACCAGGTTTGTCTCCTCACCTGGAGCGCGCCAGGATATCTCAGATGTGCTCGGCGCGCGTTAAGCTCTTGATCTTGCAACGGTCATTGTCGCGAGACCGACATGTTCTTTTACGCAACATATCTTAATTCGTCGTGGCGGGAGACTGCAGCGTCCAGCGCGCCTTGTCGAAAACGATGGCGGTTCGGATCTGTTCCGGCGATGTTCTTCGCAGCTCCAGCTGAAGATTGAAGCTATTGTTGCTCTGGAATTCCTTGAAGAAACTGAGCTTGGCGCCGAAGGCCTGCAGCGTCACGTCCTGTAGCGTGCCGATGGCATCGAGCGCGGTTTGAAAGTCCAGCCAGCGCGTTTCGTTGAGCAGCAGCACCACGGTGTCGACAAAGGTGCTGGCAATGGCCTTGCCGTCGTCATTGTCTGGCATGATGACCTTGATGCGAATGGTATCGAGTTCGCCGGTCGGCTTGCCGCGGGCAATGATGAAGAACGATGCGGCCTTAGCGTCGCCGTAGGCGCCTTTCTGGACGGCATAGCTGCATTCCGAGGTGCCGGCGCCCAGTTCGCTCGACCGCCATTGGCCCACGGACAGGCCAAATGTCACCAGATCCGAGCAAAGCTTCTCGCCGGATATTCTCCAGCTTCGCACGAAGGCGCTGCGCAGCGCGTCGACAGGCTCATCGAACAGGTGCGAGGTCTTGCGCGGGGGTGATTTCGCAACCACCGCCTTGGCCGGGGCGCTGGCGCTATGCACAGGAGGGCTTTCCGGTGCGGTGGTGTGACTGCCGGCCATGCTGTTGGAAGAGGCTGCGGCTGCGGGCGGGGGAGGCTTGCTCTCGGCACTCTGTGTCGGCGGAGGTGCGGTCTGCTGTTCCGATACGGGGAACAGATCGAGATGATAACGGTGATCCAGCGCTCTCAGATTTCGCATGTCGTTGGCAAGCAATGCGGTCGCGAGAATGATCGAGCCGATGACAACAGCCGCAATCCAGAACACAGCCCAGCTTTTCTTGCGAGGTGGCGCCACCGACATGATCGAGATCTACAGCTACTCCCGAGGAAACCTGCCTTGCTGCAACGACCGCATGTTGCGCAGCTCGCCCATGCCTACAGCATATGCGTTTATGAACGATTGATCATTCTAATGTTTCTTTGTCAATTCATGATGTTGCTGCGAGCAGCGATAGAAAAAGCACGCAGCGGTTTTCCGTCCGGAATTGCAACGAGACAACAGCATGCAGCAGCGACGAGATTCCGTGAAAAGCTGAACCGCCCTAGGCGAAGTAGGCTTTCAGTGCCTTCACGGTCGCCGCATCGGTGTGACGGGAAGATGGTGTCGAGAATCCAAGATCGAGCAGGCGCTCGTCGTTCTCCATCACAGTCACCGCACCGGAGGAGTGGATTTCGCCGATCTGAAGTCGCGGCCACAATTGGCCGACCGTCGCCAGCGAGACGCCCGCGCCCGGCATGATGGAGATACGGCCGGCAGCGAGAGCAATTGCCCGCTCCAGCACGTCAACGCCTTCTGCTCCCGTCTTTGCACAGCCTGAAGTCAGGATGCGCTCGAAACCGAGGGAGACGGCCATTTCGACCGCCTCTCCGATATCCGGAACCAGATCGAATGCGCGATGCAACGTTTTGCCAAGAGTGCCTGAATGTGCCACCAGTGCGGAGAGCGTGTCGAAATCGAGGCGCCCGTCGGGCAACGAGGCGCCGAATACTACCCCCGGCAGGCCGGCGTTACGGCATGCGTCGATATCGCGCTTCATGACGTCGAGCTCATCGGCCGAATAGATGAAGCTGCCGGCGCGGGGGCGGATCATGGCATAAGAGGGGACAGGCAGGTCTGCCGCCGCGGCAATCAGCCCGGCGCTCGGCGTGAGGCCGCCGACAGAGAGCGCGCTGCACAGCTCGATGCGATCTGCGCCGCCGGCAATGGCGGTCTTGAGGCCGGAGATATCATCGACGCAGATCTCAAGCAGCATGGTCGTGTTCTCCGATATATTGCAGTCCCAGCAGGGCGGCGCCGATCAGTCCCGGTTCGAGCTTGCACTGGCTGGGAACGACCAGCGGCCGGCCGAACTTCCGCAGGGTGCGGTCGCGCACCGCTTCGTCCAGCCGCGCCAGGAGCGGTTCGACATTGGACAGGCCGCCGCCGACTGGAACAATGGTGGCACCGGTTATATTGATCGTCAGGGCCAGCGGCGAGGCAACCAGATCGATCATGACGTCGATGGTGCGTTGCGCCTCAGCATCGTCCTTCAGCCATTGGTCGATGATTTCTTCGCTCGACAATTCGACACCATGCAGCGTCTTGTGCACGCGTTCGATGCCACGGGCGCCGCCGACAGTGTCGACGCAGCCCTTCTGACCGCAGCCGCAGGGATAGGCGGGGATGGCGGCCGGCGGATTGCCGGCAAAGGACGCGATGATGGGACCGTGACCCCATTCGCCGGCAAAACCGCCGGCGGCGTTGACGAGGCGGCCATCCGCTACCAGGCCGCCGCCGACGCCGGTGCCGAGAATGGCGCCGAAGACAATGCGATGGCCTCGGCCCGCACCCGACATGGCCTCGGCCATGGCGAAGCAATCCGCATCATTGGCGATCAGTACGGGGTAGCCGAGTTCGGCCTCCAGATCGGCTGCAAGGTGCCGACCATGGATGCAGGGTATGTTGGCGCAGGTCAGCGCCTGCGTGTCGGGATCGACGACTCCGGCGATGGAGAAGGAGAGGCATGCCGGCTTCTCACCCGCTTCGGCGATGACACCGCGCAAGGCTGCGACGAACTCGGAAAAATCATGCTTTGGGGTAGGGCGCCGCGCCAGCGGCAGGATGTCGGTCATGGAGCGGGCGATTCCGCCCTTGATGGCGCTGCCGCCGATGTCGAAGGAAACGATCATGAATACAGACCTGCAAGAAACATGCGGCACTTGCTCGCACCCTTTGCCCGTCTTTGCAAGGCTATTCCTTCTGGCGCCATGCGGCCATCAACCGCGCGGCAGCGTGATCCTTGCTTCGAAGCCGTCCGGTCTTCCCGTGGCGGGCGAGAGGAGATCGACGCGCCCGCCGATCTGATTGACGATGCGCTCGACGATGGAAAGTCCAAGGCCGGAACCGGCAGCTTTCGTCTTGCCGCGCCAGAAGCGCTTCTTCAGGCCGGCGAGTTCCTCCTGCGAAAGCACGGTGCCGCCGTTGACGACCCGGACGGTGCCGTCATCGACGCGGACAGTCACTTCGTCGTCCACCGGTCCATGGATCAAGGCGTTCTCGATCAGGTTGCGCATGACGATTGCGAAGGCATCGATATCGATGTTGCGGATCAGTCTTTCCTTGGTGTCGTCTTCCAGCAGGACGCGGCCGGCGGTGCCGGTATCGCGATCGTAGTCACCGATTACGGTTTCGATGACGTCGATCAGATCGATCGGTTTTTCGCCGGCGCCGATGCCTGCCTGGGCGCGGGACAGCTGCAGCAGCTTTTCGGCCAGGCGGCCGAGATTGGAAAGCGACGTTTCGATGCGGGCGGCACGTTCGGTCGACTGCCCGGGCGGCAGTTCCGCGAGCAGGCGCTGGGTTTGCGCGAGGGCGCCCGCAATCGGTGTGCGCAATTCATGCGCGCTGTTGGCGGAGAATTCTCGTTCCGCTTCGAGGGCGAGCCGGAGGCGATCGAGCAGCAGATTGACGGAACGAGCGATCGGCTGCAATTCGCGCGGCAGGGTTTCGCTGTCCAGCGGCATCATGTTGCCGCCGTCCTTGGTGGCGATCTGCGATCGCAGGCGATCGATCGGGCGCAGCGAGCGGCCGACGACGAGGCCGATGGCGACAATGCTGGCGGGGATGAGGGCCAGCAGTGGCCACAGCAGCGCGACGCCGCTTTCGCGGGATGCTTCGCGCCGGTTCTTGAAGGCGTCGGCGACGTGCAGGAAGATCGTGCCGTCGGCCGACGATTCCGTGTAGATGCGGTACCGCGGCGTATTGTGGAAGCCGATTTCCAGCGGCACTTCGTAGGCTGTCGGCGGGGCATCGTGCGAGTGGAGGATCACCTTGCCGTTGGCGTCGAGCACCTGATAGGTCAGATATTCTCGGTTCAGCCCCTTATTGAGCTGTTCGAGGCTTTGGGGATCGCCCGAATGGTCGCGATTGGCCAGGTCGTCCAGCACCAGGGGCAGCAATCGCTCTGCGGTTTCCTGTAGCGCGCCATCGAAAGTCTCGGACAATTCCTTGTTGACGACATAGACACCGATGCCGACCGCGATCAGCCAGAAAAGCACGACGGTGCCCGTGAGCGCGGCGATCAGGCGCCAGGTGATGCTTGCGCGGCTCGGCTCCTTGTGTTCCGTCATCTGTCACCCAGGCTGTAGCCTACGCCTCGGGCCGTGCGGATACGGTCCTTGCCGATCTTCTTTCTGAGGCGGCTGACATAGACTTCGACCGTGTTGCTCTCGATTTCGGAACCGAAGGCATAGAGCGCCTCTTCGATCTTGTCCTTCGAGACGATAGCGCCCGGTCGTGCGACCAGCAGATCCAGCACGGCCCATTCACGACCTGTCAGGATGATGTTCTTGCCCTCGAGCCGGACCAGCCGTTGGGGCTGATCGATCTCAAGGTCGGCAAAGCGGACGGTCGGCTGCGGGCTGCCGATGTAGCGACGGGCAACCGCCAGGATACGGGCGCTGAGCTCGCCAAGATTGAAGGGTTTTACGAGGTAATCGTCAGCGCCACTGTTCAGGCCCTCGATACGATCGGAGATCTGGTCGCGCGCCGTCAGGATGATGACCGGGGTTTCGTCGGGCTTGCGGCGCAGGCGCTTCAGAAACTCGATGCCGCTGCCGTCCGGGAGCTGCAGGTCCAAAAGGACAAGACCGTAATTGACGGCACTGGTCACTTCATCGGCGTCGGCCAGGTTTTTCACCCAGTCGACGGCATGGGCGCTTGCCGCAATATGGTCGCGAACGGCGCTGCCGATCGTATCATCGTCTTCCACAAGAAGAATCCGCACCTTAGCCCTCTCAACCGTTGACTGCGCTTCAGTTAATGCCGACGAACCTATCGGGTCAATAACGGCCAAAATAGGCCATGTGGAGATATGCTCTTCAAGGGGGCGCACCTTTGCCGAAAACGTTCCCGGCGCCTATGGACAGACAGGAACGCCGTGGTTACTTCTTTGCCTCCGGAACGAAGCGGCCAATGGATTGCCGCAGCAAGCCATTGGAGGTTGTTCGGTCATGCTGAAGGGAATTTCGCCGCTGTTGAATGCGGATGTGCTTTACGCGCTGAAATCGATGGGGCATGGCGACATGCTCGTCGTTGTCGACACGAATTTCCCCGCCGAGGCCATTGCGAGCCAGACGGTTCTGGGCGAGCTGCTGCGCATCGACAACGTGCCGGCGGCCGACGCCGTTGCCGCGATCTTGTCGCTGATGCCTCTCGATACCTTCATCGAGGACGCGGCGACGCGCATGGAAGTTGTTGGTGCACCAGATGAGGTGCCGCAGGTTCAGCGCGAGGTTCAGGCTGCGATCGACAAGGCCGAAGGCAAGCATTGGCCGTTGTCGCCGGTCGAACGCTTCGCTTTTTACGAGCGCGCCAAGGATGCCTATTGCATCATCCAGACGGGCGAGCGCCGCTTCTACGGTTGTTTCACCTTGACCAAGGGCGTCATCCCGCCGGAAAATGCGTGATCCGATCATCGGAGAAAAGCGCTGTTTCGATAAAGGAATGTGATGGCGAAGAAGCTGGATTCCCAAGGGCGGCTCGATGATGCGGCGCGCGCCGGTTGGCTCTACTATGTCGCCGGGCGGACGCAGGACGAGATCGCAGCCGCAATGGGAATCTCTCGCCAGTCGGCACAGCGGCTGGTGTCGCTCGCCGTTGCCGAGCGGCTGATCAAGGTTCGGCTCGATCATCCAATCGCGGCCTGTCTGGAATATGCTGCGGCGCTGAAACGGAAATTCGATCTCAAGCATGTCGACGTGGTGCCGAGCGATCCGGACAGTGCATCGTCGACGGTCGGCATCGCTGAGGCTGGAGCGGCGGAGATCGAGCGCTGGCTGAGGCGCGGCGATCCGATCGTGGTGGCGATCGGTACGGGGCGCACGCTGAAGGCTGCGGTCGACCAGTTGCCGGCGATCGAGTGTCTGCAGCATCGGGTGGTGTCGCTGACCGGCAATATCGGGCCGGATGGTTCGGCCGCCTACTACAACGTCATCTTCAGCATGGCAGACGTCGTCAAGGCGCGGCATTTTCCCATGCCGCTGCCAGTGCTGGTGTCGTCCGCGGAGGAGCGCGAGCTGCTGCATGCGCAGGCGCTCGTGCGCTCGACGCTTGATATCAGCGCGCAGGCCGACGTCACCTTTGTCGGCATCGGCGAAATGGGCATTGAAGCCCCGCTCTGTCTCGACGGATTTCTCGAGAAAGACGAAATGCTCGCCCTGATGCAGCGCGGCGCCGCCGGCGAGATCTGTGGCTGGGTCTTCGATGGCGAGGGCAAACTCATGCCCGACGATGTCAACGAGCGCGTGGCAAGTGCGCCGATCCCCTCGCGCGACACCTCTGCCGTCATCGGAATCGCCAAGGGAAAACGCAAGTTCGAGGCGATCAAGGCTGCCGTCATCGGCCGCCAAATCAATGGTTTGATCACCGACGAGGCAGTTGCCGAGTTTTTGCTCAAGGATTGAGCAAAAAATTTAGTCCATAAAAACAAAATGATAGGCTGCTTGCTCGGCAATGCAGCAACGAATTCGCATTGACATTTTGTCGCAACGAGTGAGTAATTGCTCACGAGCAAAGCGAATGCTCATTTTTAATCTTCTGGGGAGGAAGATATGAAATTGAAGACTTTATTGCTGAGCGCCTGCTCGGCGCTGATGTTTGCTGGCCTGGCCTCTGCCGAAACTCTCACGATCGCAACCGTCAACAACGGCGACATGGTCCGTATGCAGAAGCTTACGGACGACTTCAAAGCCAAGAACCCCGGTATCGACCTGCAATGGGTTACGCTTGAAGAAAACGTCCTGCGCCAGAAGGTCACGACCGACATCGCCACCAAGGCCGGCCAGTACGACGTACTGACCATCGGCACCTACGAAGTGCCGATCTGGAGCAAGCTTGGCTGGCTCGCATCGCTCGACAAGCTTTCCGCCGACAAGGACTATGACGTGAATGACCTTCTCCCGGCCATTCGCAGCGGTCTGACCACCGGCGGCAAGCTTTATGCGGCACCGTTCTACGGCGAAAGCTCGATGGTGATGTACCGCAAGGATCTGTTCGACAAGGCCGGCCTGAAGATGCCGGACGCGCCGACCTGGGACTTCGTTGCCGATGCCGCCCGCAAGATCACCGACAAGGACCATGAAGTCTACGGCATCTGCCTTCGCGGCAAGGCCGGCTGGGGCGAGAACATGGCGTTCCTGACGGCGATGTCGAATTCGTTCGGCGCCCGCTGGTTCGACGAGAAGTGGAAGGCACAGTTCGACCAGCCGGAATGGAAGGCGACACTCGACTTCTACGTCAAGCTGATGAAGGACGCAGGCCCTCCGGGTGCTTCTTCCAACGGGTTCAACGAAAACCTGGCCCTGTTCCAATCCGGCAAGTGCGGGATGTGGATCGACGCGACGGTTGCCGCTTCTTTCGTCTCCGATCCGAAGGAATCCAAGGTTGCCGACAAGGTCGGCTTCGCTCTGGCTCCGGACAAGGGTCTCGGCAAGCGCGGCAACTGGCTCTGGGCATGGAACCTCGCCATCCCCGCTTCCTCGAAGAAGACCGAAGCTGCGGAAAAGTTCATCTCCTGGGCAACCAGCAAGGAATACACCAACCTTGTCGCTCAGAAGGAAGGCTGGCTGAACGCACCTCCCGGCACCCGTACCTCGCTCTACGCGAATGCGGACTACCAGAAGGCAGCCCCCTTCGCCAAGATGACGCTCGACTCGATCAACTCTGCTGATCCGACGCATCCGACCGTCAAGCCGGTTCCCTATGTCGGCGTTCAGTTCGTCGCTATTCCTGAGTTCCAGGGTATCGGCACGGCTGTCGGCCAGCAGTTCTCGGCCGCCCTTGCCGGCCAGATCTCCGTCGACCAGGCTCTGAAGGCTGCCCAGCAGCTGACGGAACGCGAAATGAAGAAGGCCGGCTACCCGAAGTAAGGGCCTCCGAAACGATGGAAGGCAGCACACCTCTCGAGTGCCACCTTCCCCTAGGCCGCCGAGCGCCCGAATTGCCCTTGGCGGCCCTTTTTGTTTCCGCCGGTCCGCAGCCACCCCTTCCTGATTAAAGATAGGTCGGTATTTGCCATGGCAACGTTGCACACCCGTTCTACCGCGCGCCTGATGATGGCGCCTTCGGTTCTACTACTCTTCGCGTGGATGATCGTCCCGCTTGTGATGACGATCTATTTCTCGACGCTGAACTACAATCTGCTCAATCCCGGCTCGCATGATTTCCTCGGGTTTCTCAACTACGAATACTTCGTCACCGACCCTGCCTTCCTAAGCTCGTTGATCGTGACGCTGCTGCTTGTCGGCGGTGCGTTGGTGATTACCGTGGTCGGCGGCATCGCGCTGGCGCTCCTTCTTGATCAGCCGATCTTCGGCCAGGGCATCGTGCGCATGCTGGTGCTTGCGCCCTTCTTCGTGATGCCGACGGTCGCCGCCCTTATCTGGAAGCATATGTTCATGAACCCGGTGAACGGGCTTCTGGCACATCTCTTCCGTCTTTTCGGGCTTGATCCGCTGACCTGGCTGGAGACGGTTCCGCTTCTGTCGATCATCATCATCGTCGCCTGGCAATGGCTGCCCTTCGCAACCCTCATCCTGCTGACCGCTCTGCAGTCGCTGGATGAAGAGCAGAAGGAAGCCGCCGAGATGGATGGCGCCGGACCGGTTTCGAAATTCATCTACATCACGCTGCCGCATCTGGCGCGTGCAATCACGGTGGTCATTCTGATCGAAACGATCTTCCTGCTCTCGGCTTTTGCCGAGATCCTCGTCACCACCAATGGCGGACCGGGCACGGCAACCACGAACCTCACTTATCTCGTCTATTCGCAGATCGTTCTGTCGCAGGACGTCGGCGGCGCATCGGCAGGTGGCATCATCGCCGTCATCCTCGCCAATATCGTCGCGATCTTCCTGATGCGCGCAGTCGGCAAGAATCTGGAGGCTTGAGATGGCACGCAAAGTCACCACACAACGCAAGATCGTCGTATCGATCGCCGCTTGGATCGTGGCAATCCTCATCTTCTTCCCGATCCTGTGGACGATCCTGACGAGCTTCAAAACGGAAGGCGATGCGATCGCCTCGCCGCCGCAATTCCTCTTCTTCCACTGGACGCTGGAGAATTATTTCGAGGTGCAGGCGCGCTCGGATTACTTCCTCCACTTCGGCAATTCGGTCATCATCGCCTTCGGCTCCACGATCCTCGGGTTGCTGGTCGCCGTTCCCGCCGCCTGGGCCATGGCTTTTTCGCCGACCAAGCGGACCAAGGACGTGCTGATGTGGATGCTCTCCACGAAGATGATGCCGCCTGTCGGCGCCTTCATCCCGATCTATCTGCTGTTCCAGAGCTTCGGCCTTCTGAACAATCAGTTCGCCAGCCGGCTCGGCATGGTCGTCGTGCTGATGCTCATCAACCTGCCGATCATCGTCTGGATGCTCTACACCTACTTCAAGGAGATCCCCGGCGAGATCCTCGAAGCAGCCCGCATGGACGGGGCGACGCTCGCCAAGGAGATCATCTACGTTCTGACGCCGATGGCGATCCCCGGTCTTGCTTCGACGATGCTGCTCAACATTATCCTTGCCTGGAACGAGGCCTTCTGGACGCTGAACCTGTCGGCTGTCGACGCCGCACCGCTCAGCACCTTCATCGCCTCCTATTCCAGTCCGGAGGGCCTGTTCTACGCCAAGCTCTCGGCGGCATCGACCATGGCGATCGCTCCGATCCTGATCCTCGGCTGGTTCAGCCAGAAACAACTCGTTCGCGGCCTGACCTTCGGCGCGGTTAAGTAAGGAAGAGAAACATGGGTAGCATTGTTCTCAAAAAAGTGTCCAAGGTCTTCGGCGAAGCCAAGGTCATCCCTTCCATCGATCTTGAGATTGATAATGGCGAGTTCGTCGTGTTCGTCGGCCCGTCTGGCTGTGGCAAGTCGACTTTGCTGCGACTGATCGCCGGTCTTGAGGACGTCTCCGGCGGACAGATCCTTATCGACGGCAAGGACGGCACCAATCTCAAGCCGTCTGAGCGCGGCCTTGCCATGGTGTTCCAATCCTACGCGCTCTATCCGCATATGAGCGTGCGCAAGAACATCGCCTTTCCATTGAAGATGGCGAACATGCCGCAGGCGGAAATCGACAAGAAGGTCGCGGATGCCGCGCGTGTCCTGAACCTGACCGATTATCTGGAGCGCAAGCCGCGCCAGCTCTCCGGCGGTCAGCGCCAGCGCGTCGCCATTGGCCGCGCGATCGTTCGCCAGCCGGCAGCCTTCCTGTTCGACGAACCCTTGTCGAACCTCGATGCGGCGTTGCGCGTCAACATGCGCCTTGAGATCAGCGAGCTGCATCAGCAGCTGAAAACGACGATGGTCTATGTAACGCACGATCAGGTCGAGGCCATGACCATGGCTGACAAGATCGTCGTGCTCAACCGCGGCAATATCGAGCAGGTGGGGTCGCCGCTGGAGCTTTATCGCTCTCCGCGCAATCTCTTCGTCGCCGGTTTCATCGGTTCGCCGAAAATGAACTTCGTCAAAGGTGCTTATGCCCAGAGCCTTGGTGGCGACACGATCGGCGTGCGGCCGGAGCATGTGCTGCTGTCGACCACCTCCGGTGACTGGCAGGGCAAGGTGCTGGTTGCGGAGCATCTGGGCTCCGACACCTTCCTGCATATTGATGTCGATGGAATCGGCACGGTGACGGCGCGTGGTTCGGGCGATTTCCCGGCACGGGCTGGCGATACCGTCTACCTGACGCCCGACAAGCAGCATATTCACCGCTTCAACGCCCAGGGGTTGTCGATCTGAGTAAAAAGCCAAGGCCGTGCGCGATCGACGCGCGCGGCCAACGCATTTCCCCCGCTTCGTATGCATCGACCTCCGCAGGCGGACAAGCATAGCGGCCGGCGCCGTTTTCCCAGGACGCCCGGAGCCAGAGACCTTTCAGAAGGACCAGAGACATGATGTGCAAATTATCGCTCGCAACTCTCCAGGAGGCGGCTGCAAAGGCTGCCATTCCCACCTACGATCCGAAGTCGCTTTCGGCTGGCATCGTGCACTTCGGCGTCGGTAATTTCCATCGCGCCCACCAGGCTGTTTATCTCGACGATCTCTTCAATGCCGGCGAGGCCCATGACTGGGCAATCATCGGTGCAGGCGTGCTGCCTTCGGATGCGGCGATGCGGGAAAAGCTTGCCGCGCAGGACTTCCTGACGACGGTGGTCGAGCAGGACAATAATCGCACCGCTGCCCGTGTGACGGCGCCGATGATCGACATTCTGCCTGTTGGCGATGCCAAGGCCATCATTGCGAAGCTCGCTGATCCGACGATCCGCATCGTTTCCATGACGATCACCGAGGGCGGCTATTTCATCGATGCCTCCGGCAAGTTCAATCCTGCTCATCCGGCGATATCAGCCGACGGGCAGAACCCGGATGCGCCGAAGACGGTGTTCGGCCTGATCGTGGCCGGCCTAAAGGCGCGCCGCGCCGCCGGTCTGCAGCCCTTCACCGTCATGTCTTGCGACAACATTCCCCACAATGGCGGCGTCACCAAAGCCGCCGTCGTCGGCACGGCACGGCTGTCCGATCCGGCCTTTGCCGACTGGATCGCGGCAAACGTCGCCTTCCCGAACGGCATGGTCGATCGCATTACGCCTGCTACGGGTACGCGCGAGATCGATCTGCTGAAGCAAGCCTTCGACATCGAGGACAACTGGCCGGTCTATTGCGAAGAGTTCAAGCAGTGGGTGTTGGAAGACAACTTTCCTGCCGGTCGGCCGCCGCTGGAAAAGGCCGGCGTGACCTTCGTTCCCGATGTCACCCCCTATGAGCACATGAAGATCCGCATCCTCAACGGCGGCCATGCGGCGATTGCCTATCCGGCGGCGCTGATGGATATCCATTTCGTGCATGAGGCCATGGAAGAGCCGCTGATCCGTGCCTTCCTCGCCAAGCTTGAAAATGACGAGATCATTCCCGTGATCCCGCCGGTGCCGAACACGGTGCTTGCCGACTACTTCAAGCTGATTGAACGGCGCTTCGCCAATCCGAAGATCGCCGACACCATTCCGCGCCTGGCGCAGGACGGCTCGAACCGTCAGCCGAAGTTCATCCTGCCGTCCACGGCCGATCGCCTCCGCCGTGGCGAGGATATCGTCGGCCTCGCGCTCGTCTCCGCACTCTGGTGCCGTTATTTTGCCGGCAAGAGCGACAGCGGCAAGGATATCGTCTTCAACGACGCCAGCGCCGATCGGCTGCATGAAGCGGCGCTCAAGGCAAAGGACGATCCGAACGCCTTTCTTGTCTTCGACGATATTTTCGGCGATGTCGCAAAGTCCGATCTCTTCCGCAAGCGCTTCGCGCATGCACTGAAAACGCTGTGGGAAAAGGGTACCCGCGTCACCCTGCAGCTATACTTGGACAACAAACTCGCGGAATAACTTTCAAACGGCCGGAATTCTCCTGTTTCGGCCGTTTTCCATTGTGATGCCGGTACATCGTACTGTCGTGACGGCAACAAAGTTCAGGTTGGATTTGAGATGACCGATGCGGAGAAGGGGCTCGTAATCTTCGATTGCGACGGTGTGCTTGTGGACAGCGAACCGCTGTCGGTCAGCGTGCTCATCCAGGCAATGCACGATATCGGCGTTGAAATGACCGAGGAGGATGTCTACAGCCGCTTCCTCGGCAAGAGCCTGGCAACGCTCGTCGACACGATGCAGACGGAATTCGATGTCTTCATCGATCAGCCATTCCTGGATCGGGTTCGCAATAATCTTTACGAGCGCTTCAAGCACGAGCTGAAACCGATCGATGGCATTGGCGCGACGCTGGATGCGCTTTCGCTTCCGCGCTGCGTCGCTTCCTCGAGCCAGCTGGAGCGTATCCGCCTTTCGCTCGGCGTGACCGGCCTTCTCGACAGACTCGAGCCGAATATCTTCAGCGCCAGCATGGTCAAGCGCGGCAAGCCGGCGCCGGATCTTTTCCTCTACGCCGCCGAAAAAATGGGTGTGTCGCCCAAGGATTGCATCGTCATCGAAGACAGTCCGGCCGGGATCACGGCGGCGCGCGCGGCAGGCATGACGGTCTTCGCCTTCACCGGCGGTTCGCATGCGCATTCGCCAAGCTATCGGGCTGAGCTGGAGCAGCTTTCGCCGGAAGTCGTGTTTGACGCGATGCCGGAATTGTTACAACTTGTCCGCAACAAGAGATAAGTAGTCGGGACCTCCTTTGCATGCGTGATCACGTGGTTGCGGTCGATATCGGCACAGGCAGCGCGCGCGCCGGTGTCTTCACGGCAGGCGGCTCACTGCTGGCAAAAAGCGAACATCCGATCCTGATGCATCGCCCGCGTGAAAACCACGCCGAGCATGATTCCGAAGATATTTGGGCTGCCGTCTGCACCGCCGTCCGTGCAGCTGTAAAGGCCTCCGGCGTGGATGCTTCCGCAATCGGCGCCATCGGCTTCGATGCCACCTGTTCGTTGGTTGTGCGCGATAGGGAAGGGAGGCAGCTGACGGTCTCCACCGGCGGAGAAAGCCGGTTCGATACCATCGTCTGGCTCGATCATCGGGCGCTTGCCGAGGCCGACTATTGCACCGCGACCGCGCATGAGGTTCTCCATTATTCCGGCGAGTTCATGTCGCCTGAAATGGAAATGCCGAAGCTGATGTGGCTGAAGGAAAACCTGCCAGAAAGCTGGGCAAAAGCAGGTTACTTCTTTGACCTCGCTGATTTCATGACCTGGAAGGCGACTGGTTCGGTGGCTCGGTCGCGCTCGACGCTGGTGGCGAAATGGAACTATCTCGCGCATCGCGATCCGGGCTGGCAAGCTGATTTTCTCAATGTGATAGGGCTCGGCGATCTGCGCGAGCGCGGCGATCTTCCCGAGGAAAGTGCCGCGGTCGGGACGAGCATCGGTACGCTGACGGCCGAAGCCGCTGACGCGCTTGGCCTCGACCCGGCCTGTCATGTCGGTGCGGGCATGATCGATGCCTATGCCGGCGCGCTGGGTGCGCTTGCCGGCCATGCCGGTGATGCCGCCGCGCTGGAGCATCAGCTGGCACTGATCGCGGGAACATCGAGCTGCGTTGTTTCCTTTGCGCGCGAGCGCAAGCGTAGCACCGGCATGTGGGGTCCTTATTTTGAAGCCGTGTTCCCGGGCATGTGGCTTGTCGAGGCGGGACAATCGGCCACGGGGGCACTTATCGACCATATCGTCAGCATGCATGCGGCCGGCGGCCCTCCGACGGCGGCGCTGCATGACCGCATCGTCCGGCGGATCTCGGAGCTCAGGCTTGCCGAGGGCGATACTCTCGGCGGGCGTATCCATGTGCTGCCCGATTTTCACGGCAACCGCTCGCCGCTTGCGGATCCGCATGCCCTCGGTGTCATCAGTGGCATGACGCTGGACGCATCCTTCGACGGGCTCTGCCGGCTCTACTGGCGCACCAGTGTCGGCATTGCGCTCGGCATCCGCCATATCCTGGAGCGGATGCGGGACTATGGCTACGTGCCCGATACGCTGCACGTTGCCGGCGGCCATGTGAAGAATTCCGTGTTGATGGAGCTCTATTCCGATGTCACCGGCTGCAAGGTGGTGATGCCGAAGATGAACGAGACGGTGCTGCTCGGCACGGCCATTGCCGCTTCCGTCTCCTGCGGCATCCATGAAAGCCTCGGCGCTGCCGGTGCTGCGATGTATCCAGGTGGCCTCGAGCGGCTACCGGACGCGGGCAGGAAGGCACTCTACGATCGTGACTATCGCCGCTTTCTGGCGATGTATCGCCATCGGGCTGAATTGGACGCCATGGAATAGATGTATGTTTTGCATCGCCTATCTGAGCGGTGCAGGGGCAAACATCGCCTGTAATTCTTCGATCCGGCGTATCCTGCTCTCCGCTATCTCGCCGCCTGCCTGCCGGACGGCCATCGAGACCAGCTCCAGCAGCGCCATCATGCCCGAGAGGCTATCATCGCTATTGGCGCGCTGAGGCGGCAATGACAGCGTGATATTGGCGAATTCATGCGCCCATTCCGTAAATTGGCCGGTTGCGAGCAGAACCTTGTGTCCGGCGCGACGGGCCGTTCGCGCCAATAACCGCGAAGCGACGAAGCGCGGTGAATCGATGATGATGGTGAGGTTGTTGTCCGATTGTGCGCCAAACATCTGGATGTAGCTGCCATTGGCTCCATCGAGGAAGAGGACGTGATCGCGTGCGAGCGTCAGCCGGTCGCAGAAATGGCGCCCGAGCCCTGCCAGGCCGGGATGGGCGGTGATGAACACATTGGCGGAGGACAGGATCGTCGAAACCGCTTCGTGCCATTGCGGTTGATTGGCGAGATTGTAGATGTGCTGGAGCATTTCCACCTGCTCGACGATCTGGGCGGCCAAGGGGCGGCTCTCGACGGCATCCTTCTGCAACTGCTCCAGAATGTTAGACAGTTGCAACGTGGCGGGAGGCGCGTTTTCCTTCAGGTGCACCTTGATGCCGTCCAGACCGTGGTAGCCGAGGGATCGCAGGAAGCGTCCCACCGTCATAGGGCTCAACTCCAGCCTGTCGGCAACGGAGGAGGCGGTCTCGAACGGCAATTCATTCAGGTGTTCCGAGAAATACTTTGCAATTCGACGCTCGGCCGGCGTGCCAACCTTGATATATTCCCTAAGTTTCTGACCAAGGTCTTCCAAATTTCCGCCTCGCTGACGGTCCTTCTGATGTTCGAGTGCGCCAATTGGTGGAACAATCGGGTACGAAGATCTCTCAAGGCCGCCGTTGTTGTTTTGTTTGTTGTTCGTAGCAAGGCATATAAAATATATTAGCCTGGACTTTATTACAATGATGCAATTTTTTAATTGAGCATACTCGCATGTTTCTGGGGATATTGATATCGGGGCTATCGCTCCCTAGTTGTCGGACTATCCGCCATGAGAGCTCGACCGAATGATTGTCCTCGCTGCCCGCCTTGCCTTCGAAAATCTCTTTGCACCTGAGACGCGCAAGGTTTTCTGGAAGGTTCTCGGCCTGACATTACTGGCGCTTGCCGCACTTTGGCTCGCCTTGCGCGGTGCATTCAATTCGTTCGCCTTGCCATGGCTGCAAAGCTTCATGCCGGCCAGTGCGGATTGGACCGGTTGGCTAACGCTCTTTCTGGCCATTTTTGCCGGCATTGCGCTGGCGCTCGCAATGGCGTTGCTGATATCGCCGATCACGGCCTTGATTGCCGGCCTCTTTCTCGACGATGTCGCGGATGTCGTGGAGAAACGTGATTACCCCGATGATGTCCCCGGAACGGCGATGCCGCTCGGTGCGGCGATGAAAAGCTCCGTGCGGTTTCTCGGTGTCGTCATCGTCGGCAATATCGTGGCGCTGTTTCTGTTGTTCATCCCCGGCGTCAATTTGATCGCCTTCTTTCTGGTGAACGGTTATCTGCTCGGCCGGGAATTTTTCGAGTTCGCCGCCATGCGCTTCCGCTCGCCGGACGAGGCGCGGGAGTTTCGCGTCAAGCACGCCTTTACGGTTTTCCTCGCCGGCCTCGTAATCGCGGTCTTTCTGGCCATCCCATTGCTCAATCTGCTGACACCGCTGTTCGCAGCCGGGATGATGGTGCATCTGCACAAGCTGATTTCGCGACGGGAAAGCGGGCTGCGGATTCAACGTTCCTAGCTAGCGGCGTTCGCGCCGATCATCTGCGCAGGCAGTTCGACCAGCGGCGCCGGGATGTCCCAGGTCTTTTCCGGCGACCGACAGAGGTCGGCGATGACGCAGCGTTCGCACTCGGGTTTGCGCGCCTTGCAGCAGTAGCGCCCGTGCAGGATCAGCCAATGGTGCGCATGGTAGAGATACTCGTCGGGGATGATCTTCATCAGTCGCTGCTCGACCTCATCAGGCGTCTTGCCCGGGGCCAGGAGCAGCCGGTTGGCAATGCGGAAGATGTGGGTGTCGACAGCCATTGTCGCTTGACCGAAAGCCATCGAGAGCACGACGTTGGCGGTCTTGCGGCCGACGCCCGGCAGGGTCACCAACTCCTCGCGGGTGCGGGGCACCTCGCCACCGAAATCGGTGATCAGCTTCTGCGAGAGCGCCACGACGTTCTTTGCCTTGTTGCGGTAGAGGCCGATCGTCTTGATGTATTCGCGGATGCGCTCTTCGCCGAGATCGAGCATCTTTTGCGGCGTATCGGCGACGGCAAAAAGCGCGCGCGTTGCCTTGTTGACGCCCGCATCGGTCGCCTGTGCCGATAGCGCAACGGCAACGACGAGCGTGAAGGGATTGACGTGCTCTAGCTCGCCCTTCGGTTCCGGCCGCTGGATGGAGAAACGACGGAAGATCTCTTCGAGGTCCGCCCTGGAGTAAAGGTTCTTTACAGCCGGCTTGCGGCCTGCGGTCGCATTTGACTTTTTCACGATTTGGGCGCTGGATTTGATCTTGGGATTTGCCATGAACGACCTATACTCAAGTCCTATGACGGAACGCAACGCCGATACCGCGGCAGACGGCAACAGGCCGGTTTTCGCCGCCGAATTGTTCCCCCATCGCTCGCTCGGGCGGAAGGGGTTCAAGATCATGCTGGCCTTGGCCGGAGCCTGCTGCCTCTTCTACACCATCCTCTTCGTCACGCGCGGCGCCTGGCCGGTCGGCATCTTCTTCGGGGCCGATTTCGTCCTGCTCTTCGGGGCTTTCTGGCTGAACTATCGGTCCGGCCGCGTACGCGAAGAAGTGACGGTATCGCGTACCAATGTCTCCATCCGCAAGTTCTCGCCGACCGGGCGAATGATGGAGCATGATTTCAATCCGTTCTGGACGCGTTTTCTCGTTCGCCGTCACCGCGAGATCGGGGTCGTGTCGATGCATGTCCGCGATAGAAGCCATGACACCGATGTCGGTTCCTTCCTCAATCCCGAGGATCGCGAGAGCTTCGCCCAGGCGTTCAAGCGGGCGCTGGCAACCGTGACGCAACGGATATGAGCAGGCTCGGCGAAATCAGCGACATCACATTTCCGCAGTTGCCGCGCCTGCGCAAGAAACGGGTGGTTTTAGCATTCCCGCCGTGGTTTTCTCCTTTCCAAGGAGAAAGATCATGAATGCGATTGCACAGCTGAAGAAAGACATCACCCCGGAAGGTCACGACTATGAGACCGTGCGGGAGGTTATCGAGCTCATCACCGAGGAATATCGCGACCAGCCGTCGCTGGAGATGCTTGCCGATCGGCTCGGTCAATCGCCGACCCAGCTGCAGAAGACGTTCACGCGCTGGGCCGGATTGTCGCCCAAGGCATTCCTTCAGGCTGTCACGCTCGATCACGCCAAGCGCCTTTTGCGCAAGGAGGATCTGCCGCTGCTGGAGACCTCCTTCGAGGTAGGTCTTTCCGGGCCGAGCCGGCTGCACGATCTTTTCGTGACGCATGAGGCGATGTCTCCCGGCGAATGGAAGGCAAGGGGCAGCGGTTTGGTGATGCGCTATGCCTTTCATATCTCGCCCTTCGGCCTCGCTCTGATCATGGTCACGGATCGCGGTCTTGCCGGCCTTGCCTTCAGCGATTCCGGCAATGAAAAGGCCTGTCTGGCTGACATGACCTGCCGCTGGCCCAATGCCGAGTTCATCGAGGATCCGCATGCGACGGCCCCTTATGCAGGGCGCATTTTCGAGCGGTCGAACTGGTCGAGCGATCAGCCGCTGCGGGTTGTCCTGATCGGTTCGGACTTCCAGCTTCGCGTCTGGGAAAGCCTTTTGAAAATCCCGATGGGCCGCGCTGTCACCTATTCCGATATCGCCAAGGATATCGGTCAGCCGACCGCCATGCGTGCGGTGGGCGCAGCCGTCGGTCGCAACCCCATTTCCTTCGTGGTGCCCTGCCACCGCGCGCTTGGCAAGAATGGCCAGCTCACGGGCTACCATTGGGGGCTGACGCGCAAGCGCGCGATGCTGGGATGGGAATCGGGAGACGCTTGAGGCGTTATCTCAATAGTGCTCGAGTTTGTTGAGGGTGGCGCCCTCAACTTATTCGAAGTCGACGATTGAGCTGACCTTAAGCCGCCTTCGCCAGAGCCATGTTCAGCAGCGCCTTGGCGGCGCTTTCATCCGTAATCAGCGTGTTGCAGCCGATGCGTTTGATGGTGGCACTGATCGCTTGGGCGCGGTGCGCGCCGCCGGAGGAGATCACGATGTGCTTGGCCTTCTTCAGCGTATCCAGATCGACGGACATGACGCGCTTGTTGATGGGATGATCGACGGAATTGCCTTCGGCGTCGAGGAAGTTGAACATGGTGTCGCAGACGCAGCCCATTTCGATCAGTTCTTCCAGTTCGCGCTTCGATATGAAGCCTTCCGAGAGCGAGGTCGATTGCGGGCCGATATCGCCGCAGCTGACGATGGCGAGATCGAGATTCTCAGCCAGCCGGTAGATGGCTTCGAGGCCGCATTTTTCGATGAGATTGCGCTTGGTCTCGACAGAGTCGACCAGAAGCGGCGCCAGGAACATGTAGCATTCCGCGCCGAGCTGGCTTGCCAATCGCCATGTATAGTCGATCGGGTTGGTCTGATGGACGGCGACGATGCCGCCGAGCAAGGACACCACCTTGCAATTGTCACGGCGGGTCGGACGGAAGCTCGCCAGCGAGGCTGTCATCGTTCGGCCCCAACCGACGCCGATCGTATAATTATCGGGGATGGCTTCCGTCAGGAACTGGCCGAGTGCCAGGCCGACGCTTTTTGCCTGGGCATTGACGTCGCTGCCGGCAGGCTCGGGAACGACGATGGCCTCATCGAGCCCATAGGTGCGCTCGAGTTTGATTGCCAGTTCGACGCAGTCGTCGATGCCCTCCGTGATCCAGATCTGCACCTCGCTGCGGCGCATGGCCTCATCCAGCAGACGAATGACCGTGGTGCGGCTGATGCCGAGCTGTTCTGCAACGTCCTTCTGCGTCAGGCCCTGATTGTAATAGAGCCATGCCGCGCGAAGCCTCAGTGACGAGGTTTCCGAATAGGCGGTGTGCGTCCCGCGTCTCAGTTTGGCCACAGGTCCTCCGGCAAGATTGTCGCATGCGCCTTTTAGGGTCATGATCGCCCCGGAGAATGAAATGGGGCAATGTTAGATGACGGGAGCAGGCGAGGTCGGCTCTTCTGTCGCCGATATTCTATGACATGAAACTTATGTCAATTGAATTGCACAAATGTCCTTGACTTTTCATTGCGAGATTGCTGATAGTCGGTGCTGAGGAATTCGGTCTTGTCCAATCGAGGAGGACAATGTGCGAGTGTTGCTCCGAGCAGATGCCAGGCCGGACAGGGGTTCATATAGGGCGCCCCGTGCCGGTGAAAAGCCTGTTTCCGGAGGGTTGTTTCTTCACCGCTCGGCCGTTCACCGGAAATGGAACTTTCGCGCTTTTTACCCCGTTACCGATACATAGGAGAAGGAAGGGCGTATTCTGCCTGATGCCTTCAAGCCGTCCGCCGAACGGACGAGACACACCGCCCTAAATCTCCGCTTCCCCATGGGCCTCATTCAACAAGGATACCTGCTATGACTTCCAAGCTTGACCAACTCCGCGCCATGACCACGGTCGTGGCCGACACCGGCGATATCGAGGCTGTCGCACGCCTGAAGCCGGTGGATTGCACCACCAACCCGACCATCGTGCTGAAGGCGCTCGGCACGCCGATGTTCGCCGATGCGATCAAGGAAGCCGTTGCCTGGGGCAAGAAGCAGGGCGGCACGTCGGAAGCCGTCGTCCATGCCGTTGCCGACCGTCTGGCCATTTCCGTCGGTGCAGCGCTCTCCGGCCTCGTTCCCGGCCGCGTCTCGACCGAAGTCGACGCCGACCTGTCCTTCAACACGGAGGCATCGCTTGCCAAGGCCCGCGCCATCATCGCTTCCTACAAGGAGCGTGGCATCGAGCGTGATCGTATCCTCATCAAGCTCGCCTCTACCTGGGAAGGCATCCGCGCCGCCGAAGTGCTGCAGAAGGAAGGCATCGACTGCAATCTGACGCTGCTCTTCAGCAAGGCTCAGGCAATCGCCTGCGCCGACGCCAAGGCATTCCTGATCTCGCCCTTCGTCGGCCGCATCCTTGATTGGTACAAGAAGTCGACCGGCAAGGACTACACCGCAGAAGAAGATCCGGGCGTTATCTCGGTGCGCGACATCTACCACTACTACAAGGCCAACGACATCAAGACGATCGTCATGGGTGCCTCCTTCCGCAACACCGGCGAAATCGAAGCGCTGGCTGGCTGCGACCGTCTGACCATCAGCCCGAACCTGCTCGACGAACTCGCTGCCGATCAGGGCAAGCTGGAGCGCAAGCTTTCGCCGGAGCCCAAGGGTTCGGTCGAAAAGATCGCCGTCGACGAGAAGACCTTCCGCTGGATGATGAACGAAGACGCGATGGCAACCGAGAAGCTCTCGGAAGGCATCCGCGCTTTCGCCAAGGACCTCGGCACGCTGCGCGCCATGGTCAGCAAGGAGCTGCAGCTCGCTGCGGCTTGAGGTGATGTAAGTTTGCTATGTTGAGAGGGGTGCCGCAGCGATGCGGCACCCTTTTTTTGTCGCTGACAGGTCGCGGCATCGAGCGTGCCGCACGATGAACTATCGAAGAAATTCCGCTCTGATCCTGTCCGACTGACCACCGATCTTCGGCGCGGCGAGATCGTTCTTGGCTCTGATGCCATTGACCCGGATCGGGCTCGCCGTCGTTCGTACAGATGTTCCGTCATCGCGGCTCACGGTCTGCAGCATATCGAGTTGGCGGAACGCAGCGCTTTGCAGCAGTTGCGGCCAATCGAGCACTTCCGCCGCCCAGATGTCGGCGGGCTCCAGGAGGGCGAGCCACTCCCGAACCGTCTTCTCCTGCAGGCGGCCCGCGATCATGGTCTTGATCTCGTCGCGGCGCTGAAAGGCGTCGTCAGGCGTGTAGCCGGCGAGCGCCGGCAGATCGAGCAGCGGCGCGAGTTTTTCCAGCGGCATCATGGCGAGCGCCAGCCAGCTGTCCGCGCAGCGATAGACGCCATAGGGGGCCGCGAGATAGGCGTGTGCATTGCGCACGGCGGATTTCTTCGGCAGGCGGCCGCCATCGTTCAGATGCGTGGTCAGCACTTCGAACTGGAAGTCCACCAGTGCCTCCAGCAGGCTCGTTTCCACATGCACGCCGCGCCCGGTCACGCCGCGTCGCACCAGCCCCGCGAGAATGGCTTGAACGAGGAGATTGCCGGCCAACATGTCTGCGACGGCAAGCCCGAAGGGCACGGGCCCGTCATTGGCCTCGCCGTTCAGCCACATGACGCCGGAGCGGGCTTGTGCCAAGAGATCCTGACCGGGGAAATGGCGCCATTCATTGTCGGGGCCGTAGCCGGTGATGCTGCCATAGACGATACGGGGATTGATCGCGGCGACCGAGGCATAGTCGAGACCCAGCCGTTCGATGACGCCGGGGCGGAAGTTCTGGATGATGACGTCGGCCTTGGCGATGAGCGCGCGCAATTCCTGCAGATCGCTCTCGTCCTTCATGTTGATGGCAAAGCTTTCCTTGCCGCGGTTGATGGCGTGAAAGAGCGTGGAATCGCCGCCGATTTCCGTGTCGCTGAGATAGAGCCGGCGGCAGAGGTCGCCGCCATCGGGCCGCTCGATCTTGATGACGCGCGCACCGAGATCGCCAAGCCGCAGCGCCGCCATCGGACCGGCAAGAAACTGGCTCATATCCAGCACGATGATGCCGGAGAGCAGGCCTTCGTCATTGTCCGTGTTCATGTCAGACTTTCAGCGGCGGCGCGTCCGCAGGCCGGCCGTTCTTGTAGCGCACGGTCTGGATATGCTCGCAATAGAGCACTAGCTCGCCTTCGCCCTTGAAGACTTCATAGGAGGAGCGGATCAGGCCGAGCTCGGCATATTTCGGCTGCTTATCGAGATTGGTGCGGATGGTGTAGATCGTGTCGCCGATGAAGGTGGGCTTGATGAAGCGCAGCTTGTCGTAGCCATAGGAAAAGGCATTGACGCAGTTGGTGGCGACAAGTCCCAGGCCAGCGGAAAAGACGAAGGCGCCGGCGACGAGCCGCTTGCCGAACAGGCCTTCGGTCTCGGCGAAGATCTGATCGCTGACGTAAGGGTGCATGTCGAGCACCAGCGCGTTGAACTGTTGGGATTCGCCCTCGGAGATCGTGCGGCGCAGCGAGCGGATCTTGTGGCCGACCTCGAAATCCTCATAGAACCAGTTTTCCGAATTCCAGACGGGGATCCCGGCGTGATCGGCCGGCATGGTTTTCGGATGGGTGCTGGATACGCCGACGGTGGCGGTCATGGCATTCACTTTCGGTGGAAAGCCGCTGGCCTCAGAGAGACCAGAGGCGCTTGGCATTGAGGTGATAGAGCCCGTTGCGTTCGTCAGCGCTTACGCCTTGCATCAGGGCATGAGTGGCGGCGACCCAGGTGGAGAGATTGCCGCCGAGCGTGCAGACTGGCCAATCGCTGCCCCAGATGACGCGATCCCAGCCGAAGCTCGCGATGCAATGTTCGACGAAGGGACGCAGCGTTTCCGGCGACCAGTTGTCCGGATCGGCATAGGCAACGACGCCTGAGATCTTCACGATGACATTCGGTCGTTTCGCAACTTCGTTGATGCCGGACGACCAGCTTTCGCTAAGCCCATCCTTCACCGCCGGGACGCCGCAATGATCAAGAATGAAGCGGACATCGGGATTGAGGTCGATCAGCGCAATCGCCTTGGCTATCTGATGCGGCAGAACGCAGAGATCGAAGGTGAGCCGCGTATTGCTGAGCCGATTCAGATTTTCGCGAAAAAGTGCGCCCTCGGAGACGTCATCAGGCACCACATGCAGCACCCGGCGAAAGCCCTTGACGAACGGGTCTGCGAGCACGCGTTCCAGGTAGGCTGGAAAGCTTGCGCTTTCAGGACGGCAAGCGGCAATCGCGCCCCTCAAGAGGCTGCCGGGCTGGCGGCTCAGCTCTTTGACGTAATCCGTCTCCCGCTCGATATTGTCTTCGGCGACATCGACTTCCATGTGAAGCGTGTCGGTGATTCCAAGCCGCTTGGCTTCGCGCGCATAGTCTTCGTAGAGGCTGTCGCGGTTGAGCGCACCTGCTTCAGCCAGCCAGGGGTAGGCGAGGCGTTTCCGGTCGACGATGTGCAAATGGCTGTCGAAAAGCATGGCGTTCCTCCCATACCTGCTTGCTCACCATATACTCACAGAAGAATAGTTTATTCAAATAAAAATTACAGCTCAGCCTTGTCCACGGTGCCGGCCACGGTTTCGGAGATCTGCTTTGCCGCTTCCCGCACATATTCGACCACCTGTTCGCGCGTCGGCGCCTTCGGGTTCACAGGTTCGATATAGGGGCAGGTGAGGGCCGCCAATGCGTTGCCGTCCATCGCGAGCACGGGAGCAGAGATATTGTACACACCGCTGGTCTGAAGGCTGTTCATTGTCTCGAAGCCCTTGTCGCGGATGGCCAGCAGCTTCTCCTCGAGATCGGCAGGCGGCTCTTCCGGGTCTTGCTCCTGGCGCCTTTGCTCGTTGATCATCATCTGGCGCTGCTTTTCATCGCGGAATGCCAGGAGAATATGGCCGGAACCGGTATTGTAGAGATTGATCTGCGCCCCGACGCGTATGGATATGCCCCAATAGGTCGGCGAATCCTGTTGAGCGATGACGGCGACCGAACCGCGATCGTAAATCGCCAGATGACAGGCCTGCTCGGCGCGGTTGGAGAACTCGCGCATCAGCGGTGTTGCAAAGGAAACGAGGCGGCGCACCGGCGCATGATAATGCGCTAGTCCAAAGAGCTTCAGCGTCAGATAGAAGCGGTCGCCGTCCTGCCTCTGCACATAGCCGCGCCGCACAAGGCGATCGAGCATGCGATAGAATTCGTTAGGGCTCTTATTGAGCGCCTTGGCGATTTCCGCCTGCGTGAGACCACCGTCGATCGTCGCCAGCAGTTCCAATATGTCCAGCCCCTTGTCCAGGGCCGGCGCGCGATAGCGATCACTGTCGTCTTCTACACTCATCAGCAGTCCCCCATGCGAAGAAACATGATTCATCATTCATATATGAATGAACGACCTTTTCAAGGGCGCGATCTCGGCTTGACGGTCAATGAATAAGATGTTTACTTATAAATCATTGATCCATATTTGGGTCGAGAGGGCGATTGGACAAGAGGTCCGATCTTATTGGGAGGAATTTCGATGAGGAATTGGAGGGCCGGTCTTGCTGCCGGCATGATGGCATTGCTTGCGAGTACCTCGGTCTTTGCCGCGGATCTGCCGGGTAAGTTTCCGGGCGTGACGATCGACGCCAAGCTCATCGGCGGCCAGCAGTATGAGCCGCTTTATGCGCGCATCACCGAATGGGAGAAGGCGACGGGCGCCAAGGTCAACATCCTGTCCAAGAAGAACCATTTCGAGCTCGACAAGGAAATCAAGTCGGACATGGCGTCTGGCAGCATCTCCTGGTGCGTCGGCTCGAACCATTCGTCCTTCGCGCCTCAGTATCCCGATCTCTACACCGATCTCGGCAAGCTTCTGCCCAAGGAAGAGATCGGCGAGTTCGTCGATTCCACCATTCAGGCTTCCACCATCGACGGCCGCCTGATCATGTTGCCGCGCGCCCAGTTCGACGTTTCGGCGCTCTACTACCAGAAGAGCCTCTACAACGACGACGCCAAGAAAACCGCCTTCAAGGCCAAGTATGGTTACGACTTAGCGCCGCCGAAGACCTGGAAGGAAGTCTCCGATCAGGCGATCTTCTTCTCCAACCCGCCGAACTTCTTCGGCACGCAGTTCCCCGGCAAGGAAGAGGCGATCAATGGCCGCTTCTTTGAAATGCTGGTCGCCGAAGGCGGTGACTATCTCGACAAGGACGGCAAGCCCGCCTTCAACTCCGAAGCCGGCGTGCGTGCGCTCGACTGGTTCGTCAACATGTACAAGGCGAAGGCGGTTCCGGCCGGTACGACGAACTATCTGTGGGACGATCTCGGCGCTGGCTTTGCGTCCGGTTCGATCGCGCTCGATCTCGACTGGCCGGGCTGGGCGACCTATTTCAACGATCCGAAGTCCTCGAAGGTCGCGGGCAATGTCGGCGTCGTCGTGCAGCCTGTGGGATCCTCCGGCAAGCACACCGGCTGGTCCGGTCATCATGGCTTCTCGGTGACCGAGGCCTGCGCCCACAAGGATGCTGCCGCTTCGCTCGTCTGGTTCCTGACCAACGACGACTCTCAGAAGCTCGAAGCTGCCAACGGCACGCTGCCGACCCGCAAGGCTGTCTGGGAATGGGACATCCAGCAGGCTGCTTCCGATCCTTACAAGAAGGAGGTGCTGAGCACCTTCCAGGAATCGATGAAGTACGCTTTCCCGGTTCCGCGCACGCCGCAATGGATCGAGATTTCCAACGTCGTCTATCCTGAGCTCCAGGCCGCCATCCTCGGCGACAAGACCTCCAAGCAGGCGCTCGACGCTGCCGCCCAGAAGGCGACCGATGTTCTGAAGGACGCCGGCGCGCTCTAAGCGATGCAATCGAAGTCCCGCGCTCCAGAGAGTGCGGGACCTCCGCAATCTAACTTTGAGAATGGCTTTTGGTCGGTGCCGCAAGGGACTGGTCCGTGCCGCCGGCCTTGCGCCGGGTCTCGTCCTAAGCAATCCATTCCACGCAGTCCGGGCCACGCTGCCGAGGAATGCCGACAGGTGCAAACCATGTTCAAAAAGATATCTCCACCGGTCCTGCTTCTTCTTCCGGCGATTATCGTCCTTGTCGCGGTCGTTCTGTTTCCGCTGCTTTTGTCCTTCTATTCCAGCTTTACGCCGTTTCGCCTGACGCGGCCGGCAACGCTCTTCACCTTCATCGGCCTGCGCAACTATATCCGTATCCTGACGGACCCGGTCTTTCTGGCCGCTTTCGTGCGCACGGTCGTGCTGCTGACGATCGCGCTCAATCTGGAAATGCTGCTCGGCCTCGGATTGGCTCTTCTCGTCAACAAGGCAACGCACGGCAAGCGCATCCTGCGCACGCTGATGATGTTCCCGATGATGTTTTCGCCCGTGCTCGTCGGTTTCCAGTTCAAATTCATGTTCAACGACAATGTCGGCATCATCAACAATGCGCTGCAGTCGCTTGGTATCACCAACGATGCCATTCCGTGGCTCATCGACGGCAATCTGGCGCTGTTCTCGATCATCGTCGCGGAAGTCTGGTCGTCGACCTCGGTCTTCGCCATCCTCATTCTGGCCGGCCTCTTCGCCATGCCGCAGGAGCCGGTCGAGGCCGCCAAGGTCGACGGCTGCACCAGTTGGCAGACCTTCCGCTACGTCACCTGGCCGTTCCTTATGCCCTTTGCCTTCATCGCCATGACGATCCGTTCGCTCGACGTCGCCCGCGCCTATGACATCGTCAAGATCATGACCGATGGCGGGCCGGCAAGGCGTACGGAGCTGATCTGGACGCTGGTCGGGCGCACCGCCTATGCCGATGCGCAGATGGGGCTTGCCAACGCTATGGCCTATGTCTCGATCATTCTTTCGATCGCCTTCACAGTCTATTTTTTCCGTAAGCTGGCGCTTGCCCGCACCCAGATCGGAGCGGAGTGGTAATCATGGATCGCAACGCTCAACAACGCCTGCAACGCCGCCTCTGGAAGGTCGCCTATCTCATCGGCCTTTTCATCGCGATGCTCATCATCTGCCTGCCGGGTCTCTGGATCATCGTCAGCTCGCTTCGTCCGACCGTGGAGATCATGGCGAAGCCGCCGGTTTGGATTCCGCAGGAGCTTTCGCTCGAAGCCTATCGCTCCATGTTCAGTGGTGTGGGGCAGGGTGGCATTCCCATCTGGGATTATTTCCGCAATTCGCTGATCATTTCGATCACCTCGACTGCCATCGCGCTCATCATCGGCATGTCCGGCGGTTATGCCTTTGCCCGCTTCCGTTTCCGCGGCAAGTCGACGGTGTTCCTCGGGCTCATGCTGACGCGCTCTGTACCCGGCGTCGCCCTTTCGCTGCCGCTGTTCATGGTCTATGCGCGGCTCGGGATCATCGACACGCATTTCGGCCTCATCCTCACCTATGTCGCGCTGAATGTGCCCTTCACCATCTGGCTGATCGACGGCTTCTTCCGGCAGGTGCCGAAGGATCTTGCCGAAGCAGCACAGATCGACGGCTGCACGCGCTGGCAGGCTTTCTGGCAGGTGGAGTTTCCGCTTGCCGGTCCGGGTATCGCGTCGGCCGGCATCTTCGCCTTTCTCACCTGCTGGAACGAATATGCACTGGCCTCGCAGCTGACGCGCTCCGTCGATTCGAAGACGCTGCCGGTGGGATTGCTCGACTATACGTCCGAGTTCACCATCGACTGGCGCGGCATGTGTGCGCTTGCGGTCGTGATGATCATTCCGGCGCTCGCTCTTACTTTCATCATTCAGAAGCATCTGGTGTCGGGTCTGACATTCGGTGCGGTCAAAGGTTGATCCTCATGGCTCAGGTTTCTCTCAAAAAACTCGTCAAGCGCTACGGCGCGCTGGAAATCGTCCACGGCATCGATCTCGACATTGCCGACAAGGAGTTCATCGCGCTCGTCGGCCCTTCCGGCTGCGGCAAGTCGACGACGCTGCGCATGATCGCCGGCCTAGAAGAGGTATCGGGCGGTACGATCGAGATCGGCGATACCGTCGTCAATGACCTGCCGCCGCGCGACCGCAACATCTCGATGGTGTTCCAGTCCTATGCGCTCTATCCGCATATGACGGTGCGCGAGAACATGGGCTTCTCGCTGAAGATCGCCAAGCAGCCGCAGAGCGAGATCGATCGCCGCGTCAACGAGGCAGCCACCATTCTGAGCCTTGAGGCGCTGATGGACCGCCGCCCGGCGCAGCTTTCCGGCGGCCAGCGCCAGCGCGTCGCCATGGGCCGCGCCATCGTGCGCCAACCGGAAGTCTTCCTCTTCGACGAGCCGTTGTCGAACCTCGATGCCAAGCTGCGCACGCAGATGCGCACCGAGATCAAGAAGCTGCATGCCAAGGTGCAGTCGACGGTGATCTACGTCACGCACGACCAGGTCGAGGCCATGACGCTGGCCGACCGCATCGTCATCATGCGCGACGGCTATATCGAGCAGGTCGGCACGCCGGACGAAGTGTTCAAGCGGCCCGCCACACGCTTCGTCGCCGGCTTCATCGGCTCGCCGCCGATGAACATCGAAGAAGCGACGCTGAAGGGCGGCGAACTCACCTTCAAGAATGGCGATCGCTTGCCGCTGCCGAGCCAGTTTACCGGCAAGGTCAAGGAGGGCGAAAAGGTCGCCTTCGGCCTGCGCCCCGACGATATCTTCCCGACCGGCCACGGGCTTCATTCCGGCGCGGAATCGGCCGTCTACGAACTGACGCTACCCGTCGCCATCACCGAACCGCTCGGCAACGAAACGCTTGTCTTCGTCGAGTTCGCGGGGCGCGAATGGGTGTCGCGCATGCTCAATCCGCGCTCTCTGAAGAGCGGCGAACAGCTGAAGATGAGCTTCGATCTTAGTCAGGCCCACCTCTTCTCCGTTGAAACCGGCAAGAGCCTGGCAATCTAAGGAATACCCCATGGCACGCATCGAAAAAATTGAATTGCGGATGGTCGACCTGCCGCCGAAGGTGAAGCGGACGGATGCGATCCAAAGCTTCGTCAGCCAGGAAACGCCGATCGTCACCATCACCGATAGCGATGGCGCCGTTGGCACCGGCTACAGCTACACCATCGGCACCGGCGGCTCCTCCGTCATGCGGCTGCTGTCAGATCATCTGGTGCCCCTGCTCATCGGCGAGGATGCCGATCGCATCGAAGCGATCTGGCATAAACTCGAATTCGCCACCCACGCGACAACCATCGGGCCGATCACCGCGCTGGCGCTTGCCGCTGTGGATACGGCATTGTGGGATCTGCGGGCGAAGAAACAGAACCTGCCGCTCTGGAAACTTGCCGGCGGTGCCAAGGATCGCTGCCCGCTCTACACGACCGAAGGCGGCTGGCTGCATATCGAAAAGGAAGCTTTGGTCGAGGATGCCTTGCAGGCAAAGGCCAAGGGCTTTTCCGGCTCGAAGGTCAAGATCGGCAAGCCGCATGGCTCTGAAGATTACGACCGGCTGGCCGCGATGCGTTTGGCGCTCGGCTCCGGCTTCGAGATCATGACCGACTGCAATCAGGGCTTTACCGTCGATGAGGCGGTTCGCCGGGCGGCACGGCTGAAGGAGCTGGATCTCGCCTGGATTGAGGAGCCGCTGCCGGCCGACGATCTCGATGGCCATATCCGGCTGACACGGTCGACGCCGACGCCGATTGCGGTCGGCGAATCCATGTACTCGATCCGGCATTTCCGCGAATATATGCAGAAGGGCGCCTGCTCGATCGTCCAGGTCGATGTTGCCCGCATCGGTGGCATCACGCCCTGGCTCAAGGTAGCTCATGCGGCTGAAGCCTTCGATATTCCCGTCTGCCCGCACTTCCTGATGGAGCTGCATGTCAGCCTCACATGCGCGGTGCCGAACGGCAAATATGTCGAATATATCCCGCAGCTCGACGATCTCACCACGAAGGGCATGGAGATCGTCGACGGCAAGGCGCTCGCGCCTTCCGAACCGGGTATCGGCATCGAGTGGGATTGGGATGCCGTAAAGGCGCGCTCAATCAGCGAATTCACCCGGGAAATCCACGGCTGAGGAGGAACTGACCATGCAACGGATGGGTATGGTGATTGGCCTGGAGCCGGCCAAGATCGCGGAATACAAGGCGCTGCACGCGGCCGTCTGGCCCGAGATCCTGGCGCTGATCTCAGACTGCAACATCACCAACTATTCGATCTTCCTGAAGGAGCCCGAGAACCTGCTCTTCGGTTACTGGGAATATGTGGGCACGGATTTCGAGGCCGATATGCGCAAGATGGCCGCAAGCGCGAAGAACCAGGAATGGTGGTCGGTTTGCATCCCCTGCCAGAAGCCGCTCGAGACCCGCAAGGAGGGCGAGTGGTGGGCCATGATGGAGGAGGTGTTTCATCATGGGTGAGGCTTTCGATCCCAAATCACTTCGTCAATGGTGGCCAAAGCCGTCAACGCCGCGTCCGATCGTGATCTTCGGCGCCGGCAGCATTGTCGGTGACGCGCATCTGCCGGCTTACAAGCAAGGCGGCTTTCCGGTCGCGGGCCTCTACGATCCTAATATAGAGAAAGCGGCGGCGCTTGCCGCTCCATGGGGCATTCGCGCATTCGCTTCCGAGGCCGAAGCGTTTGCCATAGAAGGTGCTATTTTCGATCTAGCGACGCCGCCGGCGGCGCACGCCACGATCCTGTCGAAATTGCCGCGCGGCTCGTTCGCGCTGATCCAGAAGCCGATGGGCAGCGATCTCGCTGGCGCGTCCGACATCCTGCGGGTCTGCCGCGAGCGAGACATAAAGGCTGCCGTCAATTTCCAGCTTCGTTTCGCGCCGATGATGCTCGCGCTCTACGATGCCGTGGAGAAGGGCTATCTCGGCGAGGTCGTCGATTTCGACGCCTGGCTGGCGCTCGCGACACCTTGGGGGCTCTGGCCCTTCCTGAAGGGGTTGCCGCGGATCGAGATCGCCATGCACTCGATCCATTATCTCGATTTCATTCGCGGGCTGCTCGGTAATCCGCAGGGGGTGCACGCCAAGACCATCGGCCATCCCAACCACGATGTCGCCCAGACCCGGACGGCGGCGATCCTCGATTATGGCGACAAGGTGCGCTGCGTGCTGTCGGTCAATCACGACCATGATTTCGGGCGCAAGTTCCAGGCCTGCGAATTTCGCGTCGCCGGCACCAAGGGCGCTGCCTACATCAAGCTTGGCGTCAATCTCGACTATCCGCGCGGCGAACCGGACGAGCTCTGGATCCGCCCCGAAGGCGGCAGTGACTGGGTCGAGGTGAAGCTCCAAGGCGCCTGGTTCCCGGACGCCTTCGTCAACCGCATGGCCAACCTGCAGCGCTTCGCATCCGGCGAGGATCAAGAGCTGGTCGGTTCGGTCGAGGATGCATGGCAGACCATGGCGCTGGTCGAAGCCGCCTATCAGTCGAGCGCCGCGCCGGCGACGCCGATTGCAGAACTTCCAAAGGCTTGAGGAATGGCAGAACAGACCATCTATTTCGAAGACTACGAACTCGGTCATGTCAGAGTGACCACCGGACGGACGATCACCGAGACCGATTTCGTCGTTCATGCCGGTCACACAGGCGATTTCTTCCCGCATCATATGGACGCGGAATTCGCCAAGACCTTGCCCGGCGGCCAGCGCATTGCGCATGGCACGATGATCTTTGCCATCGGCGTCGGCCTTACGGCTTCGCTGATCAATCCCGTCGCTTTTTCCTATGGCTACGACCGGCTGCGCTTCGTCCGCCCGGTGCATATCGGCGATACGATCCGCACGCGCGTTACCATTTCGGCGAAAGAGGATGATCCGAAGCGGCCGGCGTCCGGCCGTGTCGTCGAGCGCTGCGAAGTGCTGAACCAGCGCGACGAAGTCGTGCTTGCCGCCGATCATATTCTGGTGGTCGAGCGCAGGTCCGGTGCGGAGACGGCATGATGGTGAAGCTTAAGGGAATGACCTGGTCGCATCCGCGCGGCTATGATCCGATGGTTGCCTGCTCCAAGCAATGGCAGGAAAAGACCGGCGTTGAAATCAGCTGGGAAAAGCGATCGCTGCAGGATTTCGAGACCTTTCCGGTGGAGGAGCTTGCCGCTCAATACGATCTCATCGTCATCGATCACCCGCATGTCGGCCAGATCACGCGCGAGAACTGCCTGTTGCCGCTCGATGATGCCGCTCATGCCGATGAAATTGCAGCGATTGCAGCGGGCACGGTCGGGCGCTCCTATCCGAGCTACAATTGGCAGGGTCGGCAATGGGCCTTTCCGCTCGATGCGGCGACGCAGGTGCAGGCGTACCGGCCGGATCGCCTGAATGCACCGGTCAAGGATCTCACAGAGTTCGTCACGCTCGCCAGGGAAGGCAAAGCGATCCTGCCGATGCGGCCGCCGCATTCGCTGATGACTTTCATTACGCTGGCTGCCCATCTCGGAACGCCCTGCAGCATCAATGGACCGGATTTCATCGCCGAGGCGGATGGTAAAGTGGTGCTCGATTGGATGGCACGGATCGTCTCGGGCATGGATGGCAGCTGCTACGAGATGGACCCGATCGCCGTGCTCGATCTTATGGGCGAGCCGGATAGCCCCTATGTGGCGTCACCCTTCATCTACGGCTACGCAAATTATTCCTTTGAAGGCTTCAGGCCGGTACGGATCGCCTTTGCCGATATGCCTGCTATCGACGGCCGCGAGCCGAACGGCTCGGCACTGGGTGGAACAGGCATTGCCGTCTCGGCGCGCACAAAGGCGCCCGAAGAGGCGAAGGCCTTTGCGCGCTGGATTGCGAACGGACCGGTGCAGGCGGGCATCTATGCAAATGGAAACGGTCAGCCGGGCCATGCCGACGCCTGGGCCAGCGATGTGGTCAATGCGCCCGCACTCGACTTTTACCGCAACACACGCGCGACGCTCGAGGGCGCCTATGTACGGCCGCGACATGATGGCTACATGGCATTTCAAAGCGACGCATCCGAGGTGATTAGCGATGGACTGCGAAGCGGCGAGCGGCATACAGTCCTTATCGAAAAGCTGAACCGCCGCTTTGCGCAGTCCTTCGAAGCATAAGCGCGGGGCTGCGACAACTGATTGTTATTGCACGATCTTATCCAAGTTTCTGGCGTGCGGCCGGGATGGATAAGATCATAGTTCCCGAGGAAAGGATCAGGATTATGGGTCACGGGTTGGAAGGCAAGAAGGTCGTCATCACGGCGGCAGGGCAGGGCATCGGCCGGGCATCGGCAGAGCGCTTCATCTCGCTTGGCGCACATGTCTACGCCACCGATATCAACGAGCAGACGCTTTCCACGCTTGATGGCGCCACGAAGCATGTGTTGAACGTGCTCGATAGCGCCGCCGTCAAGGCTTACGCCGAGGAGATCGGCCCGATCGACGTGCTCTTCAATTGCGCCGGTTTCGTTCATGCCGGCACCATTCTCGATTGCGAGGAGAAGGACTGGGATTTCTCCTTCAACCTCAATGCCAAGGCGATGTACGTGACCTGCCGCACCTTCCTGCCGGGCATGCTGGAGAAGGGCAAAGGCTCGATCGTCAACATGGCCTCGGTCGCCTCCAGCGTGAAGGGCGTGCCGAACCGGTTTGCCTATTGCGCCTCCAAGGCTGCCGTCATCGGGCTCACCAAGTCGATCGCCGCCGATTTCGTGGCAAAGGGCATCCGCGCCAACGCCATTTGCCCCGGCACCGTCGACAGCCCCTCGCTGCATGAGCGGCTACGGGCAACCGGCGACTATGACAAGGCGATGAAGGATTTTATCGCCCGCCAGCCGATGGGCCGCATCGCGACCGCCGAGGAGATCGCGGCGCTGGTAACCTATCTCGCCGGCGACGAGGCGGGCTTCACGACTGGCCAGACCCACGTCATCGACGGCGGCTGGACAGGCTGAGCTATCGGTTCACCACTTGGAGGCCCCGTATTGCGGGGTCTTCTTTTATTTGACACTCTCATCGGCGAATCGACGTCCTGTAAGACGATTTACGATTGGGAGAGCGGCATGGATGCGCAGGGACATTTGCATCGTTCGAGATGGCGGGTCTTGTGGCGTAAGCATCATGTGATTGCAATCTCGGTGCTTGCCGGCATCGCCGTCTTCCTGCTCCTGACGTCGCGTGATTTCAATGTCGGCAATCTGCTGATTGCCTGGGATACGACGGCCACCGTCTTCGTCGTCTACAGTCTCTACCGGATGCTGACTGCCGATGCGCAGCGCATCCGCAAACGATCCGCCGATCTGGATTTTTCAGACGGGTTTCTGCTGTTCCTGTCGATTGCGGCCGCTATTGCGAGTATCGGCGGCATCGTGCTCGACCTGCTCGGGGTCAAGGATGCTTCACCCGAAGTCGCGTTCTTCCGCGTGATGATGGCGATCGTGACGATCCTGATCTCTTGGGCGTTCCTGCACACGCTGTTTACCATTCACTACGCGCATCGGTTCTACAGCGCTTCGGGCAAGGGGCAGGGGCTGAAATTCGCCGAGCCGGTGGAGGAGCCGATCTATTGGGACTTCCTCTATTTTTCCTTCACTATCGGCGTGGCGGCTCAAACCGCAGATATCGGCATTTCCACGGTTTCGATGCGTAAGCTGGCGCTTCTCCATGCCATCCTGTCGTTCCTGTTCAACACAACGATCCTGGCTCTCGCCATAAACGTAGGGGCGAGCCTGATCTAGGCCCGCCCCGATGCGCCAAAGGTCAATGTCGTCAGACGACGGCGTTGCCGGCCATGACTGCCAGAACCAGGAACACCAGGAAGATGATCAGGAAGATGCCGAAGAGCACACGCGCAATGGTTGCGGTTGCCGCCGACACGCCGGAAAAGCCGAAAAAGCCGCTAATCAGCGAAATCACAAAGAAAATGAGAGCCCATTTCAGCATTTAGCAGTCTCCTCTGCGTTGTACTTCTTAAAGACGCGGGAGACGGGAAATTGTTCCGAGGGCGTTTTGATTAAGGCCCGATTCTGCCGGTTAAGGCTGGATCGGGCCTCGTTCATATTGGGGCTTGCCGGCTCTTCGCACGGCTCAGGGCGTTCGGCGCTGTAATCGATCCATTGGATCGATTACTTCGGCTACGCCGAACCGCGCCTCACCCATGATTGATCATCACATGCCGCACGGCGGTGTAGTCTTCGATGGCGTAGACGGACATGTCCTTGCCGTAGCCTGATTGCTTCAGGCCGCCATGCGGCATTTCATTGACCAGCATGAAATGGGTGTTGATCCAGGTGCAGCCATATTGCAGGCGGGCAGCCGTCTGCATGCCCCGGCTGATGTCCTTGGTCCAGACAGAGGAAGCGAGGCCATAGTCGCTGTCATTGGCCCAGGAGACGGCATCGTCGGGATTGGTGAAACGTGTCACCGAGACGACGGGGCCGAAGACTTCGCGGCGAACGATTTCGTCATCCTGCGTGGCGCCGGCGACGATGGTCGGAGCATAGAAGAAGCCGCGGTCGCCGGAGATCTTGCCGCCGGTAGTGATCTCGATGTGCTTGTGTTCGGCGGCGCGGGTGACGAAGCTTTCGACGCGGTCGCGCTGGCGCTTCGAGATCAGCGGGCCGATCTCGTTCTCAGTGTCGTCGGCCTGATTGAATTTGATGCTCGAAACGGCTGATGTCAGGTCGGCGACGAAATTGTCGTAGACCTTGGCGTCGGCATAGATGCGGCAAGCGGCGGTGCAATCCTGGCCGGCATTGTAGTAGCCGAAGGTCCGGATACCTGACACGACGGCGTCGATATCGGCATCGTCGAAAATGATGACCGGGGCCTTGCCGCCAAGCTCGAGATGCGTGCGCTTCACCGTCTTGGCGGCTGCCGCGAGCACCTTCTTGCCGGTGGCGACATCACCGGTGATGGAGACCATGCCGATCTTGGGATGGTTGATCAAAGCGTTGCCGACGCTTTCGCCCCGGCCGAGAATGACGTTGACGACGCCTTCCGGCAGGATGTCAGCCAAAAGCTTCGCCATCTTCAGCGCCGTCAGCGGCGTCTGCTCGGAGGGTTTGAAGACGACGGTGTTGCCGCCAGCAATTGCCGGTGCCAGCTTCCAGGCCATCATCATCAGCGGATAGTTCCAGGGCGCGATCGAGCCGACGATGCCGACCGGATCGCGGCGGATCATCGAGGTGTGACCTGGCAGATATTCGCCGGCGACCGGGCCGTGCAGGTTGCGCACCGCGCCAGCAAAGAAGCGGTAGCAGTCGACGATCGCCGGGATTTCGTCGTTAAGCACGGCGTTGATCGGCTTGCCGCAGTTCAGCGCTTCCAAAGCAGCGAAGCCTTCGGCATCCCGCTCGATGGCGTCGGCGATCTTGAGCAGGTAGGCCGAGCGCTGGCTCGGCGTCGTCTGCGACCAGCTCGTGAAGGCTTTTTCGGCGGCGTCGACGGCGGCATCGATCTGGCCGAGGGAAGCCTCCGGCAAACTGAGCACGGCATCGCCTGTCTTCGGGTTAAGAACGCGTTCCTCCGTTTCGGTGCCGGCTTCGAAGCGGGAGCCGATCAGCATTTGGGTATCCATTATTTTCTCCCTTTCATTTGCCGCCGCCGGCGATCTGGTCGCCGTCGCGGGTAAGATAGTAGGCTGCCAGGATCGGCAGGAAGGTGACAAGTACGACGACCATGGCGACGACGTTGGTTACGGGTCGCTGGCGCGGGCGAATGAGTTCCTCCAGCATCCAGATCGGCAACGTCATCTGCTGGCCGCCGGTGAAGGTGGTGACGATGACCTCGTCGAAGGACAGCGCGAAGGCAAGCATGCCGCCGGCGAGCAGCGCCGTGCCGATATTGGGCAGGACCACATGGCGGAAGGTCTGGAAGCCATCGGCACCAAGATCCATGGATGCCTCGATCAGAGAACCGGAGGTGCGGCGGAAGCGGGCGACGGCATTGTTATAGACAACGACGACGCAGAAGGTCGCATGACCGAGAACGATCGTCCAGACCGAGAACGGGATATCGAACAGGCTGAAGGCCGAACGAAGCGCGATGCCGGTGATGATGCCGGGCAGCGCGATCGGCAAGATCACAAGTAGCGAGATAGCCTCGCGACCGAAGAACTTCGTCTGGCTGACGGCCGCGGCGCAGAGCGTGCCGAGGAGCAGGGCGATTGCGGTTGCGATGGTTGCCACCTGCACCGAGAGCGCCAGCGACGACCAAATATCCGGCCGGTTCCAGGCAATGCCGAACCATTGCAGCGTGAAGCCCGGCGGCGGCCACTGATAGCTCTTTTCTTCCGTCGTGAAGGCATAGACGAAAATCAACAGGATCGGCAGATGGAGGAAGAGCAGGCCGCCTGCGGCTGCGGTCTTGAGCGGAAGTGAGGCGCGTTGGCCACGATCAGAGCGCATCGAAAGCTCCCTGCTTTTTGGCGATCCAGAGATAGATGGCCATGATGACGATCGGCACGACCGAGAACGCGGCGGCGAGCGGCACGTTGCCGGCAGTGCCCTGCTGCGCATAGACGGCTTGGCCGATGAAGAGGCGCGAGGAACCGACGATCTGCGGGATGATGTAATCACCCAAGGTCAGAGAGAAGGTGAAGATGGAGCCAGCGACGATACCCGGTAGCGCGAGCGGCAGCAGCACGGTGCGGAAGGTCTGGTTCGGCGTCGCGCCGAGATCCGACGAGGCTTCCAGCAGATTGGCCGGCACGCGTTCGAGAGCAGCCTGTGTCGGCAGGATCATATAGGGCAGCCAGACATAGACGAAGACCAGGAAGGTGCCGATATAGCTGACCGATAGCGAGTTGCCGCCGATAATGGGCACAGCGAGGACGCCGTCGAGCAGCCAGCCGAGATGCAGTTTGGCGAAGATCCAGGTGAGGATGCCCTCCTTGGCGAGGATCAGCTTCCAGGCATAGACCTTCACCAGATAGCTCGACCAGAGCGGCAGCATAATGCCGAGATAGAACAGCGCCTTCCATTTGCCCTGCGCATAGCGGGCGGCATAGTAGGCGATGGGGAAGGCGACCAGGGCAGAGGCGACAGTGACGAGGGCGGCCATGACCACCGTGCGCACGATGATGTCGAAATTTGCCGAATTCAGCAGCTGGGCATAGGTTGAGAGCGTGAATTCGTAGTTCACCAATCCCGAGAAGTCGTCAATCGAGAAGAAGCTCTGCAGCAGCAATGCAATCAGCGCGCCGATATAGATGACGCCGAGCCAAAGCAGCGGCGGCGCCAGCATCAGGAACAAGAGCAGTTTCGGGCGACGCCAGAAGAGGTCGGAGAGATGACCGAAGACGCCGCCGCGGCTCGGCAAGATCGAAGCCGGCGCTTGTGCGGGTGAGGTGGGGAAGGCCGCGGCGTTCATGCGGCGTCGTCCATATAATGCACATCGGCCGGCTGCCATGCGAGGCGGACGGACGTGCCGGCGTCCGGCGTCGGCAGACCGGCGGGAACGGTCACATGCAGGTGGGCGCCGTTCGCCTCCACTGAAAGGCGGGTGGCAGCGCCGAGGAAGTTCAGCGCTTTTACGGTTGCCGGCACGCCGCTCTCTTCGGTCAGGCGGATCGCTTCGGGGCGGAGGCTTGCCCAACGCCGTTCGCCGCCGAGCGATGACATGACCTCTGGGGCAATGACGTTGGAGGAGCCGACGAAATCGGCGACGAAGCGGGTTTTCGGCCGCTGATAGATATCGTGCGGCGTGCCGTGCTGCACGATGTAACCGTCGTTGAAGACGGCGACGCGGTCGGCCATCGAAAGCGCCTCGCCCTGATCGTGGGTGACGAAGACGAAAGTGATGCCGAGCGCCCGTTGCAGCGTTTTCAACTCTTCCTGCATCTGCTCTCGCAGCTTCAGATCGAGGGCGCCGAGCGGCTCGTCGAGAAGCAGCACTTTCGGCTTGTTGACCAGCGCCCGGGCGAGCGCCACGCGCTGGCGTTGGCCGCCGGAGAGCTGGCCGGGGCGGCGAGCGCCGTAGCCCGGCAGCTTCACCAGCTCCAGTGCCTGCTCGGCGGCGCGCTGCCGCTCGGCTTTGCCGACACCCTTGACCATCAGCCCGTAGGCGACGTTGTCGAGGATGTTGAGATGCGGAAACAGCGCATAGTCCTGGAAGACCGTGTTGACGTTGCGCCGATAGGGCGGCACGCCTTCGGCGGTTTCGCCAAAGATTTCGATATGCCCGCCTGTGGGCTGCTCGAAGCCGGCAATCAGTCTGAGGCAGGTGGTCTTGCCGGAACCGGAAGGGCCGAGCATGGCGAAGAATTCGCCGGGTGCGATTTCCAGATCGACACGGTCCACAGCGCGAACCTGGCCGAAATGGCGCGACACCTGCTGGAAACGAACGGCGTTCATTGGTTTCTCCAGGGATATGCAGAATGTTTGAAACGATGTCAGCTGGCCCGATCGGGATCTGGTCTGCTGCAGGAGCCGGCGCATCGGAGTGCCGGCGGGTCGCCGCTCCATCGTTGGGAGCGGCGAGGGCCAATCTCGGCTCGTTATCTGCCGCCGATCACGCCGATATAGTCGGAGACCCAGCGATGATAGGGCACGCATTCGCCCTGCGTGCTGCATTTCGCAACCGGCGTTCTCCAGAAGCTGATCTTGTCGAAATGGTCGTAGCCGTTGGTAGCGCAACCGCTGTCGGTCAGGAGTTCATTGCCCTTGCAGGCCGCCGGAACGGAGGGAACGGCGCCGAACCAGGCGGCCGCGTCACCCTGAACCTTGGCCTGGAGGGAATGTTCCAGCCACATATAGGCGCAGTTCGGATGCTCGCTGTCGGCATGCAGCATGGTGGTGTCGGCCCAGCCCGTCGTTCCCTCTGCCGGGAAGGTCGAGGCGATCTTCTGCTTGTCTGATTGCAAGAGGTTCACCTGGAACGGCCAGGAGCCGGAGGCGACGACACCTTCGTTCTTGAAGTCGTCGGTCTGGATCATCGCGTCATGCCAGTAGCGGCTGACGATCTTGCGCTGGCCGCGCAGCAGTTCCAGAGCGGCCTTGTACTGATCCTCATTGAGTTCGTAAGGGTTCTTGATACCGAGCTCGGGCTTGTGGGCCATGAGGTAGAGGGCAGCATCGGCGATATAGATCGGACCGTCATAGGCCTGAACGCGGCCCTTGTTGGACTTGCCGTCGGGCAGGGTCATTTCCTCAAAGACGACATTCCAGCTCTTCGGCGCCTGGCCCTTGAAGGTGTCGGTGTTGTACATCAGCACGTTCGGTCCCCAGAGATAGGGGACGCCGTAGTGGACGCCGTTGACGGTATGCCAGGGAGCGTTCTTCAGACGTTCGTCGAGGTTTTTCCAGCTTGGGATCAGATCCGTGTTGATCGGCTGGACGCGCTTGCCGGCCACGAGGCGCAGCGATGCGTCACCCGAGGCGGTGACGAGGTCGAAGCCGCCTTCGTTCATCAGCGCGACCATTTCGTCCGATGTTGCTGCTGTCTTGACGCTGACCTTGCAGCCGGTTTCCTTTTCGAAGCCGGTGACCCAATCATAGTTCTTGTCGCTCTCGCCGCGCTCGATGTAGCCGGCCCATGCGACAATGCTCACGGCGCCTTCGCCCTTGCCGAGCGTCTTCAGCGGCTCGGCGGCAATGACCTGCGTGGCGAAACTTAAGCATGCGAGTGCAGCCGTGCATGATTTCAGCAGATGCTTCATCGGATCCTCCCGGTTTTGCGCCCTGATAGTCTCGATTGTGTAGAGTCAGGGTCTGGCTCTCTTCCCGGGAGAAAAGGTGACGCGATTTCGCCGCATTCGCAAATTCATTTATCAGAAAGGTGATATCGGAAATTCCGATTCCTAGCCGCGTGTGCGCGTACTGTCGAAGGCCTCGGGCCGCAGTTTGCCAACCTTCATAAGGTGTTGCAGGGCGTAGGTAACGGAAAGGGCGTCGTCGAGTGCATCATGGCCCAGCAAGGGCGGGTGCTGCACGCCATAGTAGTCGGCGAGCTTGTTGCTCGGCGTTCTGGCCAGATCCTCGATGGGCATTCCCGCTGCCAGCAGAAGCTTGACTGCATTGTCGAAGCGGCGGGCGGGGATCGAGGGATGAATTCCGGCGACATAGCAGCTGATCGCCATCATGTTCAGCTCGTCCTTCCCCCAGGACCAGAAGCGGGCGCCGTCCGAGAAACGATCCAGGCCCGAGATGGCATCCGACAAGGAGATGCCTTCCGACTTGATGTTTTCTTCGGTAATGCCTGTTAGGGTAGTGAAGAACGGGTCGAGCGTATATTGAGCGCCAAACCTGTCGACGGTGCGAACATAGGCCTTGTAGCTATCCAGAATAGGGAAACCGCTTCCGAGGCCAAGCTTGACGGCGCCGATCTGGGCGACGACTGGATCGGGATCGTGGGCGGCGCACCAGTATCTTTGTTGCGACCCTTCAAGGCAAAGGAACTCACAGTCGAATATGATGGCGGTCTTCATATCTGGGCCTCTCTGCTGGAACAATCTTCGATTGCATTTCAAGCATCGGCGCCGGCAGATCGCCTTGCTACCGCTGCCGTCCGGAGCGCATGCTTTCGGCAACGCCGACGAAGTCGCGCGCGGCCTGCGGCAGGCTCGATCCCTTCCGCCAGACCATGCCGACCTGTACGACCGGCAAAGAGCCTGAGACATCGCGGCTTTCGATACGATCGCCTTCGAGTGACCAGGGGCGGTAGACAAGGTCGGGCAGCAGCGCCACGCCGGCACCGGTCGCGACCAGGCTGCGCACCGCCTCGACCGAGCGCGTGCGGAAAGCAACATGGGGGCGGGCGCCAAGTGCACTCAAAAGCTTGCCGGTGTTCTCTTCGATTTCGTCGATGGTCAGCATGATCAACGGTTCGCGGGTAATATCGGCAACGCTGATGATATCCGCCGAGACAAGGGGATGGCCCATGGGCAGCCAGAGGCGATAGGGCGAAGTCTCCAGGATCTCGGCCTGCAGCGCCATGCGGTCGCGCAGGTTTGATATGACCATGACGGCGACATCGAGCTCGCCGCCGACCAACAGATGTTCCAGATAGCCTCCGTTGTCTTCGATGGCGCTGACTTCGACGCCCGGGCAGGCGCGACGATAGCGGGCCAGCAGGTCGGATAGCACATAGCCGGCAACGAGCGAGGTCACCCCGATATTCAGCGTGCCGCCGGCCTCGTTGCGCTTGCCTGAAAAGCTGGTTCGCGCATCGGAAACGGTGGCGAGAATCTTGGTCGCGTGGCGCAGAAACTGATGGCCGTTATGGGTGATGGACAGCCCGCGCGGGTGACGCTCGAACAGCTCGACGCCCAGGTCGCTTTCCAGCTCTTTCAGTGCTTCGGTCACCGACGACTGCGAGATGGACAGGTTCTGCGCCGCCCTGGTCACGGAACCCTGCTCCGCGACGGCAACGAAGTATTGTAGCTGTCTCAAGGTGAAGGCCATGACAGGGTTAGAGCATGTCCGCCGCAGAGAAAGCAAGCGCTCGTCATAGCTGTGAACGTTCGGACCTTTTTTGGTAAAGTCGTGGCGATGGATGTAAGTTTTGCCTCCGTTTTAAGTATTCCGAAACGCCAAATCCCTAACGTGAGAGTTGATCATCTTTATCGCCTTGGAGTGGTCTATGCTGGAGCAGTTGGCGTGAGCGCCTTACTGCACATTTTCCGGATGCCCCGGAAATTTGTCGTCATGATCGGCGGAGTGGCCCTTTTCGTAGGCTGCTCCGGCGTTTTGGCGATCTATTTCGGCAAGGACAGGCTTCTCGGTCTTACATCTGCTTCCGCAAACGGGTTGCAGTGCACGGACATCAATCTCGTTACCATTCGCAAGGACAATCGCTTCTGGGTGCGCAAATATATTCGCACCGATCCGACGGACGGCGTAACGCGCGTGAAGACGGCGTTGCGGGTCGCCAAGGCCGTCTATCAGGAGCAGAAACCTGATCTCGTGCAGGTTGTGGTTCTTGATGAAAACGGTCCGACGTTGCGCTCCGACATCCGTGGCCGGGCATTGGGGGCGGATGTCGTCTATGTGCCGCACCCGGAAAAGCTTGCCGATGGCAGCTCCGAGGCGCCGCTTACGGCGCGCTATTATAATGGCGGCGCCAGCACCGCCGGCCTGTTTTACGGCGAACAGATCACCATGCAGCCAAAGGACATCGATAGCGCTCTTGCCGGCTTGAAGGACCTCAGCGATTGCGACAATGCGCTGGCAGCCGACAACAGTGCCGGCAATGCCAAGAAGGACAAGCTGAAGGCGGCGATCGCCGCGGAGGAAAGGGCTGCCGCCGCGCAAGCCGTCGAGCAGGATAGCAAGCCCGCTGCGCCGGAGCCGAAATCGACCGGTAACGTGCGGCCTGGATATGACAGGAATGGCGAATTTATCGGCGCCGACGCCACCATCGACGAAAAAAGCCCGTCACCGGGATTGGATCCGACGATGACGGGAGCTGCGGAACGGCGGTCGCCGGTCACGAACTGATCGAGGTTTGCCTTGCGCCATTGGGCGGCAAGGCGATGGCCTCACTCCGCGAGATGTTTCTCGCCGATCGCCTGATAAAGTGCGAAGAGTGCTTCGTGAACTTCGCCGGCAAGACGGTAGAACTCGGGATTTGCCAGGATGGCGGGGTGCTGCAGCAACTGGTCGTCGGTCATGTCGAGCATGATCGACGCCGTGTGCATCGCCTCGTGGCAGCCGAAAGTCCCGGGTGCGTATTGCGATAGATCGATGTCACCGATCTCCGCAAGATCGGCCAGCCGCTGCTGTTCGTTGTCGGCATCTGCGGCCGATATCTCTTTCTCGGTCATGGTTCGCACCTTTGTTTTCTGGAGGACGAGACTGCCTCAATCCGCCTTGTTGCGACGGGCCGGGAAGAGGATGATATCGCGGATCGACGGCGAGTTGGTCAATAGCATGATCAGACGATCGACGCCGATGCCGAGACCGCCTGCCGGGGGCATGCCCTGGTCGATGGCGTCGAGGAATTCCTCGTCAAGCTGCTTTTCCTTTTCGCCGCGCGCATGCGCCTGCTGCAATTGCTCGACCATGCGGGCGCGCTGCTCTTCCGGATCGTTGAGTTCCGAGAAGGCGTTACCGAGTTCCCAGGCGTTGCAATAGGTCTCGAAGCGCTCGACGAGGCGCGGCTCGCCCGGCACTTCCTTGGCGAAGGGCGAGATGTCCTTCGGGAAATGCGTGACGTGCGCCGGCTGGATCAGCGTGCCCTCGACCTTTTCTTCGAAGATGAAGGCAAGGCATTCGCCCCAGGTTGCGTCCTTCTCGACGGCAAAGCCGGCGGCCTTGGAGGCGGCGCGGGCCTCTTCGTCGGTCTTGATCGCCAGGAAGTCGATGCCCGTCGCTTCCTTGACGGCGTCAGGCATCGGCACGCGGCGGAACGGACCCTTGAAGGAGATCTGCTTGTCGCCAAAGGCAAATTCGGTGCTGCCGTGGATCGACATGGCGAGCGTCGAGAACAGGCGCTCGACGAGGTCCATGATGTCCTCGTAGTCGGCATAGGCCCAGTAGCACTCCATCATGGTGAATTCTGGATTGTGCCGGGTGGAAACGCCTTCGTTGCGGAAGTTGCGGTTGATCTCGAATACCTTGTCGGTGAGGCCCGAAACCAGCGTGCGCTTCAGAAACAGTTCCGGCGCGATGCGCAGGAACATGTCGAGCTTCAGCGTGTTGTGATGCGTCTTGAACGGCTCGGCGGTGGCGCCACCATAGACCGAGTGCAGCATCGGCGTTTCGACTTCCATGAAGCCGTCATTTTCCATGAAGCGACGGATGCCGGAGACGATGCGGCTGCGCTGCTGGAAGCGGAGCTTGGATTCCTCGTTGGTCATGATGTCGAGATGACGCTTGCGGTAGCGCAGCTCGATATCGGACAGGCCATGCCACTTCTCCGGCATCGGCAGCAGCGACTTGGTCAGCATCGTGATCTGCTGGGCATTGATCGTCAGTTCGCCGCGCTTGGTGCGACGCACGACGCCGGTCACGCCGATGATGTCGCCGATATCGATCATCGGCAGCAGGGCACGGGCCTCTTCGGTCGTCACGTCCTTGTGGCTGAAGATCTGGATCTTGGCCGAGGCGTCATGGATATCCATGAACATGCCGGAATTGCGCGAGGAATAGACGCGACCGGCGACGGTGACGACATCGGTCGTTTCCGTGTCCGGCTCAAGGCCTTCATATTTGGCGGCCAGTTCGGAATTGGTCAGCGTGCGGTGGAAATGCGCAGGATAGACGTCGCCGATCTGCTCGCGCAGCAGCGTCAACTTCTGACGGCGGACTTCCGTTGCGTCGGAGGAAAGGGCTGTTGTTTCGGTCTTTTCGGTCATGGTTCTAAGTCCGGTTCAATTCTTTGGGCCGACGAGGGTCGCGACGGTCTGGGCCGCAAGCTTCAGCCGCTGGCGTACGACAGAACGGCCGAGGATGGCCATGCTATCGAAAAGCGGCAGAGAGCGCGAGGAGCCCGACATGGCGACGAAGAGAGGTGCTACGATGACCTTCAGCTTCTTGCCCATGCGGTCGGCGATGGCGCGCAACTCTGCTTCGATCGTCTCGACGTTCCATTCGAGGATCTTTTCGAGGTCCGGCTGCACGGTGTTCAGAATTTCGAGGAGTTCTTCCGGCGTCGACTTGATCTTGGCGAAGGCCGAAGGATCGAGGTTGAGGTCGGACTTGAACAGGAAGCCGGCGAGGTCGGGCAGTTCACCGAGCTTGGTGATGCGCGACTGCGACAACTTCAGGCCTTCCTGCAGGCGGCTGTTTTCCATCGCCCAGGTCAGAACGCGCTGCTGGAATTCCTCTTCCGACAATTTTTCGCGGATCCAGCGGCCGTTCAGCCAGTCGAGTTTCTGGATATCGAAGATCGCGCCGGCCTTGGAGAGGTTTTCCGGATCGAACTTTGCCGCGAGTTCTTCCATCGTCAGCAGTTCATCGCCTTCGGCGATCTGCATGAAGAACAGGCCGAGGAAGTTCATCAGCGCTTCGGGGATGTAGCCGAGAGCCGTGTAATAGGAGATCGATGTCGGGTTCTTGCGTTTCGACAGTTTTGATTTGTCGGCATTGCGCATCAGCGACAGGTGCATGAACACCGGCGGCTCAAGGCCGAGATAGCGATAGATCAGAATGTGCTTCGGCACGGAAGCCAGCCACTCTTCGCCGCGTGCCACATGGGTGATCTTCATCAGATGGTCGTCGACGACGTTGGCCATATGGTAGGTCGGCATGCCGTCGGCCTTCAGCAGAACCTGCATGTCGACGGCATCCCACGGGATCTCGACGTCGCCATAGACGCCGTCATGGAACTTGCAGGTGCCTTCGGTCGGGATCTTCATGCGCACGACATGCGGCTCGCCCGCGGCAACGCGCGCGGTGACTTCCTCGGCCGACAGGTTCAAACAGTGGCCGTCATACTTCGGCGGCAGGCCGGCGGCGCGCTGCGCCTCGCGCATCTTTTCCAGGCGCTCGGGCGTGCAGAAGCAACGGAAACCGTGGCCGGCATCGACGATCTTCTCGACGTAGGGCTTATAGATGTCCTTGCGGTCGCTCTGGCGGTAGGGGCCGTAAGGGCCGCCGACATCGGGACCTTCGGACCATGTGAGGCCGCACCATTTCAGAGCGTCGAGCACCTTGGTCTCGAATTCGGGGGTGGAGCGGGTCGCGTCGGTATCCTCGATGCGCAGGATGAACTCGCCGCCGTGTTTCTTGGCGAAGAGATAGTTGAACAGCGCGATATAGGCCGTGCCGACATGCGGCTCGCCGGTGGGGGAGGGTGCGATGCGGACGCGAACGCCTGAAGTGGTCATCTTGTTTGCCCGTCATAAAGGGCCGGGCCGCGCTCGGGACGAGCACCGTCCAGCCGAAGATGTGTGTCTGGATCAGGAAACCGGCCGGAAAAGGGCGTCTTGCCGCTTCCATTGCGCGTTTTCCATATGGCTGGCTTAGGCCATATTCAAGTGATGGCGTCAAGGGAAACTGCGCTGTGAGGCTTCTGCGATGGGGTGACCGGTACTGTGCCGCATCGATTTGAGCCGCTCTCACAATTTCATAGGGTCTCTTTACGCTTCGTAAGGCTACCGCAATAAAAGCGGACAAGCTGACGAATTTGATTTGCAATTTTCGAGGTAGTTGCGAAATAGGTCTTCAATCGTTCACCGCGAGGAAGCAATGAAGAAATTGATTTTGAGCCTTTTGTTGACAGCCGCCATGTTCGATGTCGCTGCAGCACAATCGACCATTACGCGCGACGGCTCGGCGAAGCTGATCGAATCCTATCGCGCCTATATCGGCAGCGACGACCTTTACAATTCCAAGGGCGAGCGACTGACGGCCCCCTGGCAGATCATCCGGCAGGACCGAGCGAACTATCATGCCTATCGCCGTCGCGACCGCGGCGACCAGGGGGATAGCTTCTTTTCGCTGCCGACGAACCGCGCGAAGCTCGAAGAGATGCTGGCGAACGGCAATATCGCTGATGACGCCGGCAACCTCATCGTTCGCGGCAATGTCTGGGTGAAAGTCGATATCTATGGACGCGGCGACGTCGGCGAATATGTCGACATCCACGTTCAGGACTGATCGGACAGGCGCATTTTCAGGAAAAGTGCGTAGCGGTTTTCCGTCTGGAATGCATGAAAACGTTCCAAAGCCGCACCCGTTTCGGGGGTGCGGCTTTCCCGGTTAATGGCCGCCGGATGCCTTTTTCCGCCGGTTGCGCGCCAGCATGTTGAGCACCTCGACCAGAGCCGAGAAGGCCATGGCGGCGTAGATATAGCCCTTCGGAACATGCACACCCATGCCTTCAGCGATCAGCGTCGTGCCGATCATCAGCAGGAAGGCGAGCGCCAGCATGACGATGCTCGGGTTCTTCTCGATGAAATTGGCAAGCGGATTGGCGGCCACCAGCATGACGGTGACGGCAGCGATCACGGCGATAAACATGATCGGCAGATGCGGGGTCATGCCGACGGCGGTGATGATGCTGTCGATCGAGAAGACCAGATCGAGCAAAAGGATCTGGCCGATGGCTGCGGCAAAGGTCGAGGTCGTCGATTTGGCAATGAAATCCTCGCCCTGTTCCTGCGGATCGACGTTGTGATGGATCTCCTTCGTGGCCTTCCAAACCAGGAAGAGGCCGCCGCCGATCAAGATCATGTCCTTCCAGGAGAAGCCCTGGCCGAAGATCTCGAAGACGGGGGTCGTCAGCTGGACGATCCAGGCGACGGTGCCGAGCAACGCGAGGCGCATGCCAAGAGCAAGGCCGATGCCGATCTTGCGGGCTCGGTCGCGATGTTCGGCCGGCAGCTTGTTGGTCAGGATCGAAATGAAGATGAGGTTGTCGATGCCAAGGACAACCTCCATAACCACGAGTGTGACGAGCGCGACCCACGCGCTCGGATCCTGCATCAGACCAACGATATCCATAGACGGTTTCCCCTTTTTATCAGCTTCTTATCGGCTTGGCCGGTGCTGAAACTCAGCCTACAGCCTTCCAGAATGGCCGTAATGTAAGGAGTGCCGTCTTCGGTACAAGCGTCGCCGCCATTTTCGTGGCGGCGGCGTTGCCTAGGCCTGCAGAGGAATCCAGATTTCGGTTAGGCCCATGCCGGTGCGCGGATCGAACCTGTCGTCGTAGCGTTCCATCATGTCGGGTGTTCCACCGTGCCGGTGGCCCGATTGCGGCAGCCATTCGCCGAAGATCTGGTGCACGGTAGCGGAAATGCCAGATATGTGGCCGCGATGAGCAAAAACCGCGTAGCGCTGCTGCGGCAGTCTTGTCGTCGTGAAGCCTTCGGGAAGATCGTCGGTTTCGCTGACCTCCACGGCGGCCATATAGCGAAAGCCCTCTTTGCCATCATCCGCCTGCGTGCAGACGCCGTAGGCGACATTGCCTACCTGACCCGGGATGTGGCCGTAATGCTGATTGAATTTCTGCCAGAGCGACGGTATCGCCTGCGTGGCTTCATAGGCATAAATCTCCGCAAGGCCTGCAAGTAGCATTGCTGGATAGGTTTCGAAGCGTGGGGCCTCAAGCTTGGGAAGGCGGGTATCGTCCATTCTGATCGGCTCCTGTAGAGCGAGGTTGCGAACGTGCCCCTGTTTGCGCAGGCTTTCCGGCGTCATGCCGAATTGCTCGCGAAAGGCACGGGTGAAGGCCTCGTGCGAGCCGTAGCCAGCATCGAGGGCAACCTGGAGAATGGTGGAGGAATTGTCGATCAGTGCGAGGGCCGCTCCGCTGAGACGCCGGCTCCTGATATAGCCGCTGATCGAGTGGCCCGTCGTCATGCCGAAGACGCGCGACAGATGATAGCGCGACAGCCCGGCCGTCTCGGCGATCTCATCAAGCGAAATGTCGGACGCAAAGTGGCTTTCGATGAACCATATTGCCCGTCCGATCGCGCTCATGATGAATTCTCCTGGTTGCCGGACCAGTCATAGGCGCCCGATCACAGCGACGCTTGATCGTCATTGCGGAGTTGGGGGCTGCTCCGAATGTCGGCAATCGGGAGCGCTGTCAGGTGCGATCCCGCCGTTCGGTGGCGTAAGCTGCCAGGAAAACCCGCACTGCGCCGCGCACGACATAATCGATTTCGTCCGCCGAGGGTGGGGCGTCCATGTCGCCGAACAGTCGCAGCTTGAAATAGCCGCCGCTGGCCATCTCGAGGAATTGGCGCGCGGCCAGATCGAAATCCTCTATTTCGACAGCGCCCGCTTCGGCCTTGCGCTCCAGAAAACCGCGCAGAACGGTGCGCAGATTGTCAGGGCCGGTGAAGAAGCGTTGACAGAGGGTCGGCATGCGCTCGCGTACGCCAACCACTGTCCGCATGGCACTGATGGTCTTGTCGGACGTGACGTGGGTCGCAAATACCTTGCCAAACTGGAGAAGGCTGGAGGCTATGTCGGCATCGTCCACCAGAGCGGCACGCACGATTTCGACGAAGTGGGCGCGTTCGCTGTTCACGATGGCGGCGAACAGATCTTCCTTATTGGCGAAATAGACGTAGAGAGTGCCCTTGGAAACGCCGGCTTCACGAGTGACGTCGTTCATGCTCGCCGCATCAAAGCCCATTTTCATAAAGACGCGTTTTGCGCCCTCGAGAATTTGATGACGTTTGGCTGGGTCCTCGCCGGCGGCCCAACGTCCACCGGATGCAGGTGCGGGCGCGCTCAACAGGACGGCATTTTGCGATTCGTGTTTCATCTTCTCCTTCTTCGATTCATTTTTTCTGAATCTTAAACAGATTCGCCAAATAAATCGAACCACGCGGTTCGATGTCTCTTGATATGGAATCTAAAAGGCTCTATGTCAATTGAACTGAACCGTTCGGTTCGATTATTTTTACCAAGATTTTCGGTGGTAGGGCAATGTCGTCAAGTCATGGAAACAATGTAGCGCGCATCGTGAATGAGCCCGCTGATGCCGAAGCGGAAGCTCGGGAAGCAGGGGCATCCGCCGATGCTCCTGTCGCCGAAACGCGCGGCAACCCCGCCCCCGCCCAGGCTGCGCCGGCGTCTCCGGCCCCCGCGGCCCCACCGCCGCCGGAAAAGAAGCGGCGCAGCCTGGTTATGCCTATCGTCGTCGTTCTGGCGCTGGCAGGCGGCGGCTGGTACGGCTATGACTGGTGGACGAACGGCCGCTTCATGGTGTCCACAGACGACGCCTATATCGGTGGCGATATCGCAACCATCTCGCCGAAGGTTACGGGTTATGTGGCCAAGGTGAATGTCGTCGCCAACCAGCAGGTCAAGGCAGGCGACGTGCTCGCCGTTCTCGACGATGGTGACTACAAGCTGGCGCTGGAGCAGGCGCAGGCTTCCTATGACACCGAACAGCTTTCGCTCCATACCATCGATGCACAGATCGCTGCCGGCCAGGCCGCTCTTGCCCAGTCGCAGGCCCAGAAGGTTGCCCTCGACGCCACGGTTCGTGGCGCCCAGATCACCCAGACGCGCGCTGCTGAGTTGCAAGCCAAGTCGGTCGGCACCACGGCTGCCTTGGATAGCGCCAATATCGCGCTCGACCAAGCCAAGGCCAACCTGGTCGGCGGCGATGCCGCGATTGCTTCGGCGCAGGCGAACATCAACCTGCTGCAGGCTCAGCGCCGCCAGGCCGAAAGCACGATCAAGGGTCTTGCCGCTGCGCGTGACAAGGCCGCCCGCGACCTGTCGTTCACCGTGCTGAAGGCGCCCTATGACGGTATCGTCGGCAACCGCTCGGTTCAGGAAGGCGATCTCGTCTCTCCTGGGCAGAAGCTGATGGCGATCGTCCCGACCAAGCAGCTCTATATCGACGCGAACTTCAAGGAAACGCAGATCCAGCATCTGGTTCCCGGTTCCAAGGTCAATGTCCACGTCGATGCCTTCAGCGACCATCCGATCGTCGGCACCGTCGAGTCGATCTCGCCGGCTTCGGGCTCGGTCTTCTCGCTGCTGCCGCCGGAAAACGCGACAGGTAACTTCACCAAGATCATCCAGCGCGTGCCTGTTCGCATCGCATTGCCGCAGGATGCGCTCAATACCGGCCGTCTGCGCGCAGGACTCAGCGTCGTCGTCGACGTCGATACCCGCACGGCACCGGACAAGTAAGCGATCAAGCTCGGGAGAGACGCGCCATGTCGTCCGCCAGCACTACAGCCGGATCGCCTCTACGCGCGGCCGGCCCAGCCGCGCCAGCCGCGGCCGATCACATAGACCCGAAAAAGCTCATCGCCTTCCTGGCGATGGTGCTCGGTATGTTCATGTCGATTCTCGACATTCAGATCGTTTCGGCATCGCTCAGCGAAATCCAGGCCGGTCTCAGTGCCGGCTCGGATGAAATCGGCTGGGTTCAGACGGCCTATCTGATTGCCGAAGTCATCATGATCCCGCTGTCGGGAACGTTGGCGCGCATTATCTCGACGCGCTATCTGTTCGCGATTTCGGCCGCCGGCTTCACCGCGGCGAGCGCGCTTGCCGCGACCGCCACAAACATCGATCAGATGATCATTTACCGCGCCCTGCAGGGCTTCATCGGCGGCGGCATGATCCCCTCGGTCTTTGCGGCTGCCTTCACGATCTTCCCGCCGTCCAAGCGCAACGTCGTTTCGCCGATCATCGGCCTGATTGCCACCCTTGCGCCGACCATCGGCCCGACCGTCGGCGGCTATCTCTCCAACGCCTTCTCCTGGCATTGGCTCTTCCTGGTCAACATTCCGCCGGGTATCGTCGTTGCCATCGTCACCTGGAACTACATCGATTTCGACAAGCCCGAGCTGTCGCTGTTTAAGAAATTCGACTGGTGGGGCCTGATCTCGATGGGCGTTTTCCTCGGGGCGCTGGAATATGTGCTTGAGGAAGGCAATACCAACGACTGGTTCAACGACAACTTTATCGTTGCCGGCGCTATCGCCTCCGCCATCGGTGCGATCATCTTCTTCTACCGGGCCTTCACCGTCGATTTCCCCGTGGTGGATCTTAAAGCCTTCACGAACAAGAATTTCGCCTTCGGATCGATGTTCTCTTTCGTTATGGGTATTGGCCTTTATGGCCTGACCTATATCTATCCGCTCTTTCTCGCGCGTATTCGAGGCTACGATTCGCTGCAGATCGGCGAGACGATGTTCGTTTCGGGTCTCACCATGTTCTTCACGGCGCCGCTTGCCGGCTTCCTGGCGAGCAGGATCGATCTGCGCATTCTAATGATCATCGGGTTCACCAGCTTCTCGGCCGGTACCTACATCATGATGCACCTGACGGTCGATTGGGACTTCTGGGAACTGCTGATCCCGCAGATATTGCGCGGATTCGGCCTGATGCTCTGCATGGTGCCGATCAACAACATCGCGCTCGGAACCATGCCTCCCGCCCGTATGCGCGGCGCCTCCGGTCTGTTCAATCTGACGCGTAACCTTGGCGGCGCGGTCGGTCTTGCCATCATCAACACGCTGCTGACGAACAGGCAGGACCAACACTACTTCAACCTGCGCGACCATATTCATTGGGGCAGCCATGCCGCCGTTACCCAACTGAACAATATGGCCGCAAACTTCAATGCGTCCGGCCTGGACGGACAGCAGGCTGCGCTGAAGCAGATGGTCAATATGGCGACGCGGCAGGCTGTCGTCATGTCGTTCGGCGACATCTTCCTGATGCTGACCGTGCTGTTCCTGGCGATGATCCTCGGTGTTCTCATGCTCAGCAAGCCGAGCGTGCCGGGCGGCGGCGGCGGTGGCGGCGGCCACTGACAAGCCGGTTTAAAAGAATGCTCCCAAGGCATGGCCCCTCCTCGTGAGGGGCCTTTTTTATTTCCAGCCAAGACGAAAATGCCGGCGCCGGAAAATTCTGATTTACGTACATCAGAAATCGCAGTAAGGGTTTGTGCAGGAGGAGCCGATGAGACCGACCGTGCATGACATCGCCGCTGCCGCAGGCGTCAGCCTCGCCACCGTGGACCGCGTCTTGAACCAGCGGCCGGGCGTACGGCTGGTCACGCGCGAGAAGGTGGAGGAGGCCATCCGCCAGATCGGTTACATCCGCGATGTCGCCGCCGCCAACTTGGCCAAGGGGCGCGTCTATCCCCTCGTTTTCATTGTACCAACAGGCGACAATTCCTTCATGCACGGCCTGCGTTCCGAGGTGCATCACGCGACCTTGCGCGCGAGCATAGAGCGCACGGATATCCGCATCGTCGAAGTGCCGGCTTTCGATGTGCCGGCGCTTGTTGCCGCGCTCGACGCATTGCAGGGACGGGACATTGCCGGCGTTGCTCTGGTGGCGACCGACGCACCGGAGGTTAGGGCGGCGGTCGACCGTCTGGTGTCGGAGCGCATCCCTGTCGTCACGCTGGTTTCCGATCTCACCGATTCTACCAGGCATCACTATGCCGGTATCGACAATATCGCTGCCGGTCGCACCGCCGCCCGGTTGCTCGGGCGGTTCCTGGGGGGGCGCGAGGGCTATCTTACCGTTCTTGCCGGCTCCATGCTGGTGCGCGACCATCGCGAGCGTCTGCAGGGTTTTTCGGCTGTCATGGCGGCGGAATTTCCCAGGCTGCGGTTGCTGCCGGTCCTGGAAGGGCGCGACGATCCCGAGCGGACGAAATCGCTTGTTTCCAAGGCGCTGTCCGAAAACAAGGACATTATCGGCATCTACAGCCTCGGCGCCGGCAATAGAGGTCTGATCGCAGCCTTGAAGGCCGTTCGGCCCGCGCGCGAGTTGACCGTTGTCGCGCATGAACTCACGCAGCATACGCGCGCGGCACTGCAGGACGGCACCATCGATGCCGTTCTCAATCAGGATGCCGGCCATGAGGTGCGCAGCGCCATCCGCGTCATGAAAGCGACCGCCGATGGCCAGGCCGTCATCGCCGATCAGGAGCGCATCCGTCTCGACATTTTCTTGAAGGACAATCTGCCCTGACATTCGCAGGCGGCAGAGCACAGGGAGTACCATCTGATGTATTTGGGTCTCGATCTCGGAACGTCCGGCGTCAAAGCGATGCTGATCGACGGCAATCAGAAGATCATCGGTTCCGCCCATGGCGATCTCGATGTCTCGCGTCCGCATCCCGGCTGGTCGGAGCAGGATCCCGCACACTGGATCCGCGCGACCGAAGACGCGGTTGCCGGGCTAAAGGCGGCGCATCCTAGGGAATTGGCGGCGGTGCGCGGTATCGGCCTTTCCGGCCAGATGCATGGCGCGACGCTGCTCGACGCCGATGACAAGGTGCTGCGCCCCTGCATCTTGTGGAACGACACCCGCAGCTACCATGAGGCTGCCGCGCTCGACGCTGATCCACGCTTCCGCGCGCTGACCGGCAACATCGTCTTCCCCGGATTTACGGCGCCGAAGCTTGCATGGGTTGCCAAGCACGAGCCTGATATTTTCTCCAAGGTGCGCTGGGTATTGCTGCCGAAGGACTATCTGCGTCTTTGGCTGACGGGCGAACACATGTCGGAAATGTCCGACTCTGCCGGCACGTCCTGGCTCGACACCGGCAAGCGCAAGTGGTCCTCCGAGCTGTTGGCAGCGACCGATCTCGATGAGAAGCAGATGCCGACGCTGGTCGAGGGCACCGAGGTCGCCGGCAAGCTGCGCGGCGAACTCGCTTCGAAATGGGGTATTGGCGGCGACGTCGTCGTTGCCGGCGGCGCAGGGGACAACGCAGCTTCGGCCTGCGGCATGGGGACGGTCAGCCATGGCGCCGCCTTCGTTTCGCTCGGAACGTCTGGCGTGCTCTTTGCCGCCAACGGTTCCTACCTGCCGAAGCCGGAAAGCGCTGTCCATGCCTTCTGTCATGCGCTCCCGAATACCTGGCACCAGATGGGCGTCATTCTCTCGGCAACCGATGCGCTCAACTGGCACTCGCATGTGACGGGCAAGTCTGCCGCCGAACTCACCACCGAGCTTGGCGATACGCTGAAGGCGCCGACGAGCGTCACCTTCCTTCCCTATCTCTCGGGCGAGCGTACGCCGCATAATGATGCGAAGATCCGTGGCGCCTTCATCGGTCTCGGCCATGAAAGCGGTCGCGCCGTGTTGACGCAGGCCGTGCTCGAAGGTGTGTCCTTCGCCATTCGCGACAATCTGGAAGCGCTCCGTTCTGCCGGCACCGATATTGCGCGCGTCACCGCCATCGGCGGCGGGTCGCGTTCCCGTTACTGGTTGGCCTCGATCGCCACTGCGCTCGGCGTGCCTGTGGATTTGCCGGCGGACGGGGATTTCGGCGCGGCTTTCGGCGCTGCGCGTCTCGGGCTGATTGCGGCGACAAGCGCCGACCCCGTTGCCGTTTGCACCCCGCCCGAGACGGCCGGCACGATCGATCCCGTGACATCGCTGACGGATGTGTATGCCGATGCCTACAAGCGCTATCGGGCAGTGTATCCGGCGATCAAGCCGCTGTCGGCGCACTGAAATGGCGTGCGTGTGAGCCCCTCATCCGCCCTGTCTTCTTCCCGTCGGTACGGGGAGAGGGGGGATGGGCGTACCGCTCTCCCTGTCACCCGCAAGCGGGGAGGGGGCCAGGGTGAGGAGCAACGCCGTTTGAAACGAACAACAATACCGAAATACCAACCTGAGGAGACAAGACATGAGCGCCGGATTTTTTGGTGACATCAGCAAGGTGAAATACGAAGGCCCCGACAGCACCAATCCGCTGGCCTTCCGTTACTACAACAAGGACGAAGTCGTTGCGGGCAAGCGGATGGAAGAGCATCTGCGCTTCGCCGTCGCCTATTGGCATACGTTTACCTGGCCGGGCGGCGACCCCTTCGGGGGCCAGACCTTCCTGCGTCCCTGGTTCAACGAGACGATGGAAGCCGCCAAGCTGAAGGCTGACGTCGCCTTCGAATTCTTCACTCTCCTCGGCTCGCCCTACTACTGCTTCCACGATGCCGACGTGCGTCCGGAAGGCAAGAATTTTGCCGAGAATACCAAGAACCTCAACGAGATCGTCGATTACTTCGCCAGGAAGCAGGCCGATACCGGCGTAAAGCTGCTTTGGGGCACGGCAAACCTCTTCTCCAACCGCCGCTTCATGTCGGGTGCTGCCACCAATCCGGATCCGGACGTCTTCGCTTTCTCGGCCGCGACCGTGAAGACCTGCATGGATGCGACGCATAAGCTCGGCGGCGAAAACTACGTCCTCTGGGGCGGTCGCGAAGGCTACGAGACGCTGCTCAACACGGATCTGAAGCGCGAACTGGACCAGATGGGCCGTTTCCTCAATCTCGTCGTCGAGTACAAGCACAAGATCGGCTTCAAGGGCACGATCCTGATCGAGCCGAAGCCGCAGGAGCCCACCAAGCACCAGTACGACTATGACGTTGCCACGGTCTACGGCTTCCTCAAGAAGTATGGTCTTGAGAATGAAGTGAAGGTCAATATCGAGCAGGGCCATGCGATCCTCGCCGGCCATTCCTTCGAGCACGAACTGGCGCTTGCCAATGCGCTCGGCATCTTCGGCTCCATCGACATGAACCGCAATGACTACCAGTCCGGCTGGGACACCGACCAGTTCCCGAACAATGTTCCGGAAATGACGCTGGCTTACTACCAGGTTCTGGCAGGCGGCGGCTTCAAGACCGGCGGCACGAACTTCGACGCCAAGTTGCGCCGTCAGTCGCTCGATCCCGCGGACCTGCTCATCGGCCATATCGGCGGCATGGATTGCTGCGCCCGCGGCCTGAAGGCGGCTGCCAAGATGATCGAGGACAAGGCGCTCTCCAAGCCGCTCGCCGACCGTTATGCCGGCTGGGATTCGGCCGAGGGCCAGAAGCTGCTGCGCGGCGAATATTCGCTCGACCAGATCGCCCAGTGGGTCGAAACCAAGGACGTCAACCCGCAGCCGAAGTCCGGCAAGCAGGAGCTCCTCGAAAACATCGTCAATCGTTACGTTTGATCGACATGGTCTGGAGGCGGTGGTCCATCGCCTCCAGACTTCTGCCTGAAGGCTCGGCTGGAAATGGATATGGAGTTTCCGGAAGGGTCTTTGGCATTGGCGAAGGCATAGCCATCGGCTTGATGGATAGGGCCGAATTCAAGCCCCTTTTCTGAACATCTCGCGCGGAATGCTTCGACATGTTCGACATCGAAGACCAGCTTTACCAACGACTGGCCCATCTTCTGAGCTTTCCCCGCCGGATGGATCATCAGGTTGGCGCCGCCATCCGATGTCAGCAGTTCAACGATCCGATCGCCCTCCAGACGGAGCGGCGTGAACCCGAAATGCGTCACGTAAAAGCGGATCGTTGCTTCGACATCGCGGACATAGAGCGTAATTCTACAGAGTGGCATCACTGCACGCGCCTATCTGCGGCCACGTGCCGGCGGCGCAACCGAGTTTCGCACCACGAGGTCCGGCCGCAGAAGGATTTCCGTCTCGGGCGGCTCCCCATTCGAAAGCAGTTCGAGCAGCAAAGCCATCGCGTGCTTGCCGATGGCCGTGCGAGGTTGCCGGATCGTCGTCAGCGACGGCGTCATGAAGACGGCTTGCGGCACGTCGTCGAAGCCGGTCACCGAGAAATCCTCGGGGATATCGTAGCCACGCGCCTTCAGGGCGATCATCACGCCGATCGCCGTCTGGTCGTTAACGCACATGAAGGCTGTCGGCAGCGTGTCACGCATGAAGAGCTGCTCGACGGCCAGCCGCCCGCTTTCGATGGTGCCATCGCCGTCGAGCACGATGCGCAGGTCATGGCCGATGCCGGCTGCGTCCATTCCGGTTTCATAACCCACGCGCCGGCGGCTATAGGCGAGGCGGGTGCGGGAATCGCCGATGAACGCGATCTTGCGGTGGCCCTCGGCAATCAGCAGGTCGACAGCCTTGCGCGCGCCGGCGATATCGTCGACGCCGACATAGGGAATGCCGCCGTTGAAGACCGGCTCGAAGACGCCAACGCTCGGCGGCAGCCGCGCCGTCATCGTCTGATGTCCGAAGGGCAAGATGCCGGTAAAGAGGATCAGTCCCGCCGCCTGGTTCGAGTTCAGGAATTTCAGATACTCGAGCCCGCGTTGCGCGTCGTTCTGCGTGTGGCCGATAAGAACGCCATAGCCGTGCGAACGGGCCTCGTTCTCCAGGCCGATCAGAATATTGGAGAAGTTCGGGTCGCCGATATCGGGTGCGACGACGAGAATCATGTTGGAACGGCCGAGCCTCAGGCTGCGGGCCATGGCGTTGGTCGTATAGCCAGTGACGGCGATGGCCTGATTGACCTTCAACCGCGTGGAATTGGCGACTTTCTCTGGTGTATGGATTGCCCGCGAGACCGTTGCGATGGAAACATTGGCAATGCGGGCGACGTCTTCGATAGTTGCGGGCGTGGAATTCGACACTGCGCTCTGCCTTGGGGTCTCGTCTCGGGGCTGGAGACTACACAGACTTACGTGGAGGTCAAAGGTAACCGCGAAATTTTGTACGATATCCAATGATGTAAACCTTTACACCATGTATGTAAAGGTTTACATACCGTGGAAAGCGGGTGGGACCGCAGGGAGGATTCTATGAGTTCGGAAGCCGTCGACGGTGCAGTGGTGCTGTCTGCGAGAGGGATCTCCAAGGCCTTCAACGGCGTGCAGGTGCTGTTCAGTGTCAACTTCGATCTGCGCGTTGGCGAGATTCATGCGCTGATGGGCGAGAACGGCGCCGGCAAGTCGACGCTCGTGAAGGTTCTCTCCGGTTTCGAGCAGCCGACCTCGGGCGAAATCCTGCTTGACGGCAAGCCGGTCAAGCTGCCGCCGAACGGCGCTGCCGAAGCGCTCGGCATCGTCATCATCCATCAGGAATTCAATCTTGCGGAACATCTGACCGTCACCGAGAGCCTGTTTCTCGGCCGCGAAGTCACGCGCTTCGGCGTGCTCGACCGCAAGCATATGCGTGCGGAGACGCGGCGTGTGCTCGATCTTCTCGGGTCGCATGTCGATGAGAATGCGCTGATCAGCACGCTCTCCATCGCCGACAAGCAGATGGTGGAGATCGCCAAAGCCATCAGCCGCGATGCAAGGATCGTCTTCATGGATGAGCCGACCGCCGTCCTGTCGCGCGAGGAGACCAATTTCCTGTTCAAGCAGGTGCGCAAGCTGCGCGATCAGGGAACGAGCTTCGTCTTCGTTTCCCACAAGCTCGATGAAGTCATGGAGCTGACGGATCGGGTGACCGTGTTGCGCGACGGCCAATGGGTCAAGACATCGCCGACTTCGCTGCTCGATGGCGAGTCGATCGCCCAGCTGATGGTCGGCCGCGAGCTTTCCAGCCTCTATCCGGCGAAGAACGAGCCCGATGTCGACGAAAAGGTCGTGCTCAGCGTCAACTCGCTTTCGACCGGTTACGTCCGGGATGCGAGCTTCGAGCTGCGCAAGGGCGAGATATTGGGTTTTTCCGGCATGATCGGCTCGGGTCGGACCGAGCTGATGGAGGCGATCGTCGGGCTGCGGTCGCGCATTGCCGGCGAAGTCGTCGCCAATGGTCAGACGGTGCCTCAGCATGATGTGCATGCGGCCATCGATGCCGGCCTTGCCTATATGACCAAGGACCGCAAGTCCAAGGGGTTGCTTCTGAACTCGGGCATGGCCGTCAACCTGACCCTCCAGTCGCTCGATCGGCACGGCAAGTTCGGCTATCTGAGCGCCTCCAGCGAGGCCAATGCGTTGACGCGGGCGCGCCGCCGGTTCGACATCCGTGTGCGGGACGGTAATATCGTCGCCGGTCGCATGTCCGGCGGCAATCAGCAGAAGCTGCTTCTGGCGAAGGTCATGGAGACCGAGCCGCAAATCATCATCATCGATGAGCCGACGCGCGGTATCGATGTCGGCACGAAGCAGCAGATCTATCATTTCATTTCGGCACTGGCGCGTGACGGCCATTCCATCATTGTGGTGTCTTCGGAAATGCCCGAGGTCATCGGGCTGTGCACGCGGATTGCCGTGATGCGCGAAGGCCGGATCGTCGGCGTGCTCGAGGGCGACGAGATCTCCGAACAGGAAATCATGCGTTATGCAGCGGGCCTGAAGAAAAAGACCGCCGCCTGAACGGGTGGCACAGAGCAGGGCGAATTCCCAGCAATCGTGGGACGGGAGGTTGGTTTTGGTTATGAGCGTGGGCGAAGACAGCAGCGGAAAGACAGGTCGGCGGGGACGTTCCTGGCGGGATATCGATCTGCGGGCCGTTGCGCCGTTTGCGGCGCTGGTGCTGCTTCTGATCGTGGGCGCGTTGGTCAATCCGAACTTCATCGGCATCACCAATCTCACAAACGTTGCGACGCGATGCGCGTTCATCGCCATCATCGCCGTCGGAGCTACCTTCGTCATCTCGGCGGGCGATCTCGATCTGTCTGTCGGCGCCATGGTGGCTTTCGTCGCCAGCCTGATGATCCTATTGATGAACTCCGGAGTTATCGCCGATCCAGCGCTGATGTTGGCGGCGGCGGTGTTTTTCTCGATCGTTGCCGGCGTTCTATGCGGCTTGGCCAATGGTTTGATCACGACCATGGGCAAGATCGAGCCCTTCATCGCCACTCTGGGCACGATGGGTGTCTACCGTGGCTTGACGACCTGGCTATCGCAAGGCGGCGCGATCACCCTGCGCTCGGCAGAGGTGCAGGCGCTCTACAAGCCCGCCTATTATGGCTCGGTGCTCGGTGTGCCGGTGCCTATCGTGGTCATCCTCGTGATAACCTGCGTCGCGGCCTTCATTCTCTATCGTACGCGTTACGGACGGCATGTTATCGCCGTCGGCTCCAATCGTGACGTCGCGCGCTATTCGGGCGTGGCCGTCAATCGCGTGCGCACCATCGCCTTCATTATCCAGGGATTTTGTGTTGCCATTGCCGTCCTTCTGTATGTGCCGCGGCTTGGGTCCACATCGGCCCAGACGGGTATTCTCTGGGAGCTTCAGGCAATCACTGCCGTCGTTGTCGGTGGCACGGCTCTCAAGGGTGGCGCGGGCAGGGTATGGGGCACGATCTGTGGCGCCTTCATCCTGGAGCTTGTCGGCAACATCATGCTGCTTTCCAACTTCATCAGCGAGTATCTGCTCAGTGCCATCCAGGGCGCGATCATCATCATCGCCATGCTGGTGCAGCGTTCGCTCGCTCGCAAATAGCCAATAACCGGGTCAGGGGGCGCCCGGTCATCAGGATAAGGCCCTGTTTCCAAGTGGGAGGATAAAATGCGCAAAAGACTATTGGGCTTGGCAGTGGCGATGGCGGCTCTGGCCGGCACGGTACATGCCGAAGACAAGAAAGTGACCATCGGCGTTTCCATTCCGGCCGCAGACCATGGCTGGACCTCGGGCGTGGTGTTCCATGCCGAGCGCGTCGCCAAGCAGCTGATGGCCCAGCATCCCGGCCTGAACGTCATCGTCAAGACCTCGCCCGATGCGGCAAGCCAGGCCAATGCCGTACAGGACCTCGAAACGCAAGGCATCGACGCTCTCGTGATCCTGCCGTCGGATCCGGATCCGCTGGTCAACGCCATCAAGGAAGTCAAGGATAAGGGCAAGTTCGTGACGCTGGTCGACCGTGCGCCGAGCAGCAACGACAACTCCGTCCGTGACCTCTATGTTGCCGGCAACAATCCGGCGCTCGGCCAGACGGCCGGCGAATACATCAAGAAGACGACGCCGGATGCACAGGTCGTCATCATCCGCGGTCTGCCGATCCCGATCGACCAGCAGCGCCAGGATGGCTTCGACAAGGGCATTGCGGGTTCGAATGTGAAGGTTCTCGATCGCCAGTACGGCAACTGGAACCGCGACGATGCCTTCAAGGTCATGCAGGACTACCTGACCAAGTTCCCGAAGATCGATGTCGTCTGGTGCCAGGATGACGACATGGCCGTCGGCGTGCTGCAGGCGATCGATCAGGCCAAGCGCACCGACATCAAGTATATCGTTGCCGGCGCCGGCTCGAAGGACATGATCAAGAAGGTCATGGATGGCGACAAGCTGATCCCGGTCGACGTGCTCTACCCGCCGGCAATGGTCGGCACCGCGATGGAATTGACCGCCGCCAATTTCTACAATCAGGTTCCGGTTCGCGGCAGCTACATCCTCGATGCGACGCTCGTGACGAAGGATAATGCCAAGGACTTCTACTTCGCCGATTCACCGTTCTGATCGGTTAGGTTGAACAGATGCGCCCGCCGGCTCCGGCGGGCGTTTTTTATGGGTGCGCGCCTTGTTTCTCTGCCGGCGAGAATTTTTGCGGCACGTACCTCTTGCCGCCGGCGGCAGGCCGTGATTAGGTCACGAGGCATTCGACTTTCATCCTGACGGCCCTATAGTTTTTTGAGGTCATGGTATCCCATACCGCCTCGAATAAGGGTCGGAATGGCATCGGAAACGTTTACAGAACGCGACTAGGGAGGAATTAGCTATGAAGACGATCAAGGGCCCCGGCCTGTTTCTCGGACAATTCGCAGGCGATACCGCGCCATTCAATTCGTGGGATTCGATCACGAAATGGGCTGCCGATGCCGGCTATGTCGGCGTGCAGGTTCCGACCTGGGCAAGCCAGCTCATCGACCTGAAGAAGGCGGCATCCTCCAAGGATTATTGTGATGAGTTTGCCGGCATTGCCCGCTCGAACGGCGTCGAGGTAACGGAGCTTTCGACGCATCTGCAGGGCCAGCTCGTCGCTGTTCACCCTGCCTATGACGAAGCTTTCGATGGCTTTGCCGCTCCGGAAGTGCGCGGCAACCCCAAAGCACGGCAGGAATGGGCGGTCGAACAGGTCAAGATGGCGCTGACGGCTTCCAGGCATCTCGGCATCAAAGCGCATGCGACCTTCTCGGGCGCGCTTGCCTGGCCATTCATCTATCCCTGGCCGCAGCGTCCGGCCGGCCTCGTCGAAACCGCGTTTGAAGAGCTTGCCCGTCGTTGGACGCCGATCCTCAATCACGCCGATGAAAACGGCGTCGACGTCTGCTACGAAATCCATCCCGGCGAAGACCTGCATGACGGCATCACTTTCGAGATGTTCCTCGAGCGCGTGAAGAACCATCCGCGCGCCAACATGCTCTACGACCCCTCGCACTACGTCCTGCAGTGCCTCGACTATCTCGACAACATCGACATCTACAAAGACCGGATCAAGATGTTCCACGTCAAGGATGCGGAATTCAATCCGACCGGACGTCAAGGCGTTTACGGTGGCTATCAGGGCTGGGTCGAGCGTGCCGGTCGCTTCCGTTCGCTTGGCGACGGCCAGGTCGATTTCGGTGCCGTCTTCTCGAAGATGACTGCGAACAACTTTGACGGCTGGGCCGTGGTCGAATGGGAATGCGCGCTGAAGCATCCCGAGGATGGCGCGCGTGAAGGCGCCGAATTCGTCAAGGCACATATCATCCGCGTTACGGAAAAGGCCTTCGACGACTTTGCCGGCAGCGGCACCGACCAGGCGGCGAACCGCCGTATGCTGGGGCTGTCGTAATTTCTCTTCTCCTCCCAAGCCCGGGAGGATGCTGCCGGGGCCACCCTCGTGCTTCGAGGCTTCACTCCTTCGCAGAGCTCAGGAGCCTCCGCACCTCAGGATGAGGGCGGAGCAGACTCTCGCGAAGCTCCACAAGAGCCATCTGCGGCATCGCTAGGTGGAAGAGTGTGGTGTTGGCGCGGCAGATCAGCCTCACCCTGAGGCGGCCCGCAGGGCCCTCGAAGGGCGAGGCGGGTGGTTTGGACTACGGCCACCAAGAATGTGAATTCAATTCTCAGGAGGACAGAATGGCAATCGAAGGATCATCGGAACAGACGCGGGAGCCGCGCATTCGGCTTGGCATGGTCGGCGGCGGTGCCGGCGCATTCATCGGCGCGGTACATCGCATCGCGGCACGCATTGACGACCAGTTCGATCTTATCGCAGGCGCGCTATCGTCTTCACCGGAGAAGGCTGCTGCTTCCGGTCGCGATCTCGGTCTCGATCCCTCGCGCACCTATTCCAGCTATCGCGACATGGCGATCCGGGAAGCCAAGCTGAAGAATGGCATCGAAGCCGTTTCGATCGTCACGCCAAACCATGTCCATTATGACGCTGCGAAGGAATTCCTCCGCCGCGGCATCCATGTCATCTGCGACAAGCCGCTGACCTCCAATCTCGCCGACGCCAAGAAGCTGAAGAAGGTGGCCGACGAGAGCGGTGCGCTTTTCATCCTCACACACAACTACACCGGCTATCCGATGGTCCGTCAGGCACGTGAGATGGTCGAGAATGGCGAGCTTGGCGATATCCGCATCGTACAGGTGGAATATCCGCAGGACTGGCTGACAGAGAATATTGAGCAGTCCGGCCAGAAGCAGGCGGCATGGCGCACCGACCCGGCCCAGTCCGGCGCCGGCGGGTCCACGGGTGATATCGGCACGCACGCCTATAATCTCGCTTCCTTCGTCACTGGCCTTGAGCTCGATAGCCTTGCCGCCGATCTCGACAGTTTCGTCGAGGGACGTCGCCTCGACGACAACGGACACGTGCTGTTGCGCTTCAAGGCGAAGGGCAAGGAGAAGCCGGCCAAGGGCATGCTCTGGTGCAGCCAGGTGGCGCCCGGCCATGAGAATGGCCTGAAACTGCGCGTCTACGGCACCAAGGGCGGCATCGAGTGGACGCAGGCCGATCCGAACTATCTCTGGTACACGCCGTTCGGCGATCAGAAGCGGCTGATTACCCGCAACGGTGCCGGCTCCGGTGCTGCCGCGGCCCGTGTCTCGCGCATTCCATCAGGTCATCCCGAGGGCTATCTGGAAGCCTTCGCGACGATTTATACCGAGGCCGCGCGCGCCATCAACGCCCGCAAGAAGGGCGTGGCGGTCGATCCTGCCGTGGTCTATCCGACTGTCGATGATGGCGTGATGGGCGTGGCTTTCGTCGAGGCTTGCGTCGCTTCCTCGAAGCGCAATGGTGCCTGGGTGAAGCTTTGAGCTAAAGGTTGGATTCGAGGCGGTGAAGCCGCCTCGAATCTCGCTTGTTCAGCCGTTGACTGCCTGTTTGCGCTTCAGCAGGGCGTCGAGGCTCAGTGGGCCGCCGCCGGCGCCTACGAGAAACAGGAAGATGAAGCAGAAGAGGATGGCGGCGACGCCGCCGTTCTGCGCGGGGTAAAAGCTTTTCGGCGCGTGTGCCATGAAATAAGCGAAAGCCATCAGACCCGAGAGCACGAAGGAGGCAACCCGCGTCTGGAAGCCGATCAGCACGAGGAAGCCGAGGGTAAGCTCAAGCAGGCCGGCGACCCAAGACAGTGATCCAACGGCCGGAACTGTGTCGCCTGCCGGGAAATGCAGCACTTTCTGCGTTCCATAGCTGAACAGCACGAGCGATGCGACGATGCGCAGGAGGCTCAGCAGATGGGGTTGAAAAGCGTGGAGCGCAGGGAGCATTTGTATCCTTTCATTGTCAAGTTTGCCTGCTACCCTCAATTGATCCACGCCAAAAAGACAAGTCACGACTGTTGACATTGGTGTTATCGGCTTGGCCGTGGACATCATCGTCATAAGCCAAGTGATCCGGAGAGCCGTTAGCCGGCTCTATTTGAGAGCCCCTGCAACGTTACAGTTTCCAAATGCCGGTACTGTACTTTGCCACGCAGGTTGGCTAAACCGCAGCCAGCGAAGCCACAACAGACGGGATTTTCACCATGATCGATCCGAAGCTTCTTGCCGATCGCTTCCCCGGCGATTTCACATTCGGCGTTGCCACCGCCGCGTTCCAGATCGAAGGCGCCACCAAGGCCGACGGGCGCAAGCCCTCCATTTGGGACGCTTTCGCCAACATGCCCGGTCGCGTCTATCAGCGTAACAATGGTGACGTCGCCTGCGATCACTACAATCGGCTGGAACAGGATCTCGATCTGATCAAGGACATGGGCGTCGAAGCTTATCGCTTCTCGATCGCCTGGCCGCGCATCATTCCCGACGGCACCGGCCCGGTAAACGAAGCCGGCCTCGATTTCTACGATCGCCTCGTCGACGGCTGCAAGGCACGCGGCATCAAGACCTTCGCGACCCTCTACCATTGGGATCTGCCGCTGACGCTGGCCGGTGACGGCGGCTGGACGGCACGGTCGACGGCGCATGCCTTCCAGCGCTATGCCAAGACGGTCATGAGCCGTCTCGGCGACCGTTTGGATTCTGTCGCGACCTTCAATGAGCCTTGGTGCATCGTCTGGCTGAGCCATCTCTATGGCGTCCATGCGCCGGGCGAGCGCAACATGCAGGCAGCCCTCTATGCCATGCACTATATGAACCTCGCGCATGGTCTTGGCGTCGAGGCGATCCGCTCGGTCGCCCCCAAGGTGCCGGTCGGCATCGTGCTGAATGCCGCCTCCATCCTGCCGGGCTCGGATAGCCCCGAAGATCTTGCTGCAGTCGAGCGCGCGCATCAGTTCCACAATGGTGCCTTCTTCGATCCGATCTTCAAAGGCGAGTATCCGAAGGAGTTCGTTGAGGCGCTTGGCGACCGCATGCCTGTCGTCGAGGATGGCGATCTCAAGATCATCAACCAAAAGCTCGATTGGTGGGGTCTGAACTACTATATGCCGATGCGCGTCCTCGATGACGCCTCCAAGAGCGGCGATTTCCCCTGGACGAAGGATGCGCCGCCGGTCAGCGACGTCAAGACGGATATCGGCTGGGAGGTCTACTCGCCTGGCCTGAAGCACGTCGTCGAGGATCTCAACAAGCGCTACGAACTGCCGGAGTGCTACATCACCGAAAACGGCGCCTGCTACAATATGGGCATCGTCAACGGTGAGGTGGATGACCAGCCGCGCCTCGACTATTATATTGAGCATCTCGGTGTGGTGGCAGACCTCATCAAGGACGGCTATCCGATGCGCGGCTACTTCGCCTGGAGCCTGATGGACAATTTCGAATGGGCCGAAGGATACCGCATGCGCTTCGGCCTCGTGCATGTCGACTACGAAACGCAGGTCCGCACGATCAAGAAAAGCGGCAAATGGTATCGGGAGCTTGCGGGCCACTTCCCCAAGGGCAACCACAAGGCGGATTAATCGATCCGGCTGGGCGTCGCCCGAATCGATGGAGCCTGCTAGGTTCCATCGATGACTTCTCGCCCGCTCTTCCTCTATGCGCTTTGTGGCAGCCAACGGCAGGCTTCGACCAGCCGCCGGCTGCTGGAAGCCATGCGGCTTGCTTGCCCTGACAATATCGCCATCGAGATCTGCGATCTGATCGGCGCGTTGCCGATCTTCAATCCGGATCATGAAGGCGGGAAAACGCCGCCCATCGTGGAAAAGTTTGCCGCGAGAATCCGAGAGGCGGATGGCCTGATCGTGTCCTGCCCGGAATATGCACATGGCATACCGGGAGGCTTCAAGAACGCGCTCGACTGGCTTGTGTCGCGGGACGAGGTGCCATTCAAGCCGCTGATGTTCGCGCATGCATCGCATCGCGGCGATCTCGTTCTGGAGCAGCTCACGGAGGTGCTGAGAACCATGTCGCTGCGCATCGTATCCGAGGCCTTTTTGCGTTTGCCGATTGCCGGCAAGGGCGACGAAGCGCAGGCGGAAGCTCTTGTGCAGGCACTGAATAATGGTTTGTTGCTCACCAGCCTCAGCCGTTTCGCGGCCGCGATTTCCACAGAAGGGTGAATTCTTCCCAGATCGGCAAAGATACAACTCTTTCCTGTAGGAATCCGGAACTCGCCTTAACCGTTTATTGAAGTCCTGACGGCACACTTTCGCACCAAGGAGAAAAGGCCTTGGGAGCAGTTTTCGAGTCATTGCGGCAGGGCACGCATATCGGTCGTCATTCCATTGTGACGGCCGTTTTGATTTCTTTCGCAGTGGTCGTTGCCGTGGTGACCCTGATGGTACTCAGCGCGATCGGCCGGGTCGCGGATTACTCCAACAAGCTGGATGACGAACGCTCCTGGGAGACGACCGTCGGCGCGCTCAAGACTTTTCAGGGGCAGCTCGAGGCGACGCTGCACGATCATTCCGCACGCAACGACGCAGCGAAGAGTGTCTACGGCAAGGACGACCAAGGCTGGGTCGCCGGCAATTACGGTGACATCTCCTCGAACGGTGCACTGTTCGATATGGCGATCATCGTCGATGACGAGAACAAGCCGATCGTCGCTTTCCACGACGGCGAGCCGATGACTGAGAATGTCGAGGATGCGCTCGGAACCGCGGTTTGGGCTCTGGTCGACCAGGCAAGACGCACGCTCGTGACCGGGGTTCCCGAGGCGAGCGGCTATATCATGACCAACAAGGGGATCGCAGCTGTCGGCGTTGCGACCATTCGAGAGAGATCCGGCCGCATTCCGGTGCCCGAGGGCCAGCGGCGCTATCTGATCCTCGTGCGCTATTTCGATGCCGCTCGGATCAAGATGCTCTCGAATATCTATGTCATCAGCGGTTTGAAGCTGGTGCCGGCGGAGACCGTGGCGCGGTACGCCGTTTCCATCGTCGATCCGCTAGGCAAGCCGCTGGGCCGATTGGTCTGGAACTCGCGCGAACCGGGAGATCAGAGCTATCAGCAGGTACGCCCGCTGGTGCTTGGCGCACTCGGCCTGGTAGGGCTGTTCTTCGTCGTCCTGCTGATCCTGGGGTGGCTTGCCGGGCGCCGGCTTCGCGCCGAAGAAGTGCAGGCCCGCCAGGGCTCGCTGCGTGATCGCCTGAGCGGTCTCCTCAATCGCGAGGGATTGCGCCTCGATGTGGATCGGTTGGTGGAGCGGGCACGCACAGACCGCAGCAATGTTCTGCTTCTCTATCTCGATCTCGATGGTTTCAAGGAAATCAATGACGCATACGGGCACGGTACTGGCGACCAGCTCATTCGCGCCGTGGCGGCGGGCCTGAGCGTGCTCGTGCCGCCGCAGGCGTCGCTCGCCCGGCTTGGAGGCGATGAATTCGCCATCGTTTTCCCGACCAAGGAACTCAACGATGCTCCGGCCCTGCGGTTGGCCGAACAGGTTCTCGATTTTCTCTCGGAGCCGCTGGAGATCGGACGGCGCGTGGTTGTCGTCGGCGCGAGTATCGGGATTGCAAGCTCCGCCGAAGGTCGCATCGACCGTGAGGAGCTGGTGCGCCGTGCTGATCTTGCCATGTACAAGGCCAAGGAGGCCGGCCGCGCCCGCATGACCTGCTACGAGACGGCCATGGATGCGCATCGCGAGGAGCGCAACGCACTGGAGCTCGATCTGCGGCGCGCGATCGAGACGGAGGAATTGACGCTCGTCTATCAGCCGCTGGTCGATGCTTCGAGCTGTGAAATGACCGGCGTCGAGGCGCTGGTGCGCTGGAACCGCCCGGGTCACGGCGCGATTTCGCCGGAAGTATTCATCCCCGTTGCCGAAACCAGCGGATTGATCGAGGCGCTCGGGTTGTTCGTCTTGCGCAAGGCGTGCGAAGCGGCCCAGCAATGGCCGGATCTGCGTGTCGCCGTCAACGTCTCGCCGGGGCAATTCCGCAACCCGGCCTTTGCCGACTACGTTCGCAGCGTGTTGAACACGACGGAAATCGAGGCGGGACGGGTAACGCTTGAGATCACCGAAGGCTACATCATCCAAAATCCGGAGCGGACCCGTCAGTCTATCGAGCGGCTGAAGGCGCTGGGCGTCAAAGTCGCGCTTGACGATTTCGGGTCGGGTTTTTCGTCCATCGGCTATCTCAGGCAGTTCGGCTTCGATCGCATCAAAGTCGACCGCTCGCTCACCATGAACGTGCTGGAGGACAGCCGTGCTCGCGAAATGCTGCGGGCAACCGTGGCGCTGGCTCGCTCGCTCGACATTCCGGTCACGGCCGAGGGGATCGAGATCGAGGAGCAGGGGCGGGCGCTGCAGGGCTTCGGCTGTGATGAACTACAGGGCTATTTCTATGGAAAGCCGATGCCGGCAGCCGAAATCACCAAGCGGTTTTCGATTCAGAAGGCTGCAGCGCTGGACGAGGAACGCGGCGCCGCCGCTTGAAGCGCGTCGCGATCGACGGAATTCGCGTCTCGCGCTTTAGGCTTTTGATTTGACTTATGTCGTTGTCGCAAAGCCGTGTCTCACTTTTTCGCGACACGCTCTGGCTTCTCAGCCGATATGCTGCTGGCCGCGCTTGCGGGCAAGTGCAATCTGGCGCTGCCTCTCACGGTAGCGTTCGCGGTCTTCCTCGTTGCGCTCATGGTAGCAATGGCTGCAGGACACGCCGGCCTCGTAGAAGGGTGATGTCACCTCTTCCGCCGTAATCGGGTTGCGGCAGGCGTGGCAGAGCTTGTGGTTGCCTTCCTTCAGGCCGTGCTCGACCGAGACGCGCTCGTCGAAGACGAAGCAGGCACCTTCCCAAAGGCTCTCTTCCGCCGGAACTTCCTCGAGATATTTCAGGATGCCGCCCTTGAGATGATACACCTCGTCGAAGCCCTGCTGCTTCATGAAGGCCGTTGCCTTCTCGCAGCGGATGCCGCCGGTGCAGTACATGGCGATCTTCGGCTTGTTGTGCAGGCCGGTATTGTCGCGCACCCATTCCGGAAACTCGCGGAAGGTCTTCGTCTTCGGGTCGACCGCACCCTTGAAGATGCCGATGGCGGTTTCATAGTCGTTGCGCGTGTCGATGACGATGGTATCGGGGTCGGAGATCAGCGCATTCCAGTCCTTCGGCGCAACATAGGTGCCGACGACCCGGGTGGGGTCGATATCGTCGACGCCCATGGTGACGATCTCTTTCTTGAGCTTCACCTTCATGCGCACGAAGGGCATTTTCGATGCGCGGCTTTCCTTGTGCTCCAGCCCGGCAAATTCCGGCTGCGCCCGCAGGAAGGAAAGCACGATGCCGATGGCCGCATCTGTTCCGGCGATGGTGCCGTTGATGCCCTCATGCGCGAGCAGCAGCGTGCCCTTGACGCCATTTGCCTCGCAGAGCGCGAACAGAGGCTTCTGCAAGCTTTCAAAGCGCGGGAAGGAAACGAAATGGTAGAGCGCCGCAACGAGGAATGCGCCGGTCGCGTCGCGCCGTGGATCTGAAAGAATGTCGGTCATGGCGGGGAAATACAATTTTGTGAGCTTTCAGGCAATCGGGATTCGCATGGAGGCCCTGCATTCCCGGGCCGATGCTTTCATTCGAGCGACCCCGTCGACCATAGATGCACGATAAAAGGCCGATTTGGCGGCCGCCGCCGAAGCGGCTGCTTCAATCCGCCGCTTCCAGCCATAGGCGCTTGATGGTCTGCGCCTCGCGCTCGGGCTTGTCGGCAAAGACCCAATGGGCTCTGCTTAACGCTTCCTCGCGGGCGATCTGCTGGCGGGAAACGATTGCTTCCAGCAGGCGGGCGCGATCGTCGCTGCCGTCGAAGAGCTGCGGTTCGCGGTCAGCGACATCGGACAGGATCGACAGATCGAGATAACGTCCGAGCACATCGACGAGAGCTTTGGCTTCAAGCTGCTTGGCGTGCATGGCCGCCGGCCAGACCTCGCGCAGCAGCATGTGGTTCATCCAGCAATCCTGGCTGCGTTTACGCAGGTCATGGAAGCTTTCCACATGGGCATCGCCGCCGCGGCATTGGTGAAAGGCGTGCATCGCCTTGCGACCGTTCCTGCGCCAGCTTTTCTCAAGCAGGCGGGCCGTATCGCGCCTGCCGCATTCGAGGGAAATATCTTCCACGGCTTTGATGGCTTCGTTACAGGTGGAGATTGCCGCCAGCGCCTTGTCTTCAAGGTCGTTCTCCGCCTGGGACAGCCGGTCGCGGCGAGTGGTCAGCACATCCGCGACCCGAGACAAGGCTTGCCGTTCTTCATCCAGAGTTGCCGAACCCTGAAGATAGCGAGTGACTTCGATCAACGCTGTTGCGTCGCGCACGCTGGAGAGAGTGCGCGCCATGTCTCGAAGCCGGCCATTTTCCTGCTGCTGGAATTCCCGAGCTACGGGGGCGATCAATCGATAGAGTGCGCGTACGCGCTTGACGCTCTTGCGCGCGGCATGCACCGCTTCATGCAAGCCTTGCGGACGATCCTGAAGAACCGCTATGGCTTTGCCGAGCTGATGCGCGGCGACCCTGTGCACCTCGCCATCGAGGGCCCGATCAGGCCGTATGCGATAGCTCATCGTACTCCCGTTCGAACTGGGTCGCGAGCGCTTGATTGGAGTAGCGGTAGTCGCCGGTCACTTCCCGGCCTATCCAGTCCGGCAGTTCCGGATTGTCGTTTTCGTCTTCCATTTCGACTTCGGCGATCACGAGGCCGCGATGGGCGCCGCGGAAGACATCGACTTCCCAGATGAAGCCCTTGAAGGGTACTTTGTGACGGGTCTTTTCGATGACGAGGCCGAGAGCCGTCCCCAGCAGTTCTTCTGCCTCGGGAATGGGGATCTCGTACTCGAATTCGTCACGCGTCATCTTCTTGCCGATCTTGATCGTCAAGGTTGCGACAGATTCGTTCGTCAGCCTGATCCGCACTGAACGATCTTCCATGGAGGCGATATATCCCTGTCGCAGAACAAGTCTCTCCGACACGAAATTCCGCCAATGATCGCCGCGCACCAGAAACTTTCGCTCGATCTCTTTTGCCATGCGTTTGACATGCTCCACCGGCACAGATCACTCTAGACTATAGCAAGTCAGGACGGATTCCTACCCATCGTAGCGAGAGCGAGCTTTTGTCTCGACAAGCCCCTTTGGGGAGGTTATTCGAAAGCCGGATTTCAATCGTTTTAAAGGAGCGCACCGACATGGGCGAGAAAACTGCGAAGCTTCTTTCCATTCTGAAACTGCAGCCGGTCGTTCCCGTGCTGATCGTCGAGGATGCGAAATCGGCCGTTCCCCTTGCGCGGGCCCTCGTCGCCGGCGGGTTGAAGGCGATCGAGATCACGCTGCGCACCGCCGGCGCGCTCGATGCCATCCGCGCCGTGGCCGAGGAAGTCGAAGGCGCTGAAGTCGGCGCCGGCACGATCCTGAATGTTGCCCAGTGGGACGCGGCCGTCGAAGCCGGTTCCAAGTTCATCGTCAGCCCCGGCACGACGCAGGAGCTTCTTGACGCTGCCCGCTCATCGCATGTTCCGCTCCTGCCGGGTGCAGCTACGGCAAGCGAAGTCATGGCTCTGCGGGAAGAGGGCTACACGGTACTGAAATTCTTTCCGGCCGAGCAGGCCGGCGGCGCTGCCTATCTCAAGGCGCTGTCTTCGCCGCTTGCCGGCACGATCTTCTGCCCGACGGGCGGCATTTCGCTGAAGAACGCCCACGACTACCTGTCGCTGCCGAACGTCGTCTGCATCGGCGGTTCCTGGGTCGCACCGAAGGAACTGGTTGCGGCCGGCGACTGGGCCGGGATCACCAAGCTCGCGGCTGAGGCTGCCGCCCTCAAGGGCTAAGCCCGCACATCCGTTCATTGGACTTCGAAGGCGCGTCTGGGACCAGGCGCGCCTTTTTCTATCTCGCGGATTGGTATTTGCGGTTGCGCTTCCTATCTCCCTGTCACCATCAACAGGACGGAAGGAGCACCACATGATCGATGCCCGCAAGCTGCTGGACCAGTTTTTGGGATCACAAGTCCCTGGAATGCAGGGAAGCGTGAAGGACAAGGCGACCGCCGCCATCAATCTCGCAAGGGATAATCCCATGGCAACCAGCGCGATCGCCGGCGTGCTGCTCGGAACGAAGACCGGACGCCAGGTTGCCGGCAATGCGCTGGCGCTCGGCGGTCTTGCCGCCATCGCCGGGCTTGGCTATCAGGCCTACAAGAATTACCGGGATGGCAATCAGCCGCAGCCGGCGCCTCAATCCACTCCGCAGGCCGAGCCGCAATTCCTGCCGCCGCCTTCGGATTCCGGTTTTAGTACGGCACCGGCCATCGCCAGCAACGACTTCACGCTCTCATTGGTTCGGGCAATGATCGCGGCGGCCCGCGCCGACGGCCATATCGACGATACCGAACGCCAGCGCATTCTCGGCAAGGTGCAGGAATCGGGCGTGGGTTCCGAGGCGGAGTCCTTCTTTCAGCGCGAACTCGCCAATCCCGTCGATCTCGACGCCATCGTTGCCTCGGCGAAGACGGAGGAGCAGCGAGTGCAGGTCTATACCGCTTCGCGGCTGACGATCGAGCCCGATTCACGGGCCGAGCGCGGCTATCTTGATCTGTTGGCCGGCCGTCTCGGTCTGCCCGACGCGTTGGTCGATCACATTGAGGCGACGGTTGCAGGCGCCAAAGTCTGAGCCTGGGTGGTTGCGGCCGGTTGCCTTTCGTCGGCGGCTGGCCTAAGCCTTCGCCGGGACATTTCACGGTATGCTAGGAATCGGCGATTTGACGGACAAGAAAAGCGATACGCGCTCGGCAGCGATAGCGGCAGGGGTTATTTTGCTGGTCGCAACGGCCGTGCTCTATCTGATGCCGAATGTCATCGTCCGGCTTGGAACCATCTCGCCCTGGCTCGGCACCGGCTTCGGCGTGCTGGTCATTCTGGCCTTCTTCTTCGTGTTCTGGCTGAGGGCACGTTATCAGCGCCGCAGGGATCGGTAGTCGATCTCAATTCTGCAGTGAAGCGCCGAGCAGAATGACGCCGGTGAAGACGACCAGCAGCGCGCCGAGTATCTCGATACTGTTGCCGACCCATGCCGAAAGCCTTGAGCCCTTGCCGGTGAAGCGCATGGCTGTGCCTTTCGCGAAAACCGCTATCATGGCGAGCAGCGAAACGGTCAGCGCCGTGCCGATCGACATGGCGAGCACCGACAGCAATCCGCCGAGATAAAGCCCGTTCAGCATCGAGAAGGTCATGACCAGCAGTGCGCCCGAGCAGGGCCGCAGGCCGACGGCTATGATGGCCGACCAGGCTTCGCGGGCGCTGAATTTTTCATTGGAGAGCATCTTCGGATCGGGAAGATGGGCATGGCCGCAGGCCTCGCAATAGGCGCCGTCGCCTGTCGCATGGGCGGGGTCGTAGCATTGATAGCCTTCGGCAGCAGGCAAGGCGTTCGTACGGCTGCGCGGAAAGCCTCTTGCCGAATCCGTGCCGGTTGCGGCCCCTTCGAAGAGCGACATGCTGATTGGCCCGACTGATGTCGCAAGCTCAATCTCCCGGCGTTGCGCCCGGCTCTGAAGCATCGCCCGCACTTTGCGGAACAGAAGCCAGCAGCCGAACAGAATGACCATGACGAAGCTGGCAAGCTCCATGGCGTTGGTGGCCATGGTCATGGTGATGCCGGAACCGCGCAGAACGAAATAAGCGGCGCCCACGACGAGAACGGCGACGAGGCCCTGGATGAGCGCAGAGACGAAGGAAATGCCGATGCCGCGCTTCAGCTCGATCTCATTGGCAACCATGTACGAGGAAATGACTGCCTTGCCGTGGCCGGGGCCGGCGGCATGGAAAATGCCATACGCAAAGGAAAGGCCGATCAGGGTCCAGAGCTGCCAGGGGTCCTGGCGCATGGCCTCGATCGATTTCGTAAGGGCGCGATAGAAGGCCTGCTGCTCGTAATTCACATAGAGAAAGATCGGAGCAAGCGGACCGCCGATCGGCTGGAAGCTCGGTTCGGCCGTGCCGATGCCAAGGGGGGAGCCTGCCGCATGCGCGAGACCGGCAACTGCCAGAAAGGCGAGCGCTGCAGCCGCGACCAGTTTCTCTCTTTTCGATATCAGCATTCGACGTCTATCCGCGTTGCGAAGAGTTTCGACATCGTCGTCCCCGTCGGATCGTTGAAGAAGGCATCCGTCAAGGTCGAGCGGTTTTCGGCGATAACTTCATCCGGGTTCGGGCGCACGACTTTCTGGGTGCAGCTTTTGAAGGCCGCGCCCTCGGTCACCAATTCCTTGTCGCTCGGAAAATCGATCGACGTATAGAGCGTTGGGTCGTAGATACCGAAGCTGAGCTTGTTGCCCTTTGCCAACGGCATCGGCTCCGCCGGCTTGACGGCGAAGAACATCAGAAGCTGGCCGTCGCGAAAGTCGACATTGATGATGTCCGGTTTCTCCACCTTGATCGATTTGCCGTTGAGCGTGAGGTTCGCATAGTAATCGTAGTCGGCGAGAGATTCCCGCACGGTCTTGCCGACCTCCTTCAGCTCGTCCGGATCAAGCTTCAGGTTGGTGTTCTTGTCGAAGTCCATCAGCACGGAGGATGAGAATACTTCGTCGAAGCGCCAGACGTTGCGCAGTTCCTGCACATTGCCGTCCGGACCTGCCAGCACTTCAAGCCGCGCCTCCACGAAGATATGCGGATGCGCCGACACGATTGCCGGCGCAAACAGCAGTCCGCCGGCGAGGGCGACGACGTGGACAATCGTGGGTTTTCTCATGCGTCCGATGTGTTTCGCGAGCATTGATTCCCTTCGACTTCTGGTTAGGAAATGAGACGGAATTGGGACCGGTCGGCGGAACCGGTATCAAAACCAATTCAAGGCGATTCATTCAAGTATTTGATCTCGCGATACCTGCCGACAAGAAGAGGTTCATGTTGCGAAGAGCAGACAGGTTGATGAGCTAACCCGACGAGCGCGTAAGAATTGGGGGAACTCAAATCAAGCTTGTTTCATCAGGATCTGTCTTTGTCTGACGTCTCTCGGGTTTGGCGGACGCCAGGTTTTCGGCCCGCCGCTTTTGCAGAAAGCGGCGGACGGCAGGATCTATTTCCAGCGCGATCGCTTGGTCATAGGCCTCGCGCGCAGCCATCATTTCCCCTGCTCTCGTATGAAGTTCGGCTCGCGCCGCCCAATAGGGCTGGTACTCGATAAGCCGGCTGCCGGGGTCCAGCGCCGGCAGCGCCGCCAGTCCCGCGGCGGCGCCATGCGTCTGCGCCACGGCGATCGCGCGATTGATGGCCGCCACCGGCGAGCCGGTAATTGCGCAGAGACCGTCATAGAGGCGTTCGATCGCCACCCAATCAGTCTTGCCTGTTCGGCGTCGCGCGACATGGGCCGATTGGATTGCCGCTTCCAATTGATAGCGATCGAAGGCGTTCAATGCACTGGCGTGAATAAGCAACCTCTCAGCTTCGTCGATCAACCCTTCGTCCCAAAGAGCAGGATCCTGATTGGCCAACGGTACGAATTCGCCGGCCGAACTGCGCCGAGCCTCAAGCCGCGCATGTGAATAGAGCATCAGCGCAAGCAGGCCCAGCGCTTCAGCCTCCTCCGGCAAGAGTGCGACGATCAGCCGGCCGAGCCAAATCGCCTCCTCAGCCAGGTTACGCAGGCTGGCATCGGCGCCGGCCGGATCACTCCAGCCTTCCGTGTAGGCCGCATAGACCGCCTCCAGAACTGCGCCAAGGCGTCCGCGCATGTCTGCCTTGTCGGGCACGCGCAAAGGAATCTTGGCGCGTCGAATCCTGCTTTTCGCCCGCGCCAGGCGCTGGCCCATTGCTGCCGGTGAGACCAGGAAGGCAGAGCCGATTGTCTGTGCGTCAAACCCGAGGATCGTCTGCAGGATCAGCGGCGCTCTGATGCCAGGCTCTATTGCCGGATGCGCGCAAGCGAACATCAAAGCAAGGCGCTCGTCGGGAATCTCCGGCGTTTGACTCGCCGTCGCCTCAAGCTCCTCCGCCATCAGCCGAAGATGTTCGGAGGCAGCGACGCCGACCCGTCCGCGTCTGATGGCGTCGATCATCTTGCGCCGGGCAACGGCAAGCAGCCAAGCCTCGGGGTTATGCGGCGCGCCATTGACTGGCCAATCGGCCAAGGCGGAGGCAAAAGCCTCCGACAAGGCGTCTTCGGCGCCGGCCACATCGCGCGTTCGCGCCGCGAGAATGGCGACCAGTTTGCCATAGCTTCGGCGCGCAACCGCCTCGGCAGCCTTAATGGCCGGCTGGTCGTCTTCTCGCGACATGGCGTCAATAGACCATGAGAGGGCGAAGCTCCACCGTGTCATGCTGAGCGCCCGGACAACGGGCTGCCCAGACGACGGCGCTGTCGAGATCGGCGGCCTCGATCAGATAATAGCCGCCCAGCTGTTCCTTGCTCTCGATATAGGGGCCGTTGAGAACCGAGGGCTTGCCATTCGGCGCACGCACCACGGTTGCCGTCGAGGAGTCCTGCAATCCGCTGCCCGCCAGGAATGCTCCGGCCTTTTTCAGCACTTCCGTGTAGGCGGCGTAAGCCGCAAACATCTCGGCCTTCTGCTCCTTCTTAGCATTCTTGTGTTCGGCCTCGTTCCAATACACCAATAGCATATACTGCATGACTCGTTCCTTTCTCGAGTTGCGCGGAGCCTTAGTGCCCGCTGCAGCAGTGACGTTTGAACCGGCGCGATTTTGACAGGGCGCGGGGAGAAATTTCAACCGAGACAGAGTTGGACACACTACTTCCATCGACCATGCGGGACATGGGCAATCAGCCACAAGCCTCGCTGTCTTTGACAGCCGGAGTGTTCAGCCGTTCTTGCGGAACCAGTTGTGCAGGTAGTCCACAAAGATGCGCACCTTTGCCGGGAGGTAGCGCCGATGCGGATAGACGGCATAAATGCCGCGATCGGTCGGGAGATAGTCGTTGAACAGCGTCAGCAACTGGCCGCTTTCGATCGCCTTGCGTCCGATGAAATCCGGGACGACGGCAATGCCAAGGCCCGAAAGCGCTGCGCGCAGCGTTGCATGCGGGCTGTTGACCTCGAGCGAGCCGTTGATGGCAACGTTGAAGATGGTGCTGTCGGCATCGACGAAACGGATGCTGCCCTGCGAGCGCGTGTTGGTATCGATGATGAACGGCACGCGTGTCAGATCGGTCGGATGCTCCAGGGACGGATAGCGATCGAGGAACTCCTGCGTCGCGCAGAGATGGACGCGGAAGTCTGAAATCTTGCGGGCGATCATGCCGGAATCTTCGAGCTTGGTGATGCGCACGGCCACATCGAAGCCTTCCTCGATCAGATCGACAAAGCGGTCATCTGCCGCGATCTCCAATGCCAGATCCGGATTTTCCTTGGCAAAATCGATCAGCGACTGTCCGACTTCGGCATCGACGAATGTGCGCGGCACCGAAACGCGCAACCGTCCTTTAAGCTGCTGGTTATTCTCGCGCACGAGGTCGGCAAGATTGTCGATCTCCTTCAGGATGTCGGAAGCGGTGCGATAGTAGGTATGGCCTGCCTCGGTCATGGAAAACTGGCGGGTGGTGCGGTTGAGCAGCAGCGCGCCGAGTTCATCCTCGAGTTCACGGACATATTTCGAGAGCAACGCCTTGGAGCGTCCGGTCTTGCGTGCCGCGGCCGAAAACCCCTCTGCTTCCACCACGTCTATGAAGGCGCGAATCCGGGTCAAGGTATCCATGGCGAAGCTCCCCGTTAACTGTTTCCGGATGTTGAACAAAACGCGCTGATTTGTTCAATTATTTTTTTAGGGAGCAGGTGAAAAAATTTCTTGATTATGATCGCGAATGTTCCTATTTCCGGATCAGCCCAAAGTCGCACGTGCCCGTGGGTGTCCGCCGATCCTCGATGTGGTGAGAAAATCGGTAAGGTACCTGGAACTAACCCCTCCAGTCGCTATTTCGGCCAACCGAAAAATGCGAGGACATCTGAAGCAACGACGGTGCGGGCCTTTTTGTTCTCTCCCGGCTTTCCATCAGCCGGGGTTACTGAAGAGGCACACCTTCATTGCCGGAAGTGCGGTTGGGATATTCCCTCCAATCCATGGCAGACAAAGCGAATTAGCGCCGCTTGCGGCACTCGTTCAACATCCGCGCTTCGCGCATTTGCACGGTACCGGGGTCTCCACCGGCTGGTTCCTAAGCGAATGAGCGTCGCCCTTTGTCCTCTGGGTTTTCCCCGGAGCTTTTGGAATTGAAAGGGAATTGACATGACCACGCAGCGTATTCGCGACTTTCTCGCTACCCGACGTCCGGACGGTCCTTGCCTGGTGGTCGATCTCGACGTCGTCCGCGATAACTTCCGTGCCTTCCGTCATGCCATGCCGGACAGCGCCATCTATTATGCCGTCAAGGCCAACCCGGCTCCGGAAGTGCTGCGACTGCTCGCAAGCCTCGGCTCCAGCTTCGATTGCGCGTCCGTCGCTGAAATCGAAATGGCGCTCGATGCCGGTGCGACCGCTGCCCGCATTTCTTTCGGCAACACCATCAAGAAGGAGCGCGATATCGCCCGTGCACACGCACTCGGTATCAACCTCTTCGCCGTCGACAGCCATGAGGAAGTCGAGAAGATTTCCCGTGCCGCACCGGGTGCTCGTGTGTTCTGCCGCGTTCTGACGGATGGCGAAGGCGCCGAATGGCCGCTGTCGCGCAAGTTCGGCTGCGTCCCGCAGATGGCCGTCGACGTTCTCGTCTACGCTCACCAGCTGGGTCTGGAATCCTACGGCGTGTCTTTCCACGTCGGCTCGCAGATGACCAAGGTCGATGCCTGGGACGATGCTCTTGCCGATGCCAAGCGCGTCTTCGTTTCGCTTGCCAAGCAGGGCATTCATCTGCAGATGGTCAACATGGGCGGCGGTTTCCCGACCAAGTACCTGCGCGACGTTCCATCGGCTGAAGCCTATGGCAAGGCGATCTTTGCGTCTCTGCGTGCCCATTTCGGCAACCAGATCCCGCACACGATCATCGAGCCGGGCCGCGGCATGGTCGGCAATGCCGGCGTGATCAAGGCTGAAGTCGTCCTGATTTCTAAGAAGTCGGACAATGATGCCGCACGCTGGGTTTTCCTCGACATCGGCAAGTTCGGCGGTCTCGCCGAAACCATGGACGAGGCGATCCGCTACCCGATCCGCACGGAGCGCGACGGCGACGAGATGGAACCTTGCGTCATCGCCGGCCCGACCTGCGATTCGGCTGACGTGCTTTACGAAAAGAACCTCTATCCGCTGCCGGTGACGCTCACCATCGGTGATGAGGTCCTGATCGAGGGCACCGGCGCCTATACCACGACCTACTCGGCCGTTGCCTTTAACGGTTTCGACCCGCTGAAGGCCTACATCATCTAAGGTCCTATAAGGATCCGAAGTGCGATAAAGCCGCCCCCGTAGCCAGTCGGGGCGGCACCCTCACAATAGATTGTCACCGCCGCTGATAACGGTATTGGGTACGGGAGGCCAAGATGGCCGCTGTTCTTGATTCTGTCCGCGCATTCTTTGCGCCCACAACATTCACACTCGACCTCGAAAACGCGGGCGATGTCGTCGCGCGCGAAAGCCTGCTCGACCGCGCCATGGGGCCTGACCGCCGCAAGAAGTCGTCGGAAAAGCTGCGTCAGGGCCGCGTACCGGCCGAAGGCCTGGCGCTGGTTGCGCGTGATCGCACCGGCCACGTTATCGGCACTGTCCGCCTCTGGAACGTCGAAGCCGGCGTCGATCGTGAGACTCGTCCGGTCGATGCTCTGCTGCTCGGCCCGCTGGCCGTCGATCCCGCCTATGAAGGCAAGGGCGTCGGCTCGGCGCTGATGCGCGCCGCCGTCATGGAAGCCAAGAAGCGCGAGCATGGCGCGATCCTTCTCGTCGGCGATGCGCCTTACTACGAGCGCTTCGGCTTTTTTGCCGCAAAGACCCGCCATCTGGTGATGCCAGGCCCGTTCCAGCGCGAGCGCTTTCTGGCTCTCGAACTCAAGGAAGGCTGGCTCGACAGTGCAGCCGGTCTGATCGTTGCCAGCGGCCGCAAGCTGGCTCAGCCGCCGATCTCCAAGGCTGCCTGAAAGTTGTTTGCCTTCGCTGCGAACGGGCGAGGGCACTGCCATTTTGCGGAACTTCGCTTTGACGTCTCAAGGTGACGGGAAGATGGGGCGCTTTTCGTTGAACAGCGAAAGCGCCCCACCTTCCTGTTCTTTTGCGCATTGCGGCCGGAAAACCGCTGCGCATTTTTTCCTGAAAATGCTCTAAATATTCTGATCCATCGTTTCGGCCGGGATCTCGTCGGCGCGATGGATGCGCACAACCAAAGCCGGTACGCCGGCGACGGTGCAATGCGCCGGAACCGGCTTCACCACGACGCTGCCGGCCGCGACCTTGCTGAAGGCGCCGACCTCGATATTGCCGAGAATTTTCGCACCGGCGCCGATCATCACGCCGTGGCGGATCTTCGGATGCCGGTCGCCGCTTTCCTTGCCGGTGCCGCCCAAGGTGACATTCTGCAGGATAGAGACCTCATCCTCGATGACGGCGGTTTCGCCGATGACGATGCCGGAGCCGTGATCGAGCATGATGGACGTGCCGATCTTTGCAGCCGGATGGATATCAGGCCCGAAAACGAGCGAGACGAGATTGGAAAGCCAAATGGCAATTTCCCTGCGGCCCTCCATCCATAGCACATGGGCGATACGATGCGACTGCAGGGCGTGAAAACCCTTCAGGTTCAAAAGTGCATGCAGATAGGTCGTGCAGGCCGGGTCGCGCGTGCGCACGGCAACGAGGTCGGCCTCGGTCGCCTGAAGGATTGCGGGATGCCGCGTCAGCACGTCGGACAGCAGCGAAAGCATGTCGCCGTGCTCGATCCTGACGACGCAGAGCCGTGCCGCCAGCACGTTGGCAAGGTTTTCGGCATTGGAGCTGCTGGCAAGCAATTGGGCCTGCAGCAGCGGGGCGAGCGTCGGCTCGCGGGCCGCAAGCTCGGCGGCCTCGCAACGGATCACATCCCAGACGTCCTCGGCTGGGGCAGGGGTATTTCCGGCTGGCGCCGTTCCTGACTTGGGCATGATCCTGTCTTTCTGTTTAGGCCGAAACGTCGACAACGCCGCAGTCTCCGGCTTCGGAGGCGAAAGCGAGCAGTTTGCCGGATTTGCTCCAGCTCATCGCCGTGATCGCACCCTTGCCGGGCCGGCGCAAGAGCGCCTCCTTGGCATCACCGACGCGTACCGCCAGGATCATGCCGTCGATGAAGCCGATGGCGAGGATGTCTTCGGCCGGATGGAACTTCACGCAGGTCGCCATGATGTTGGCGCGGCTGCCGAGTTCGAGGGGTGCTTTGCCCATCGGGCCGTCCTTACCCTGGAACGGCCAGACGATGGCGGCCGGCGCGCCTGACGATGCAAGCCACTTGCCCTTTGCCGACCATGACAGGGACTTCACTTTGGCGGGATAGCCGGTCATGCGCATGTGGCGGGCTTCGGCACCCGGCTTGGCGTCCAGCTTCCAGCCGTGCAGGGCGTTTTCCTGCATGGTGGTTACGATGAACTGGCCGTCCGGCGAGAAAGTGACGGCGGTGTGGGCACCTTTCCATTCCAGATTGACCGGCGGTGCGCTCATGCCGACCCAGTGCAGCGATACGCCGTTATAGCGGGCAGCGGCGATGCGCAGGCCCTTGGGTGCAAAGGCAATGCCTTCCACCGTGCGCTCCTCGGCGAATTCCTTCGTCGCACCGTCGGACAGGCGCACGACGGTGCTCTTGCCGTAGGAATAGGCGACCGAGCCCTGCGGCCCGGCAGCGACCTGGCTGATCCATTTGCGTGGCGCTTCGGCCAGCACCGTTACGGAGCCATCGGCTGCGATGCGCAGGACCTTGCCGTCTTCGCCGCCGGAAATCAGGCTCTCGCTATAGGGGTCGCGAATGCAGGTGAGCATGCCCTGGTGGGCTTCGGTGACCTTGTCCCCACCTTCCAGTCGATGGATAGCGCCGGCGGCGCTGGCGAAGAGGGGGGTGTCACCTAAAAATTCGACGGCCAGAACGTGGCCGTCGATATCAAGCGGAGCAACAGTCGGCATCAGGCAGACGCCTCGCAGGCTTTGAAGCTTGCTTCCAACTTTTCGCGGTCGAGTTCGCGACCGATGAAGACGAGGCGGCTTTCATGCTTCTCGCCATCCTTCCACGGACGCTGGTGGTCGCCCTCGATGATCATGTGAACGCCCTGAACGACATAGCGCTCCGGATCGTCCTTAAAGGCGATAATACCCTTGAGGCGCAGGATGTTGGGGCCTTGCGTCTGCGTGACCTTCTGGATCCAGGGGAAGAAGCGTTCGGCATTCATCTCGCCGCCGCGCAGCGAAACCGACTGTACGGTCACGTCATGGATCGGCGATGGAGCGTGGTGATGATGGTCGTGACCATGGTCATGATCATGATGGTGATGATCGTGGTCATGGTGGTGGTGGTGGTGGTGGTCATGATCGTGATGGTCATGATCGCAATCCGGGCCGCAGACGTGATCGTCGTGGCCATGCTCGAGGAAGTGCGGGTCGTTCTCGAGCGCACGTTCCAGATTGAAGGCGCCCTGGTTCAGCACGCGGGCGAGATCGACGCCGGAGCGGGTCGTCTTGTAGACGCGGGCGGCCGGGTTGATCGCGCGGACGACATCCTCGATCTGGGCCAGCTCTTCCGGCGATACCAGGTCCGACTTGTTGATGACGACGACATCGGCAAAGGCGATCTGGTCTTCGGCCTCGCGGCTGTCCTTCAGGCGCAGCGGCAGGTGCTTGGCGTCGACGAGTGCGACGACGGCATCGAGCTCGGTCTTGGCGCGGACATCGTCGTCCATGAAGAAGGTCTGGGCGACGGGAACCGGATCGGCAAGGCCTGTGGTTTCGACGATGATGCCGTCAAAGCGGCCAGGGCGGCGCATCAGGCCTTCGACGACGCGGATGAGGTCGCCGCGAACGGTGCAGCAGACGCAGCCATTGTTCATTTCGTAGATTTCTTCGTCCGACTCGACGATGAGGTCGTTGTCGATGCCGATCTCGCCGAACTCGTTGACGATGACGGCGTATTTCTTGCCGTGATTTTCGGACAGGATGCGATTGAGCAGCGTCGTCTTGCCGGCGCCGAGATAGCCGGTGAGAACGGTAACGGGAATGGGCTTTTGCGTGGCTGTTTCGGTCATGGGAGCCTCGAAATATGGAAGGTTGCCCCGGGGAGCAGACTTTGGTCGGGTTCCATATAAGGAGTTGGCGACCTCAGTTCAAAGGCTTTTATATGTTATAAGATCACATTGGGTTGCGGCGGCAGACTGGCAAAGAGATCATGTGAGGATCGACATGTCGAAACCGTCGACGTCTTCGAGCAGCTCGACAAGGCCCTTGACGGCATGTGCGATCAGTCTTTCGCCCTTTTCCGCTGTCGCCACACCGGCATTGCCGGTGACGCCGTGTTCGCTGAGGTCGGACATCTTCCAGCCGAAGGCATGGGGGCCGTAGGCGCGAAGGTGATTGAGGTCGCGGATGAAATCGGATTGGCGGGATGGAAAGTTTGCGGCTTTCGTCATCTCGACCTTCTCCGGGTGGAGGGCGAGCATGACGGAGGTCTCGATATCTCCGCCGTGAATGTCGATGGCCTTGTCATCGGGCGAGATCAGGCCGTCGGGCACGCCGAAGCGGGTCCAGCTGGTTGCGACCGCCAGCATGTTGAAGCGCACGCGCGCTTCCGTCGCGACGATTGTTATCAGCGGGGAGTTGCCGCCATGGGCATTCAGCATGACGAACTTGCGGATACCAAGGTTGCTCATGCTCTCGGCAGTTCCGAGCCAACGGTTGACGGCCTCGTCGAAGGACAGCGACCTGGAGCCGGCGACATCCATGTGCTCGATGGAATAGCCGATGGGCTCGGCAGGCAGAAAAGTGACCGGCAGATCGGCAGGCAAAGCAACCTTGAGGCGTGAGACGATGCCCTCGGCGATCAGCCTGTCCGTATCGAAGGGCAGATGAGGTCCGTGTTGCTCATAGGCGCCAAGTGGCAGCACTACGATCCATTTTGCCCGTTCTTCAGGGGGGAGTGTAGCATCATTGTCGTCGAAACATGGCAAAGGATGCGCCATCTGAGGGTGTGCCTCTTGTTTATGTCAATAACCTGCGCAATGTCATAGCGTGATGGCGCATCGGCGAAAAGGTCAACGGAATCACGATGGGTAAGAAGAACAAGGTCGGGAAGAAAAGTAAGTCAGGTAAGAAGAAGGATCACCGGGACTACACGCTTGCTGATCTGTCGCCGGCATTGACACAGGCGGCGCGTTCGATGCGAACGGTGATGACCCGCAACCTGACGGCAAGCGGTCTCTATGCCGGGCAGGACGGCGTCATTCTTGCGCTTTCGGCCAGCGACGGTCTTCCGGCCGGATCGTTGGCGCAGAAACTCGGCGTCAAGGCGCCGACGATGACGCGCACGATCGGGCGCATGGAGGCGCAAGGCTTTGTCGAACGGCGGCCGGATGCCGAAGATGCCCGCTTGACCAAGGTCTATCTCACCGAGGCGGGCCGCAACAGCGTCAGCGAGATTGAAAGCTCTGCCGCCAGCTGTGATGAACTCGCGACGCGCGGCTTCTCGGAAAAGGACATCCGCTCGCTCGTTCGTTTGCTCAAGGCGATCGAGAACAACCTCCAGGCGGGCGATGACGACGAGGACGATGAGGAAATCTGAAAATCCTCACGAATTCGAGTTGCGCGACGCGATTAAAGCTTTTAATTAAATATTTTAAATTCCGGAATCGTAAAACGAACGGAATAGGTTACGGCTGCTCACGGGGAGGGAGCGCGTGGCGCAAAAGATAAAGCTTTCGACGATCGCGGAAACGCTCGGCATTTCAACTGCAACCGTATCTCTGGCTCTGCGTGACAGTCCATTGGTCGCGGTCAACACGCGAGAGAAGATCAAGGACCAGGCGCGAGCGCTGGGTTACATCTACAATCGTCGCGCAGCGAGCCTCAGAACGTCGCGATCGGGCATCATCGGCGTCGTCGTTCACGACATCATGAACCCGTTCTACGGAGAAATCCTGAAGGCGATCGAAAGCGAACTCGACCGCAGCCGCCACACCTTCATCCTCTCCAATCATTATGATTCGGTCGAGAAGCAGCGAACGTTCATCGAGACTCTGCTGCAGCTCGGCGGCGACGGAGTCATCATGTCTCCGGCAATCGGCACACCGCCGGAAGATTTCGAGCTGGCGGAAGAAAACGGCATGCCGGCCATCCTCGTGGCGCGCCAGATCGAGGCGCTCGATCTGCCGACCTATCGCGGCGACGACAGCTACGGCATCTCGCTTGCCACCAATCACCTGATCAGCCTCGGCCATCGTTCCATCGCAATGATCGGTGGCACGGACCAGACCTCGACGGGGCGCGACCGCTATCAGGGCTATGTCAATGCGCTGCGCAAGGCTGGAATCGAAGTCGATTCCAATCTGCGCATTCCCGGAGCGCGCTCAAAGCAGGGCGGCTTCGAGGCGGCGGTGCACTTCCTGTCATTGCCGCAAAAGCCAACGGCGGCGGTCTGCTGGAACGATCTGGTCGCCATCGGGCTGATGAACGGCATTTCTCGCGCCGGCCTCGTACCGGGACGAGACATTTCAGTGACCGGCTATGACGACCTGGAAGAAGCCGCGATCGCAACGCCGGCACTGACTACGGTCTGGAACGGTCAGGCTGAGGTCGGAAGACTTGCCGCGCGAGCGCTTTTGGATAGGTTGGCAGGAAGCCATGAGCCGGATGGTATCCATCTCATCAAGCCGGAAATGCGCATCCGCCAGTCAACGGCGCCCTACAAGGCTCGCCTTTAGTCGCGCCCGTATCCAAAGAGGAAAGTTCCATGTCCGATAGCCGCGTCGCCATCCTCGTTCCGGGGAAGATACACCCGCGTGTTCTCGAAAGGCTCGGAAAGCAGTTCGACATTGTTTCCGTCGAACGCGACGGGGGTCCGAATGTCGATGCCGAAACCGCGGCGCGGGTGCGCGGCGTTGCAGTCGGAGGTGGCTTCAGCGCCGCCTGGATCGATGCGTTTCCGAATCTTGAAGTCATCGCCAATTTCGGCGTCGGCTATGACGGTATCGATGTGAAACACGCCGCTTCGAAGGGGATTGTCGTCACCAACACGCCCGACGTGCTGAACGACGAGGTTGCGGATACGGCGATTGCTCTCCTGTTGAACACGTTGCGGCAGTTTCCGAAGGCGGAAAGCTGGCTGCGCGAGGGGCGCTGGGTAAAGGATGGTGCCTTTCCGCTCTCTCCCTTCTCGATGAAGGGCCGCCGCGTCGGCTTTTACGGGCTCGGCCGCATCGGCCTCGAAATTGCAAGGCGGCTCGAACCGTTCAAGGTGAAGATCGGCTATCACACCCGTTCGCCGCGCGACTCGCTGCCCTATGACTATTATCCGACGCTGAAGGAAATGGCGCAGTCGGTGGACACGCTGATTTCCATCGTGCCGAAAACAGCGGAGACCCATAAGGTCATCAATGCGGAAATCCTGTCGGCGCTCGGGCCGCAGGGCGTATTCATCAATGTCGGCCGTGGATGGTCAGTCGATGATGACGCGCTGATCGCCGCTCTCGGCAATGGTACGCTGGGGGCTGCCGGCCTCGATGTCTTCTATGACGAACCCAATGTCCCTGCCGGTTATCTCTCGCTGTCGAATGTCTCGTTGCTGCCGCATGTGGCCTCCGCCTCGGTACCGACACGCGACGCCATGGCTGATCTCGTCGCCGACAACGTCATCGACTGGTTCGCCAAGGGCCAGCCGATAACGCCGGTGCCGGAAACGCCGGTCAAGCCGCGGGGCTGACCACGCGGCGCCCGCAAAGGAATAAAAATGCTTTATTGGGCGGCGGCGAGCCGATCCTTGCTCGCTGCATAGTCGCGAACCGCGTCCCCGAAGGCGACGAACAGTTTGCGCGACGGCGAATCCGTTTCGGCCCAGTATTCCGGGTGCCATTGCACGCCGACGGCAAAGACCCGGGCGCCGATAACGGAGACGGCTTCGATGGTGCCATCCTCGGCCAGAGCTTCGACCTGCAGTCTCGGCGCCGTTTCGGCAATCGCCTGGCGATGTAGCGAGTTTACCTTTACTTCGCCCGGACCGACAACGCGGGCGATGCAGGAACCTTCCTTGACGAAGACGCTCTGGCGGATCGAATACATCGTGTCGCGATCGACATTCTGCGGCTTGCGATGATCCCATATTCCCGGCTGATCCTGGATTTCGCTGGCAAGCGTGCCGCCAAGGGCGACGTTCAGCTCCTGAATGCCGCGGCAGATGGCGAGCATGGGAATCGCGCGCTCGATGGCGCGGCGGATAAGCGGCAGCGATGTCGCGTCGCGCGCCGGATCGAAGGGGCCATCGCTATCTTTTGCTTCTTTCCCATAGAGCGACGGATGCACATTGGTGGCCGAGCCGGAGACGAGCAAGCCGTCGACGCGATCCAGAATGGCGTCCGCATCGTTGTCGCTCTCAAGCGCAGGCACGATCAGGGCCATCAATCCCCCTGCCTTCACGGCGGCGTGGACATATTGTAGCTGCACCGCATGCCAGTTCGTTCCGTCGAACTCGCGGATATCGGCGGGAATGGCGATGATCGGTCTGGACATTCTAGGCTCCGGAAGATGCGACAGGGGCTGTTTTCTCAGACCCCTGACCGACGAAGATGTCAATCCGAGGGCGAATTCTCATCGGCTCCAATTTACGTGAATATGGCTTCGGCGGCAACGTGAAGTGGTTTCCACGAGGCTTTGCCTTCATTCGTCACAAGGATGTACAGGAATCGCCATAATGCGATGCGAGAGCAAACTTGAAAGACTGTGTGCGGCGTGGTTAGTTCCATCGCTTGCGCCGGGTCGGGGAGCGCGCCGCTCTCCAGCAAAGCCGTCCGTATGGGAGAATTCGATGGATCGCCGTTCCTTCATAAGGCGGGCAGGAGCCGTTGGCGCAGGTGCTGCCGCCTCGGCACTTGCCAGTCCGGCCCTGGCTCAGGAATCGCCGAAGGTCACCTGGAAAATGACCTCGTCTTTCCCAAAGAGCCTGGATACGATCTATGGCGGAGCCGAGGATATCGCCTCCCATGTGTCCGATGCGACCAACGGCAATTTCATTATCCAGGTCTACGAGGCCGGTGAAATCGTGCCCAGCGCGCAGGCGGTCGATGCGGTGAGCGCCGGAACCGTCGATGCTGCGCATACGTGTTCGTATTATTTCGCGAACAAGGATCCGACCTATGCCATCGGCACGGCGCTACCGTTCGGTCTCAATGCCCGGCTGACCAATGCCTGGTTCTACCAGGGCAACGGCAACAAGCTGATGAACGATTTTTATGCGACGCAAGGCATGTTGGGCCTTCCTGCCGGCAATACCGGCGCGCAGATGGGCGGTTGGTTCCGCAAGGAAATCAACACGCTCGACGATCTCAAGGGCTTGAAGATGCGCCTGGCCGGTCTTGCCGGAAAGGTGATGGAGAAGATCGGCGTTGCCCCGCAGCAAGATATTGCCGTGAACGATGTCTACGGCGCGTTGGACAAGGGCACCATCGATGCGGTCGAATGGGTTGGCCCCTATGACGACTTGAAGCTCGGGCTGCAGAAGATCGCGAAATACTATTATTACCCGGGATGGTGGGAAGGCGGCGCCGTAGTGCATGCCTTCTTCAACCTGGAAAAATGGAGCGCGCTGCCGAAGAACTATCAGGCCGTTCTTACCGACGCCTGCGCTTTTGCCAACACCAATATGCTGGCGAAATACGACGTGAAGAACCCGCAGGCCCTGAAGGAAATCGTCAAGCAGGGCGTGACGTTGCGGCCCTTCAGCCAGGAAATCATGGAGGCCTGCTTCCAGGCTGCGGGCACACTTTATGCCGAGCTTTCCAAATCCAACGATTCCTTCAAGCGCATCTATGAAGACCAGGTTGCCTACAAGAAGGACGCGTATTTGTGGATGCAGCTCTCGGAATACACGTTCGATACGTTCATGATGATCCAGCAGCGGGCAGGCAAGCTATAATCGACATTGCATAAGTGTTTAATGATGTTTTGTTTTCTTTATTAGTCACTTAAATATTAAGCTGCAGGCGGAACTCACTTGGCTTAGTTGCACGAATACGATGCGTGTCGTAACGTCAACTCAACCTAAGTTACCGGCATAATTGGAAAATCTGTCCAGATGCGTGCTATTTGGGCAATCAAATTTTAAAGTGTTTCACCTAGGGTGTCCGCCGCATCAGGGGAACTCTGAATGAAGCCTCCAAGCCCGGACACCGTACCGACGGATGTTTATCTGTCGTTCGTCAGTTCGCTTTTCGGAAACCGTAAAACATTGTTTACGGGCGTGGTCGTTCATATCCTGACGTATGTCATCGTCTTCATGAGCACGCGCGCGAGCATCTATCTCGTTCTCTGCCTGGCTTTTGCGGCTGTTTTCGCACTGCGGATGTATTCTTTCTGGCTCTTCGACGCCGCCGACAAGCACGGTTTCACGCGCGCCGATATCGCGCATTGGGAAACCCGCTATGTCATCGGAGCGGCGGGAACCGCTTCGATTCTCGGTATCGGCAGCGGCTATGCCATTCTCATGGTGCAGGATCCGCTCGCGGAATTCATCTGCATCGCGGTGACGATGGCGTCGATGGTCTCGATTGTCGGCCGCAACTACGGCTCCCAGAAGGCGATCGATCTCCAGACCCTGGCCTGCTGTCTGCCCATTATCATCGCTTGTCTGATGTCGGAGCAGCTCTACAAGGCTGTGGTGTCCATCATGCTCGTCCCGTTCGGATTGACGACGCGGGCGATGGCGAACGGCGTGCGCGAATTTCTCTATAAGAATGTCATTGCATCGCGCGAGATCTCGCAGATCGCCGACCGGTTCGATACCGCGCTCAACAATATGACGCATGGCCTGTTCATGCTCGATGCCCACAATCGCATCCTCGTGGTCAATCGCAAGGCATGCGAGCTCCTGAATTTCTCGCATCAGGAGCAGCTCAAGGATTGCGAATTCGACGTCGTGCTGCGTTACGGCGCCCGTCATGCCTTCATCGACGGTTCGCTGCCGGGGCTTATTCAGCGACAGATGGCGCAGCTTGTCAGCGGCACGCTTTCGCGCACTCTCATCCAGTTCAACGAGGATCAGTTCCTCGAATTTTCGGCAAGTCGCCGCGCCGACGGCGTCGTCATCCTGATTTTCGAGGATGTGACCGTGCGCATCCGCGCGGAGCGCAAGATCCTGCACATGGTGCGCTACGACCCTCTGACGGGGTTGCCGAACCGTGAATATTTCGTCGAACTGGTCAAGGAAAAGCTCGCGGCGCGAACCGCCGAGAGCCAGGTCGGCATCCTCGTCCTCGACGTCGACGACTTTAAGCATGTCAACGACACCAAGGGCCATGTGACCGGCGATAGATTGCTGGTTGCCATCGCGGAGCGCCTGAAGGAGCTTGCCGGCACCACCGTGCTTCCCGCGCGGCTGGTAGGCGATCAATTCGTGCTGTTCTTCCCGAACGAGGACAATGCGCCGGACTTGGATTCTCGGGTGCGTGCGCTGCACTCGGCGATGACAGGCACCTACGACGTCGATGACAATAGCCTCCGGATCTCGTTCAGCGGCGGATATGTCACCATGTCGAGCCGCGAGTTCCGTCCGGAAGAGTGGCAGATCAAGGCTGACCTGGCGCTGTTCGATGCCAAGCTGCGCATGAAGGGCGGCTGCAGCGCCTTCGAACAGGAGATGGACGCGCGCTATGTTGAGCGACAGAAGCTGAAGGACGATCTGCGCGAGGCCGTGGAGACCGGCAAGCTTCTGGCCATGTACCAGCCGATGTTCACGCCGGACGGCTCCCGCATCGATTGCTGCGAGGCGCTGGCGCGCTGGGTCCACCCGGAAAAGGGCTCGATCCCGCCCAATATCTTCGTGCAGATCGCGGAAGAGATGGGCATCGTCGGCGGCATCACCCGCTTCATGATCAATCAGGCTTGCCGGGACTGTGTTTCATGGCCGGCGCCGATTGCCGTGTCCGTCAACCTCTCGGCGCACGACCTGCGCAGCAACGATATCGTCGATGTCGTGGTGCAAGCACTCGAGACATCGGGCCTCGAGCCGTCGCGGCTGCATCTCGAAGTGACGGAAAGCTGCCTGATGGACGAGATAGCGACCGTTCGTTCGATTCTGGCGGATCTGCGCGCCAAGGGCATCACGATTGCGATCGACGATTTCGGTACGGGCTTCTCAAGCCTGAGCTATCTCGATTCACTGCCGGTGGACGTCGTCAAGATTGATCGGTCCTTCGTCCGCGACATCACGACGGACAGCCGTCGTTTCAAACTTCTCTGCGGTATCGTCGATCTCTCCCGCGCCCTTAGCCTCCATATCGTGATCGAAGGCGTTGAAACGCTGGAGCAACTGGCACTGATCGTCGAGAAGGATCTGGCCGATATCATCCAGGGCTATGTGTTCTCCATGCCCGTGGCGCAGGAGCAGGTTGCCGGCATGGTGGACAGCCTCAGCCGGCGACAGTCGGGGTTGCGGCACGATCACGTCGCCTGACGCATCCGACAGAAGCGTCCTGGATCGTCTCTTCAAGACATATAGACGTGTTGAATAGCGGCCTTGTTTTGCTGCCAGGTTCGCTCGCGCAGATCATTCATTTCCTTTGAATCATCCAGCAGACCTCGGTCCGTTTGACCCGGAGCAGATACGGATGTGATACCACCCGGATCCTGTCCCCGGTCTCGCCAGGGTGAAGATTTGAACACTTTGCTGAGCTTAAGCCTATACCGGTATTCGTTAAGAAAATTAACCTTAATGAACGAATAGTTAATAAAATTTAAAACAAATATTGATCAAATTTTCCATTAATACGAATGATGGTCCGTTAACCATTACGGAACATTAACCATGACTAACATGAGTGCTTTGCAAAACAGCTTCGCGGGCAAGCTGATGGAGGTGCTCGATCACGTGGAATACCGCCGGATCGAAAGCAGCGAAGACATGGAGGATGTCGCGCGGCTACGCTACAAGGCCTACAAAGCGCGCTCCGTCCTGCCGGTGGCCGCTAAAAACCTGATCGATGACATCGACTTCGACGACCACGCCTATATTTTCGGGGTCTATTACTACGAAGAGCTGGTGAGCACGGTGCGAATACACCATGTCACGCCGGATCATCGGGTATGCCAGTCGACCGGCATCTTCCCCGACGAAATTCACGCTTTCCTCGATGCCGGCATGTCGCTGATCGACCCCGCCCGCTTTGCCGTTGATCCCGATTTCGAACTGGAATTGCCGGCCTTGCCTTATCTCACGTTGCGGCCAGCGATCGTCGGTGCCATCTATTTCGACACCGATCGAGTGATGCAGCATATTCGCCCGGCGCATGCGGCCTTCTACAAGCGTGTCTTCTATGCCGACACGGTTGTTCCGCCGCGCATGACCAAGACCTACGGCTTCGAGCTGACGCTGTTGGCGTCGCGGTCGAAGGAGATTCGCGGGAAGCTGATGAAACGCTATCCGTTCTTCGATTCGGAACCATACGAACGGCGCATGATGTTCTCACGCAGCAAGGATAACGGCTCACCTCCTCTGACCATCCTGCCGACGGCGCGGCTGGCAAGTGGTGGAAGGCGTGAAATTCACGGGCAATTCGGCTAGCCTGCGTACGGCTGCGACCTTCTCGTGCATTGCATTTCTTCTCGCTTTGTGTAACCCCTCGGTAGAGGAAATTTGGCTGCGGCATCGTCTTGCTTGGTGCCGCCGCTTTTGAGGACGAACTCCAACCCTTGGCGCATTGTCGAGCCCACGGGTTGAGTGCATCGAGGGGAGATTTTTTGAATGGCCGAACATCATACTGGACCCGCCGAACTGGGTGCTCCGATGGACTATAAGGAGCACGAAAAGACCTACAATCTTTTCATTTCGGGCGCCAAGGTCGGATCCGCGATCATCGCGGCATTGCTGATTGCCATGGCGGCGGGCTTCTTCGGTCATGCCGGCTTCCTCGGCGGTCTACTTATTTTCATCGTTCTTTCCATCGCCAGCATCGTCCTTCTGCGTTGACGCTTCCGCGCTGATCGACGCCGGGTCACAGGCCCGGGCCTTCCCGTAATTCTACAGGTTGACGCGCCATCGTATGCGATGCGCTGCCGTTTGATGCGAGGTGTTGTCGTTGGGCAATCTGGTTTTCGTGGCCAAGGAAAGCGTGGCGGAAGAGACGCGTGTCGCCGCTTCCGCCGAGAGCGTGAAGAAGATGAAGAACCTCGGCTTCGATGTCGTCATCGAAGCCGGCGCCGGCGCTTCGTCGCGCGTTCCGGATGCCGAGTATGAAGCCGTCGGTGCCCGTATAGGCACCGCCGAGGACGCGAAGGCGGCGGATGTCGTCCTCAAAGTCAGGCGACCGACAAGCGGGGAGATTTCCGGCTATAAAAGCGGTGCGATCGTCATCGCCATCATGGATCCCTATGGCAACGAGGCTGCTCTTGCCGAAATGGCGCGAGCCGGGCTGACGAGTTTCGCCATGGAACTGATGCCGCGCATAACGCGCGCGCAGTCGATGGACGTCCTGTCGTCGCAGGCCAACCTTGCCGGCTATCAGGCAGTGATCGAAGCTGCCGCGGTCTATGACCGGGCATTGCCGATGATGATGACGGCGGCGGGCACCGTGCCAGCGGCAAAGGTCTTCGTCATGGGTGCCGGCGTTGCCGGTTTGCAGGCCATTGCGACGGCCAGGCGCCTGGGCGCCCTGGTTTCGGGCACCGATGTTCGCCCCGCTGCCAAGGAACAGGTCGCCTCGCTCGGCGCGAAGTTCATTGCGGTGGAAGACGAGGAATTCAAGGCGGCCGAGACGGCTGGCGGCTACGCCAAGGAAATGTCTAAGGAGTATCAGGCCAAGCAGGCCGCCCTCGTCGCCGAACATATCGCCAAACAGGATATCGTCATTACCACGGCGCTGATCCCCGGTCGGCCCGCACCGCGGCTCGTCGGCCGTGAGATGCTGAAGGCGATGCGTCCCGGCGCCGTTGCCGTCGACCTTGCAGTCGAGCGCGGCGGCAATATCGAGGGTGCCGAATACGGCAAGGTCGCTGATGTCGAAGGCGTCAAGGTGATCGGATATCCGAACATGGCCGGAAGGATCCCGGCAAGTGCCTCGGCTCTCTATGCCAAGAACCTGGTCACCTTCCTGGAAACCATGGTCGACAAGGACAGCAAGAGCCTCGGATTGAACCGTGCCGACGAATTGATCAAGGCAACGATGCTGACCGATGGCGGCGAAGTCGTGCATCCGAATTTCGTCGATCCCGACCAGCCCACGGTCAAGAAGGGAGATCTCTGAGATGGCCAGCCAAACAATGGACCAGGCACTTCAGCAATTGAATGATGCTGTCACCGCCGTCACGAACGCCGCCGCGCAGGCGCCGCAGGCCGCAAGCGCTGCAACGGGCGGAGCGATCGATCCCTTCGTTTTCCAGCTGGCAATCTTCGTGCTGGCGATTTTCGTCGGTTACTACGTGGTCTGGTCGGTAACGCCGGCCCTGCACACGCCGCTGATGGCGGTAACGAACGCCATCTCCTCGGTCATCGTCGTTGGTGCGCTGCTGGCAGTGGGCATTTCCGCGAGTGGTCTCGCCACCGGCTTCGGCTTCGTGGCGCTAGTCCTGGTCTCGGTCAACATCGTCGGTGGTTTCCTTGTCACCCAGCGCATGCTGGCGATGTACAAGAAGAAAGACAAGTGAGAGCGGCATGCTGAGCAATATCGCGGCTTTCCTCTATCTCGTCTCCGGCGTCCTGTTCATTCTGGCGCTGCGCGGGCTATCCCATCCGGCAACCAGCCGGCGCGGCAATCTCTACGGCATGATCGGTATGGGCATTGCCATCGTCACCACGCTGGTGCTGGCAACGCCGTCGTTTGGTGGCTTCGTGCTCATCATTCTCGGTCTTGCCATCGGCGGCGGGGCAGGGGCTTATATCGCCCGCGTCATTCCGATGACGTCGATGCCGCAGCTCGTGGCCGGCTTCCATTCGCTTGTCGGTCTGGCGGCCGTTCTTGTTGCGGCTTCCGCGCTCTATACGCCGTCTTCCTTCGGCATCGGTGAAATCGGCCAGATCCACACGGAAGCCCGCATCGAAATGGCAATCGGCGTCGCCATCGGCGCGTTGACGTTCACCGGCTCGATCATCGCCTTCCTGAAGCTCGACGGGCGCATGTCCGGCAAGCCGATCATGCTGCCGAACCGGCACGTCATCAACGCCGCCCTGCTGATCCTGATTGTTTTCTTTATCATCAACCTTGCGATCAGCGAGAGCCATTTCGCCTTCTGGGCCGTCGTCCTTCTGTCGCTGGCGCTTGGCGTGCTGCTGATCGTGCCGATCGGCGGCGCGGACATGCCCGTCGTCGTGTCGATGCTGAATTCCTATTCCGGCTGGGCCGCCGCCGGCATCGGCTTTACGCTCGGCAATCTCGCGCTCATCATCACCGGCGCGCTTGTGGGATCGTCGGGTGCGATCCTGTCCTACATCATGTGCAAGGGCATGAACCGCTCCTTCGTTTCGGTTATTCTCGGTGGGTTTGGCGGCGAGACGGTATCGGGCGGGGCCGACAATTCCGACAAGACGGTAAAACTCGGCTCGGCCGAAGACGCCGCCTATCTGATGGCCAACGCCTCAAAGGTCATCATCGTGCCGGGCTACGGCATGGCGGTGGCGCAGGCTCAGCACGCGCTGCGCGAAATGGCCGACAGGCTGAAGGCGCATGGCGTCGAGGTGAAATATGCCATCCATCCCGTAGCCGGCCGCATGCCCGGGCATATGAACGTGTTGCTCGCCGAAGCCAACGTGCCCTATGACGAGGTCTTCGAACTCGAGGACATCAATTCGGAATTCGCCCAGGCCGATGTCGCCTATGTCATCGGCGCCAATGACGTGACCAATCCGGCTGCGCGAGACGACAAGACTTCGCCGATCTACGGCATGCCGATCCTCGATGTCGATAAGGCCAAGACCTGCCTCTTCGTGAAGCGTTCGCTCGGCTCCGGTTATGCCGGCATCGACAATACGCTGTTCTACAAGGACGGCACGATGATGCTCCTGGGCGACGCCAAGAAGGTGACCGAGGAAATCGTCAAGGCGATGAACGACTAAGCATCGAAATGCGCGGAGCCCTCGATCGGGATTATCGCTCTGCGCGTCTCGTTCTTCAAAAAAGTCAGATCTATTTATGAGCTGCCGTCGATTTCGCGGTGGCTCGTTCGTCGTGTGCTATGTTCTAACCAACCAAGGAGACAGAACTCATGCGATTCATGATGCTGATGATTCCCGACGGCTACGCTTCTGCCGCGCCCGATGCCTTGCCCAGCCTGGAGGCGATCGAGGCGATGATGAAATATAATGAAGAGCTGAAGAAGGCAGGCGTGCTCCTGGCGCTCGAAGGGCTGCATCCTCCGGCTTCCGGCGCGCGGGTGAGCTTCAAGGGCGGAAAGCCTACCGTCGTCGATGGTCCCTTCGCCGAGGTCAAGGAGGTGCTGGGTGGCTATTGGATCATCGATGTGCGCTCGCGCGACGAGGCCATCGAGTGGGCGCGTCGTTGCCCCGCAGGAGAAAACGCCACCATCGAGGTTCGTCGCATTCAGGAGATGAGCGATTTCCCCGAGGATGTGCAGAAAGCGGCTGCAGGCTTCAGCGAGCTGAAGGGGTGACCACCTCCGGTGCCATCGAGGCGGTCTGGCGGATCGAGCAGCCAAAGCTCGCCGCCAGGCTGAACCGCTTGCTGCGAGACATCGGGCTCGCCGAGGAGATCGCGCAGGATGCCTTCGTGCTGGCCCTAGCACGCTGGCCCCAAGATGGTATCCCGCGCAACCCGGCGGCGTGGCTGACACAGGTTGCGAAGAACCGCGCGCTTGACCGGTTGCGTCGCACTACGCTGATCGACCGCAAGAATCGCGAATTCACGATCGATCTTGCCGAACTTGAGCGCGCGATGCCCGATATCGAGGCCCTGCTGGATGAAGATATCGATGACGACCTGCTGCGGTTGATCTTCACCGCCTGCCATCCGGTATTGCCGCCCGAACAACGCGCGGCTCTAGCCCTGCGGCTGCTGGGCGGCCTCTCCACCCAGGAAATCGGTCATGCATTTCTGTTGCCCGAGGCCACCGTTGCCCAACGCATCGTTCGCGCCAAGAGGACGCTGCGCGAGGCTGGTCTTGAGTTCGAGACGCCCCGCGGCGAGGAGCGAAGGGAACGTCTCGCGGCCGTGCTGGAAGTGGTCTACCTCATCTTCAATGAGGGATATGTCGCGACGCAAGGGCCGCATTGGTTGCGGGACGATTTGTGCGGCGAGGCATTGCGCCTCGGGCGATCGCTGGCGGCATTGATGTCCAACGAGCCGGAGGTGCTGGGGCTGCTCGCGCTTATGGAGTTGCAGGCTTCGCGCTTCGCGGCCCGGACCGACGACGCGGGCAATCCGATCCTGCTGCTCGATCAGGACCGCAGTCGGTGGAACTGGTCGCTCATCCGCAGTGGCCTCGATCATCTGAGCCGTGCGTTGCTCCTCACACCAATGCCCGGTCCATATCTACTGCAGTCGATGATCGCGGCATGTCATTCCCGGGCCACGACCGCCGCCGAAACCGACTGGATCGCCATCGCCGCCTATTACCAGGCGTTGGCTCTGGCCGCCCCGTCGCCGATCGTCGAGCTTAACCGAGCGGTCGCCGTCGGCATGGCGTTCGGAGCCGCGCAAGGGCTTGTCATCGTCGATGCATTGAAAGACGAGCCGCGCCTGAGGGAGTCACATTTGCTATCGACCGTGCGCGGCGATCTTTTGGAGAAACTCGGACGAACCGCGGAGGCGCGCGTCGAGTTTCACCGCGCCGCCGAGATGACGGGAAATAGCAAGGAGCGGGCGGTGCTGCTTGCGCGCGCTGAAGCAACCGTCGCCCAGACATAGGCGTCAGCTACGTTCGCGTTCCATCATGCTGCGCGGGGAGAGCAGCGTCCAGACGAGACCGGTTGGGCGGAAGTCTATGTCCACATTGCCTCCGAAGGCGGCGGCGGCATGGACCTTGGTGACGGTGGTGCCAAAGCCGGCTTCGGTTGGCTGCTTGACCTCGGGGCCGCCGCTTTCGCTCCAGACGAAACGGATCATCGGCCCGTTTTCGCCGATCTCATTTGCCCATTCGATCTTGATCTTGCCTTCGGGTGCGGAAAGCGCACCGTATTTCACCGAATTGGTTGCCAGCTCGTGTAGGACCAGCCCGAGATTCTGAACGGCCTCGGGCTTCAGTAGGAAATCGTTGCCTTGCACGTCGAGCTGCTGCGGCGCCTGCAGAAAGGTCGCGAGATGGATGTCGATCACTCGCCGCAGCGAGACGCCGGACCATTGTTCGCTGGTCAGCACTTCTATCGAACGGGCGAGCCCTTCCAATCGGTCTGCGACCGCTCGTTGGAACGTGTCGACGCTGTCCGTCTGCCGCGCGAGCTGGCGTGTCATCGCCTGGGCGAGCGCCAGCAGGTTCTTGGTGCGGTGCACGAGTTCATGCATGACGAAATGGAGCCGATCTTCCGTGACGCTGCGGTCGAAAGAGGCGTTGGAGAGTGCGACTGCCACCTGGTTGGCTTCGACAACGCTGGTGTCGATCGGAGCGACAATCTCGCCGCGGCCCATGCGATCGGCCATGTCGGCGATGCTCTGTATGGTGATGCGCACCTGCCTTGCCAGCGCGTAGACGGCAATCAGCGCGATCAGCAGCAGCGTGACACCGCCATAGATGAGAAAGCGCCAGGTGCTCATCAGAGAAGACTGCGCCGAGGCGATCGGCCCCCAGACCACTGCCTTCCATGACCAGCCGGAGATCTGCGCGTAGCCAAGCAGAGAGCGTGGCAGGACCTTCTCATCCTGATAGACGCCGCTGGATGCAATCAGCTTCGACAGGATCTCCTTGTTGAAAGCATCGCCCGGTGCATGGATCGTCGGGCCGCTGGCCGCGACGACATGGCCGGACTTGTCGATGACAGCAGCCGACCAACCCGGCGGCAGCGCCTCCGTCGTCACGAGTTTGGCAAGGTCGTTGGCATCCTGGGTGATAGCCAGGGCGGCGCCGGCCGGGGAATGCTCGAGCGGCAAAGTGACGTTGTATACCCAACGCCGTGCGGTTGAGGCCACGAAGACATCGGAGGTCTCGATGCGTCCGGAATCCAGCGCCGATTGCAGCGCGGGCATATTGCCCGTCTTGCCGAGCGCCTTGCCGAGAGGCCAGCGGGTATTCAACCGAATCTGGCCGTCCTTTTCCATGAGCAGCACGAAGAGCGAATCGGTTCGCAAAACCGTCTCCGTCCGGGCGAAGAAGGTGGCGATGTCATTGGTTTCCAGCTCCGGCGAAGAGGAAAGCAACCGCAGCGTGGTTGCCATGTCTTGCAATTGCCGGTCGATGACGCGCGCCAGACCTTGGGCTGCCTGGACGGTATCGCCCTTCAGGGCGTCGCGTTCATTGTCTTCGAGCTGGACGAGGAGTAGAGCGACAAAGGCCAGGATAGGCAAAGCGATCGCCAAGGCGATGGCGATCAGATAGGCTCCGATCGACGCTTTTGGGAAGTGCGGCTTCCTCATGGAGCGATCAGCAGGTCAGATCTCCGGACCTATCGACCACGCTGGCAGAAGCGGAAATAATGGTTCTGGTCATCATGCCAAGCGCCCCCATGCTTAGACCCGAGCTACATGCTCTTTAGGCACCCATGTTAGGGCCCCGTAAATTACCTTGCAACATCTGAAAAGTCATTGCTGCGAAATCATAAGCGATCCCCGATATTTACGACCATAGCGATTTGTTCCGGCCGCCTCGACAACCGCGATGTCCGTCTGATCACGCAAAGCGAGAAAGGCGGAACGCGGAAAGCTGCGGCGCGCTTGCACCATCGAGCATCTCCTCGGCGGCAAGCAGCCCGACTAAAGGCGCCAGCGTCACACCGGAATGGAGAACCGCCAGATAAAGGCCGGGTTGAGCATCGACGCTTCCGAGGATGGGCAGGCCGTCCTTCGGTGTCGGGCGGTAGCCGATCGTGTGAAAATCCAGAGCCAGCGCCTCGCCACCCTTTAGTGCCGCCTTGACCTTGCCGAACAGCTCTTCGGCTGCCCCTTCCGGATCGCCCGCGGGATCGGTGCCGCCGAAATCGCTGCCGGCGATGATGCGTCCCTCCACGGTCTGACGCATGTGCAACTCAGGCGCCATGACGAGGCCGTTCAGCAGTTTTGGTGCGGGGCGGGAATGAACGATCAGGCCTGGCGGTGCTTCCAGCGGCACGTCGATGCCGGCGGATGCTGCAAGCGCCACCGTTCCGGCGCCGGCGGCGAGGACGACATGATCCGCTTGGAAGATCCCCTGGCTGGTTTCGATGCCGGTGACGCGGCCATTCTCCGTCAAGAGGCGTCTGACCTCGATATCAGACAATAGCCTTGCCCCCCGATTCCCTGCGTCCTTCAGCAGAATCTCGGCGGCGGCAACCGGCTCGACGGCACCTTCTTCGGCGACATGCAGCGCATATTCCGGTGGCTCCGCAAGGTTCGGCTCGATCATTGCGCTGGTGTTCTGATTAACCGGCTGGAGGCCATAGCCCCAGCCGTGATGTTGCGCCGCGTAAGCGTCCAGTTCTGCCTCGGGGAGATCCCAGCACAATCCACCGCACCAACGGAGCGGCAGATTGGGCAGCTCTCTTGCAAGTCGCGACCATTCGGCCATCGAACGACGGCGGAAGTGGAAGTAGAATTCCGGGTTGCCCCAGCTCGCATTGATCCAGGCGAAGGAATTCGGGGTTGCAACGCCGCCGACCTTTTCGGCAACCACCGTGACATCTGCGCCTTTACGCTGAAGATGCCAGGCGATCGAGGCGCCGATGATTCCGGCGCCGATGACGATGATTTTCTGGGCTGAGGGCATGTCGCTGTCTCGTTCGGATGGGAGCCTTGAAGACTATGCCTTCATCGGAGCAAAGAAAAGCCGCCGGGCGAAGCATCGCCGGCGGCTGAACATGTCAACAGGATGCGGGTTCCTATCAGGCCCCGCCGCCCACGCGAGCCAGACCGTCTCTAGCCGGCTGATAATTGGGATCGAGATTGACCGCGTGCTGGTAGGAGCGGCGGGCTTTCGCCTTGTCGCCTTTGCGCTCGTAGACGAAAGCCTGGTTTGCCCAGGATTCGGCGACTTTGTTGTTCAGGTCGATCGCATGATTGAAATCCGCGAAGGCGTTGTCGTCGTCATTCTGCGCGAGATAGGAAATGCCGCGGCTGTTGTAGGGTTCGGGCGAGTTCGGCGACAACGAGATCGCCTTCGAGAAATCGTCGATCGCCTTGTCCTGCTGATTGCGCTTCTGGAAGATCACGCCGCGGCCGTTATAGGCGCGGCCATCCGTCGTTCCGAGGCTGATCGCCTTGGAATAATCGTTGAAGGCATCATTGTCGCGGCCAGCCTGACGATAGAGATTGCCGCGGCCGATATAGGCGACATCGTAACTGCCGTTGATCTGCAGTGCAGCATTGTAGTCCGCTATTGCTTCCGGCAGCTTGCCCATGTTGCGGTAAATGAGCGCGCGATTGGCATAGGCTTGGTAGAATTTCGGATTGAGCTGGATCGCCTGATTGAAGTCGCCGAGAGCACGGTTGAAATCCCCGCCGCGGCCATACGCCGTGCCGCGAACGTTGTAGCCTTCCGGATCCTGCGGATTGGCACTGATGACCGAAGTCAGCGAAGCGATATTTTCCGAGGAGCCTTGTGCCTTGTCGATGCGGATGACGCTATCGGTGGAGGCCGTCTGGCAGCCGGAAAGGCTGATTGCAGCAAGAATCGCCAAAACTGGCAGGGCCGCGACTTGCTTCGAAACTCGGGAGGAGAAGTTCGAAGTGCGGTACTTTTCGAAAGTCGTCATTGCCATTATCGGGTTCGCTTTCCCCATGCGTCATATCAGGCTGTTCTGATTTAATCCGATTTGCGCAGAGAATAAATCAAAAAGGCGGCGGCGAACGACTCGCCCCCGCCACACATGCATCTGAAAACGTCGAAAAAACGGCGATTACTTGGCAACAAGGCCTTCGCGCTGAGCGCGCTTGCGAGCAAGCTTGCGAACGCGACGAACAGCTTCAGCCTTTTCGCGAGCACGCTTCTGCGACGGCTTTTCGTAATAGTCGCGCATCTTCATTTCGCGGAAAATACCTTCGCGCTGCATCTTCTTCTTGAGAGCGCGGAGAGCCTGGTCGACATTGTTATCGCGGACAAGTACCTGCACGAGAATCACGTTCCTTTGGTTTGGTTGATGCCAACGGCGACGGCAGCGCCTGGAGGCAAAAATATAACGTTCGCGCAGCCGTAGCCTTGCGATTGGTTAGGCGAGATAGCAGATCGGTTTGTCAAAGTCTAGCCAGATCGTGAGTTTGCAGAGGAAAAAGCGGTTTGTCGAGCATTGAATTGGCCTGATTATGCTGGTCCCACCATAGGGTGTAGGCTTGAACCTGCGCGTCTTTTGAAGCGGCGTGCTTGCGTGAAACGTCAGCATGTCGGGTCCTCTTCGCAAGGAGGCGGCAGTCTGATTCCATGGTCGGCGAGTGCGGAGGGGAGCATTCTATGAATTCACACGGTCTAGCAGGAGATGGGAAAGGGCTCATGGCGCCGATGCTCACTGCGATGCTCGTCGGTGTCGTTCTGATGTCAATGCTCTTGCCGGCCGCGGCCGGCGAGGTGCGCTTCGGCAAGAATGTCCGGGTCGGTGGCCACGATTTTTCGAACCAGACTTTCGACAGAAAACACCGTGCGAAAATCTATCTTTACAACCAGAAGCCGCGCAGAGAAGGATGCGTCTGGCGCAAGGATGGTCATGGCGGTCGGGTGAAGGTTTGCCACCTCCAGCGCAAGTAGGGGGAACTATGAGTGATCAGATCGTGCCGACGAGCGTTCGGTATTACGAGCGCCTCACATATGCCGGGATGGCGGTGATTTTTATGAATCAGGTCGTGAACTGGGATAAGGCGGGGGCCAAGCATTTTTCCGAAGCGCCGCTTGCCTATGTAGTTGTACAGGTCGCGTTTCTTTGCGTCCAAATCTTCTGGGTTTGGCTGGTTGTTCGCAGGCGGCTGAACTGGGCGCGCTGGGTGACGCTTGGCGCGCAATTTGTGATAATGTTCATCATTGGTTGCGGCTTCGGCATGCTCGTCGGTAAGGGCCGCGCCGACGGAACCGTTTCGGAACTCGTTTTCTTAATTCTGGCGACTTCGTCTTATCTGCTTGCGGCGTGTCTTCTTTTTACGCGTGACGCAATACCATGGTTTGTTCCTCAAAGGGTTGAATGCGGCCATGCGGATGCCAACACCTCGAATGGTTCGGCCCCGCCGCCGGCTCATTCTTTTTAGCCGTGTCGAAAGCCGGTCCTGAATGCGTCGCAAAAGAGCCGTTGTGTCGGTTTCTGATTTGCGATTTGTATGATCCACAGAATGGCGTCTTGCCTGAAGGAGTTGAGGGCGAATGCGTAAATACTCGGTTTTTGCCGTGGCACGGGAAGCGATGCGGGCTCACAAGGGCTGGGAGGCTCAATGGACCTCGCCGGAGCCGCGCAAGGAGTATGACGTCATCATCGTCGGCGCCGGCGGTCATGGCTTGGGCGCGGCCTACTATCTCGCCAAGGAGCATGGCATCACCAATGTCGCGGTGATCGAGAAGGGCTGGCTCGGCGGCGGCAATACCGGCCGCAACACGACGATCATCCGCTCGAACT
>NZ_JAELUG010000571.1 GCF_016429255.1 Rhizobium sp. ASV8
GTCAAATTGAGACCCAGACTGCCGCACTTCAAGCTGCATAGCAGAACACGAACACCCTTATCCTCGCGTAGTCGACGCAGACTCTCCTCGCGCTCTTCATTGCGCATACTGCCGTCGTAACGGGTAAACTTGAACCCCTCTTTTCGCATGAATGGCTCAATAAGATCCAGCATTGAAGTGAACTGGGAAAAGACGATAAACTTGTGATCTGCGACTTCCGCGTGAAGAATGCGAGTAAGTTCTCGAATCTTGGCCGAAGCCATTATCTGCGTAGATCCAGGCTGTGGGCGCTGTTCGTCATCGGAAGAGTACAGCTCTGACTCGTCAATTCCCGAATCAGAGGTTGAGTCGTCCGAGTCGCTTCCGCTTGCTTCGTTGTCTTCTGTTGCTGAGGCTTGTGATGGAAGCTCTGGCTTGTCAT
>NZ_JAELUG010000572.1 GCF_016429255.1 Rhizobium sp. ASV8
ATGTGTATAAGAGACAGGAAACTACGTTTTCATAATGACGATGAGCTGCTTTATTTGTTACTAAGATTTTTATTAGTAGACACTTGTGAGTTCAACGACTTGGCAGTTTGAGCATCTCCACGGGGCAAAACTTGGGTGCGGATCGTGGAGATGGCTCTCCGCAATGTGCCGCAGCCCAAGAAGGCTCTTGATGCGAGATTGACAAACACCAAACGGGATCCTAAATGGTTGTCTTGGAAGACGGCGTGTAAGTCTCAGTGGCCCTTCAATTCAACTCAACGTTGCAGATGAGACAGGAAAGGAAAATCGAGCAGCCTGAGACGGGGTAGAGCTATCTCATTATGGTGGAAGCTCATCCATTCCACGGCATGGCAGGCAAAAAGCGATGCAACGCTCCTCCAGCACACGTGTACCCATGGTC
>NZ_JAELUG010000574.1 GCF_016429255.1 Rhizobium sp. ASV8
CCATCGTCCTCTACACTTAACCCTAATCGAACATGCGCAAGCTCGGACCATGTTCTTGCTAGCTAATACGAGTAGTGCAGGTGCAGAAAGAACGCTACTTCAGCATGGATTCGACGCCAACCCCGCCTCTCCGAGGCAGGCCACCAACAGTGGCGTCAATTCCCTCAACGGGGGTGTCCTCTAAATTCGGCAAGACAGGTGCCACACAAGACCAGTCCAAGAACAGGCTGTTGCGTAGTACAAGAGTCTTTGCCACCTGAACGGTGCTTGTGGCCGTACGAAACAATACAACAGTCGGGTTCGATATAACATGCCAGAAAACGAAGAAAGCATATCCAAGACCATCAGCAGAACCAAGGGCTGAAGAGTGCCCCGATTTCCTGCCGTGTCTATTCCCTGTCGACGCTCGAGACCCCGATCT
>NZ_JAELUG010000575.1 GCF_016429255.1 Rhizobium sp. ASV8
GTCGCCGCCATTCTTCTTCGCCTTGGGCAGAGATCCCAACGGCGCCATGTTCTCCAAGACGCCATGCCGTGCGAGACCTGCCTCCTCGAAGCTGGGCTTGCTCTGGATGGAGGGCTCGAGCCAGCGCTCCATGACCGACCTTGATCCCTCGTTTCCCGAGTTCTTGGACAGTTGCAGAGGTGAGTTCCATCCCAGCGCAGGGGCCCGAGTCGGAGTCTGTGCCCCTTGCGCCGCAGGACTCGAGTACCGCGACCGCGTCGCTCTTGTATTTGACGAAATCATGCCGGCCAGCCTATTCTCGCAAAGTCGCCGACCTTGGAGGGCCCTGGAAGGAGGGTTCGGGGCAACAGCGTTGGCGCGCGCACAGGTTTGGCTGCTACCTCTCTTTTCTGCAGGGCTGGCTGTGGCAACGATACACAGG
>NZ_JAELUG010000576.1 GCF_016429255.1 Rhizobium sp. ASV8
GTTTTTACACCATGTATCACAAGGCTCCTCCGTTTGGGAAGTCGGGTCCGGCGTGGGAAACTCTGGCGCTGCTTCGAATGAAGCAACGATATGGACAGAGAAACAATGGCGCGAAACTTATCCACGAAATTGGTCTACTCTGTGGAGAAATGAGCGCCTGACAGGAATGCGCCTGATAGGTGCAGAACGGAGACAAGACGCCGAGCTTAAGCGTCTCGTTGAACTTACCCCTAAAGGCTGGAAACGAGTCGGCTACGATGGCTTTGACGTCGAACGGATTGAGGAGGTGTGATGCCAATTAGTGTTGCATTTTTCAACGTAACCATTAAGCCGAGGGTTTGTCGTCTCGCTGTAAACGCTGTATAAATAGGTAGACTTGATAGACTCGAGAGACAAGGAACAAATAAGACTAACTAGGTAC
>NZ_JAELUG010000577.1 GCF_016429255.1 Rhizobium sp. ASV8
ACCTTCTAGTTAGGTCTTGGACGGGCTTTAACGTTCTTTTTGTTTGCGTAACAACGTCATTTACGGTCCGAAACGAATACGTCTCGCTGTGTATCTCAACCCGTAATTAGCCATGGAGCTGACTGATTGGTCTATTCGACCGGCAGTTGATGACACTAAAGTACGAAATATTGCAGATCTCTCATCTCAAAACTTCTTGCAAACCTTCTTGCCGCTCCGCATCTCCACAAACTCCACCACGTACCGTGGCGGCGGGCAATGCCCGATATACCGCAGCCTCTTTTTTTTCATCGCCATCGGGGACAAGCATCTCAACTAAAGGTTCTGGCCGATTAAGCAAGCAGTTATGCATCGTGCGTGGGAGTTTGACGATGAAACATCCATCGGGCTGGTAGCATATGCCGAGAACCCGACCTTCCTG
>NZ_JAELUG010000578.1 GCF_016429255.1 Rhizobium sp. ASV8
GCTGCGAGCATGAGAGACATGACAAAGCAAGACCGAGATTCAAGCGGCCCAATATCCGACCGATAATGAGGGAGCCCATCGATCTATCATGCTCGTACAAAATACTTCACCCATCCGCCACATGCCCCCTCATCAGTCATGGGCATGTCTTGTGCGAATAAATCGAAACTTGTGGAACCAGAATTGTGGAGTAATTGTATCCCACGAGTTACGTTCTCGAAGTACGTATAATATCGTCATTTCAATTGTCCTCGGCTTTTTTTGCCTCGATTTCTCTCCTCTGCAATCGGTTTAACGGACCAACGATGAATAGCCGGTTCAAAAGTCGCCGTCCATGGCCAGCTTCATCTACAGTAATATAAACAGAACTTTGTTCCCGCCAGGTGCTATAAAAAGCCGTCGACAATGGGGGCTCTAACTC
>NZ_JAELUG010000579.1 GCF_016429255.1 Rhizobium sp. ASV8
GGACTTAGATGGTGGAATGCGGCGTCGTGTTTGGCAGATATCGCTGTTGCAGGCTCCAATCTGAAGATTCAATCATCAGCGTACTCGCTGTGTATCCTGTACTCGCTATTGATTGAATGGCGAAAGTAACAAGCATACCACTAAACATGCATTGAAAATTCGCAATGCGGGGTTGCATTATTCATTACATTATTCACCTTGGCCACAAAACGGAAACACCGAGCTTGTCGTAGGTATACATAACATATGTATCGTACAATACCACGCTCTACCGAGGTGCGACAACCTGACGCCCAAGGGACTCATGCAAAAGCGAGCTTGGGCTATTCAGAGCTGCCATAATAGTGAGACAAAACAGCCTGGCTCCGCATTATGCCTCTGGATGCCCAACCAAACCGCCTCCGTTCCCCCGGAATAGGGC
>NZ_JAELUG010000060.1 GCF_016429255.1 Rhizobium sp. ASV8
AACTCCCGGGATTCCACGGCAGCATCGACAATCGCCTTGAGCTTGGCCTCATCCATGTTGCGCGCCTTGGCCACGCGCGGAATCTGGAAATAGGCGGCATCCGGCGAAATGTCCGGGTCAAGACCACTGCCCGAGGTCGTCACCATATCCACCGGGACGGGCGTGTTCGGGTTCTGCGCCTGCAACGTCGCCGCATCGCCCTTGATGCGGGTGATCAAGCTCGAATTGGTCGGACCGAGATTGGAGCCGCCGGAACTGGCCGCATTATAGGGCGCGGAGATAGTCTTGGTCGCGTCGTTCGGATCGGTGTCGGTCGTAGCCGAGGGACGGCCATGAAAATACCGGTCGCTCGTGAAGTTCTGGCCGATCAGGCTGGAGCCGATGACCTTCCCATCCTTCTCCAACAGGCTGCCATTGGCCTGATGGGGAAAGAGAGCCTGGGCAGCGCCGGTCATGGCGAGCGGATAGGCAAGGCCGGTCAATACGGTTGTGGCGACGACCATGACGATGGCGGGTCTGATTTGTTTCAACATGAGAGGAACTCCTTAGGCGAGGCCGATGGCGTTGATCGCCATGTCGATGGCCTTGATGCCGATAAAGGGAACGATGATGCCGCCGAGGCCATAGATCAGCAGATTGCGGCTCAGCAGCGCGCCGGCGCCGATCGGACGATAGCGAACGCCCTTCAGCGATAGCGGGATCAGCGCAACGATGATCAGCGCATTGAAGATGATGGCCGAGAGAATGGCGCTTTGCGGCGTCGCCAGCCCCATGATGTTCAGCATCTTCAGCTGCGGATAGAAGGCGATGAACATCGCCGGGATGATGGCGAAATACTTCGCGATATCATTGGCGATGGAGAAGGTGGTCAGAGCGCCGCGGGTCATCAGCAACTGCTTGCCGATCTCGACGATCTCGATCAGCTTGGTCGGGTCGCTGTCGAGGTCCACCATGTTGCCGGCCTCGCGGGCGGCGACTGTGCCGGTGTTCATGGCTACGCCGACGTCGGCCTGTGCAAGTGCGGGGGCGTCGTTCGTACCGTCGCCGCACATGGCCACGAGCTTGCCCTTGGACTGCTCCTCGCGCATCAGCGCCAGCTTCATTTCAGGGGTAGCCTGTGCAAGGAAGTCGTCGACGCCGGCTTCTGCGGCGATGGCCGCTGCCGTCAGCGGATTGTCACCCGTGATCATGACGGTGCGAATGCCCATGCGTCGCAGTTCGGCAAAGCGTTCGCGGATGCCGCCCTTGATGATATCCTTGAGATGGATGACGCCAAGCAGGCGACCGTCGCGGGCGACGGCAAGCGGAGTGCCGCCGGCCTTGGCGATCTCGTCGGCAATCCCCTGCAGTTCACGCAGCGTCTCGCTCGAAGTGCGCGAAATCACGGCAGTGCCGTCGGTGCTGCTATTGGCTGCACCATCCACATAGGCAAGCACGGCGTCCACGGCACCCTTTCGGATGGACGAGCCATCGAGGTCGACGCCGCTCATGCGCGTCTGGGCGGTAAACGGCACGAAGGTTGCCCTGAGGCTCGTCATATCACGGCCGCGGATCGCATATTTCTCCTTGGCAAGAACGACGATGGAACGGCCCTCCGGCGTTTCGTCGGCAAGCGAGGCAAGCTGGGCGGCATCCGCCAGATCCTGCTCACTGACGCCACGAACCGGACGGAAGGCAGTCGCCTGGCGATTGCCGAGGGTGATGGTGCCGGTCTTGTCGAGCAGCAGGGTGTCGACGTCGCCCGCCGCTTCAACAGCGCGACCCGACATGGCAAGCACGTTGAAGCGGACCAGGCGGTCCATGCCGGCAATACCGATCGCCGAGAGCAACGCACCGATGGTGGTCGGGATCAAAGTTACGAACAGGGCGACAAGCACGACCGTCTGGATCGAACCGCCGGCATAGGCGGCAAAGCTCGGGATGGTGACGGTGGCGAGCACAAAGATCAGCGTCATGCCTGCAAGGAGGATGTTGAGCGCAATTTCGTTCGGCGTCTTCTGCCGTTCGGCACCTTCCACCAGCGCGATCATGCGGTCGATGAAGGTCGAGCCGGCAGCTGCGGTGATGCGGACGCGAATCTCATCCGACAGAACCTGCGTACCGCCGGTTACGGCCGAGCGGTCGCCGCCCGATTCACGAATGACCGGCGCGGATTCGCCCGTGATGGCAGCTTCGTTGACCGAAGCAACGCCTTCGATGACTTCGCCGTCCGACGGAATGATATCGCCGGCCTCGACCAGAACGACATCGCCGACCTTCAGGCTGGTGCCGGGCACCATCTTGTAGTCGGTGCGGCTATTGCCGACGAGCAGTTTCGCCTGAGTTTCGGTGCGCGACTTGCGCAAGGAATCCGCTTGCGCCTTGCCGCGGCCCTCGGCAACGGCTTCGGCAAAATTGGCGAACAATACCGTGAACCACAGCCAGATATTGATCTGCAGCGAGAAGCCGAGATTGCCGCCGCCGGTGACGAGGTCACGCAGGAAGAGAATGGTGGTCAGCGTCGAAACGACTGCAACCACGAACATAACGGGGTTCTTGGCAAGCGTGCGCGGGTTCAACTTCTTGAAGGAAGCGCCGATCGCCGGAACGAGGATGCGAGAATCCAGAATACTCGCTGATTTTAACTGGCTCATAAGAGGCTCCAGCGTGAAGAGGAAAAGGTCAGATCGGAACGCCGCCGATCAGCCCAGCAGAAATCCGAAGACGACAAGGCCGAGGAACAAAGCGACCATTGCCAGGAGGATGGCGTCGGATGCGCAGGTCCTTCCGGCCTGGCCACGCCCCCTGTCGAAGGGGCGTGGATCGATCGCTTTTCTAAGCTTGCTCAGAAGCGTCTGGCTCATGGCCGTCATTCCTTAGAAGGCCTGGCCGGCAATCATCGCGAGGTGTTCGACGATCGGCCCAAGCGCTAGCGCCGGGAAGAAGGTCAGACCACCGACGATCAGGATCGTGCCGACGAGCAGGCCGACGAAGAGCGGGCCGTCTGTCGGGAAGGTGCCGGCCGAGGCGGGAACCGTCTTCTTGGTGATCAGCGAGCCGGCAATAGCAAGTGCCGGGACGATGACCAGGAAGCGGCCGATCAGCATGACGAGACCGAGCGTGATGTTGTACCAGGGAGTGTTGGCGGACAGGCCGGCAAAGGCTGAGCCGTTGTTCGCCGCAGCAGAGCTGTAGGCATAGAGGATTTCGGAGAAGCCGTGCGGACCGGCATTGCCGACGGACGCCACTGCCGAAGGCAGCACCACGGAAATCGCGGTGAAGATCAGCATGCCGAAAGGCAGGCAAAGTACGGCGAGCATCGCCATCTTTACTTCCTTCGCCTCGATCTTCTTGCCGAGATATTCCGGCGTACGGCCGACCATCAGGCCCGCTACGAAGATAGCGATGATGACGAACATAATGATGCCATAGAAACCGGCACCGACGCCGCCGATGATGACTTCACCGAGCTGCAGGTTGATGAGCGGGATCAGGCCACCGATAGCGGTGAAACTGTCGAGCATGCCGTTGACGGCGCCGCACGATGCCGCCGTTGTGATGACGGCGAACAGCGAGGAAGCGGCAATGCCAAAGCGCACTTCTTTGCCTTCCATGTTGCCGCCCTGGATCCCGAGCGCATGGACCAGCGGATTGCCGGCGGCTTCCGCCCAGTAGGTGACGATAACGCCAGCAACAAAGAGCGTGCACATCGCCGCCAGGATGGCCCAGCCCTGACGCTGGCTGCCGACCATGCGACCGAAGACGTTGGTCAGTGCTGCGCCGATTGCGAAAATCGACAGCATCTGGATGAGGTTGGAGATGGCATCCGGATTTTCAAACGGATGAGCCGAATTGGCGTTGAAGAAGCCGCCGCCGTTGGTGCCCAGCATCTTGATCGCGAGCTGCGAGGCGACAGGGCCGACTGCGATCGTCTGCTTGGCGCCCTCGAGTGTCGTTGCGTCCACATAGGGACCAAGCGTCTGCGGCACGCCGAGATAGACGTATACCAGCGTCAGCACGATGCAGATCGGCAGCAGCACGTAGAGTGTCGCGCGTGTCATATCGACCCAGAAGTTGCCGATCGCCTTGCCCGAAGCGCGCGAAAATGCGCGGATCAGCGCGATGGCGATGGCAATGCCGGTTGCCGCAGACACGAAGTTCTGCACGGTCAGACCTGCCATCTGCACGAGGTAGGACATCGTGCTTTCGCCGCCGTAGTTCTGCCAGTTGGTATTGGTGACGAAGCTCGTGGCGGTGTTGAAGGACAGTTCAGGGCCGACCGCGGTCATGCTGGCCGGATTGTAAGGCAAGCCAGCCTGTAATCGCTGCAGCGCATAGAGAACGATGAAACCGGCGAGGCTGAACAGCAACAGCGAAACCGAGTAGGTCGTCCAATGCTGATCTTCGCGTTCGTCCGTGCCGGCCAAACGATAAAGTCCCCGTTCCACCGGACGAAGGACGTAGGAAAGGAGTGTGCGCTCGCCGCTGAAGACACGTGTCATGTAACCGCCAAGCGGTTTGACGAGCAGAAGGAGGATCCCGATGAAAATCAGGATCTGGAGCCATCCGTTGAGGGTCATGGAAGTAACTTTCCCTATCCAACGCTTTTAGAAGCGCTCGGGGCGAATGAGTGCATAGACCAGATAGGCGGTGAGAAAGAGCGTCACGCCGCCACCGAGAATGTAATCGAGAAGCATTGTCGTCTCTCCGACTAGAGGCTGTCGCAGGCCTTGGTGTAAGCGACGCAGAGGAGGAAAAATAAAACGCCGATCCCGACAAGAAATATGTCCATCATCGATCGCGATCCTTGATTGTTATTGTTGAGTGCAGAAGCGATGGGGAGCGCCGCAGATGAGCAGCGCTTCTTTTCTATCTGCCGAGAGCGAAGAGCACTTCGCGTGCATCTTCGATCCACAATATGCGACCGAATGGCATTAAGGTTCCAGACGGGCGCGTAAGCGAAGATATAAAAATCTTATAAATGCCTGCTCCGGTCGCTTAGGCTGGCGGGTGCGTCTTCATGACCAGGACCGTATTCAAAGATACGATGCGAAAGTGCCGGCCCTCCGGGGAACCGCACAGAAACGCACTCTAAGCGAAGCGATCTTGGCTGGATTGAGCGATCTGGGTCACGTCCGGGAAAACATCGAGCAGCAGCGCTCCTGCACGACGAGGGTGATGACCGGATCAACGAGTGCTTCGACAGCTCGAAAAAAAGAAATACGGGGAGCTCTTCTACGGAAAGTTGCCGGCGTGCATTCGCCCGACAACAACCATCCGACCGCCCGACAGGCTATGACCAGCCGAGAAGGAATGAGACCTCACCCAGGAAAGGTCGATGAAGGCCCAAGAAACAGTTACGCCCGCCCTCGATGTTGCGAAGGCGGGCGTCAATCAATTGCGGGCGGACTTAGGCGTGAGCGGCTTCCGTTCCCTGGATGGCCGAAAGCGTCCATTCGGAACCCGGTTTGCGTACGAAAGTCCAGAGCTCGACGGTTTCTGACGGCTTGTGATCGTCGCCATCGACGAGCTTGCCTGTCGTGCGATCGAGCATGGCGTCGATGCTGGAATAGCGCATCGCGAGCGTCGCATATTCGGCATTGTCCTCGCGCCAGGATTCCGCAATATCGCCCTGCAGCAACCGAACATCGGTGACGCTGTTGCGCACGCCGTTTGTGGCATTCTCGCCGAGTTCTTCGGCAAGATACGACATGGCCTCCGGCGTGGTCAGCCGACGCAAGGTCGCATAGTCTTCCTTGCCATAGGCCGACTGGACTTCGGTCAAAAGCTGCTCGAAGCGATCAAGATCGGCTTTCTGCAGCCCGATTTCATCCTCGGACTGCCGGGCCTTCTGCGTGGCGCCCGCCATTCCACCACCGATCGTCGGGATCGAGAAGGACGGACGCGGCGAAGCGCCGGCATTGTTCATTGCGTTCACGTTATAGGATGCTCCCGCTCCCGGCGCCGCATATTGCGTGCGCTGACGGTTTGCGAAAAAGCGCATGGCTAGGCTGATGGCGGCGATGATCAGGCCGATCTGCAGCAACATGCCGAGGAAACCGAAGCCGCCACCAAAACCATGGCCAAGCATCATACCGAGCAGGCCACCGGCGATCAGGCCGCCGATCATAGATCCGCCAAATCCGCCGAAGAAGCCTGGACGCTGCGGCGCGCCGACCGGCTGCTGTGCTGCGGGCTGCTGCGGTCTGGTTGTCATCGTCCGATCAATCGGAGCGGCCTGAGTCGGCGCCGTTCGCGTGGTGGCGGGCGCGTCGAACGTCCGCGTTCCGCGGCTGCCGAACCCGCTAGAGCCGGCACGGCGTGCGTCGGCGACATCGAAGGTCGCTACGGCGGAAGCCGCAGCGAGCATGACGATGGCTGCGATCTTGGCAAAACGGGGAACTGCACTCAGCATTGGCTCTCCTATAGCGAGGCGAAAAAGAATTCCGGACACATATGGGGATGCCAAATTGCGATTGTAAGTTGGTATCCCATCAAATTTCAAACCGCAGCGCGTTTTGAGCCGGAAAGTTCGGCGGATTTTGCTGCGAAAGCCCCGAAAATGTCGAGGCTTCCCGTGCTGGCGCCGACTGGCAATCCAACGGACGGATGCCTAGTTTTCCTCGGCACCTTCGAGCAAGCCGTCATACACTTCCATCAGCGCGTTGGTGATCGCCTGTCCAAGCGCGTTGCCTGCCGCGCGGACATCGTCATCCGTGCCGTCACGTGCCGCCCTGGCCAACTCGAAGCCCTCGCCGCTGACGATCTGCTTTGCGACCTCGATGGCCCACAGACCGAAGTCGCCACGATTGTCGATCTTCATCGCCTCTTCCATGATCAGCCCTGTTCCTTTGTGTTCACTCGCTGCAATCAGGCTCTACACACTCATGCGGAGCAAGGCCAGTATGATGGCGCCATCGCCTGGGGACCGACCGCGCTGCCAATGACCTAGCCTTTCCTTTTGTGATACGCGGTATCATGGCAAGCCGATCGCTCAAAAACGCGCCCCATCAGAGCGGCAGATCGCCCTAAAACGGCTTGAGACGGTAGAACCGCGAGGGAATCTGCGTCCTCCGGCCAGGGCAGCGAAAACAGGCAATTTCCCGAAATTGGAGCGGCAGAAGGCCGTGGGAAGCCTTGCAGACGCTGGAAATTGTGGAAATACGCCCTTTCTCGCCTCTAAAGGCCAACTGGCCTCGTGACAATGAACGGCTGCAATGGAAATGATTCCTCCGTAACCAATGCGGGGAAGTATCATGACCACCACCAATGAAATCGCAGACAAGATTGCCGCTGATCACAAGCTGACCAAGGCTCAGGGCAAGGCAATCGTCGAAGCCGTCTTTGCAGCCATTACCGGAGCAGCCTCCTCCGGCGCGGAGACCTCAATTCCGGGCTTCGGCAAGTTCAAGGTAAAGCATACGCCGGAGCGTGAAGCTCGCAATCCGGGAACTGGCGCGACCATCAAGGTTGCCGCAGCCAACAAGCTCACCTTCACGCCGGCGAAGGCGTTGAAGGACGCGCTCAACAAGTAATGCCAGCTTTGAGCCGTTGAGGCTCGATGCTTCAGACGGCCGGTCCTCGCGGAGTGGGCCGGCCGTCAGCAATTGCGAATTGACGCACCGGACGCGATCTCGCCGGCGCGCGACACAATCAGCTCGGCCTGCCGCGGCCCGACGCCCGGCGATATTCCAGATGGGCTTTCAGGGCTGCGGGCTCGTCGGTCTGTATCGCTGAAACACCGGCGTCGATCAAGCGACCCCAGACTGCGTGCGGATCTTGCAATGCAGCGGTGTCAGTGAAGCCGGCACATGAAACCGCATCCAGCGTATTGACCCAGAGCGCAATCCCGGCCTCCTTGAAAAGCGTCCTGCGCTCGGCGACCTGCTCCAACCCTTCAAAATAGATTTCGCACAGGAATGGATTGAGTTGAAACAAGAGGTCCAGCTGCCTCGCGGCATCCGGCGCCTCGAGGCGGGTTTTTGCCATGAAGGGAACAGCCTGCGACGACACATTCGCGCGGATCCATGCCAGATCCTCCTCAGTCTTCAGGTTACCCCAGAAATCGACTTGTTGATCCACGCCCATGGCGCGGGCGCATGCAATTACATCTGGGATCATCTGCCTGTGCTTGACATCGAGATGGACGAAAATTCGGTCTCGGGTGAGATCGAAGACATCCTTCAGGCCCGGCAGCTTCTCCCTCGTCATCGGGTTCGCCTCGCCCCCATCGCGATCGCGCAAGGCAAGGCTGCGCAATTGCCGCCATGTTAGCGCCTCGGGCTGTTTGTTGAGGCCCGTCATTCGTTCGAGCGTATCGTCGTGCAGGAGAACAAGCTCTCCGTCGCTGCTGCGTCTTATGTCGATCTCGACCACGTCATAACCGGCGGAAATCGCCTGCTCTATCGCCAGCAAGCTGTTTTCCGGTGCCGCACGCCATAGCCCGCGATGAACGATGATTGCGCAGTCGCGCGCGGGGTCAGCTATGTAATCGATGTAATTCATGACACGTCCTTGGCCTCACGGAAGCTGGGACGTAGCATAGGACTTTGTCAGTGCTGCAAAGCACGAGGCACATGATCGCGTTGTGACGGTGAGCCAAAAACGACAATCGCAGCCTCACGGCTGCGATCGGAACTCATCTGGCATTCCATGTCCTTCAGCGGCTAGGCCACCCCTCAGAAGTCCCAGTCCTCGTCCTCGGTCGCAACGGCCTTCCCGATGACGTAGGACGAGCCGGAGCCGGAGAAGAAGTCGTGGTTCTCGTCGGCATTCGGCGAGAGCGCCGACAGGATCGCCGGATTGACCTTGCAGGCCTCGGCAGGGAACAGTGCCTCGTAGCCGAGGTTCATCAACGCCTTGTTGGCATTGTAATGCAGAAACTTCTTGACGTCTTCCGTGAGGCCAACGCCGTCGTAGAGCGCTTCGGTATACTTCGCCTCATTGTCGTAGAGTTCAAGCAGAAGGTCGAAGGCAAAATCCTTGATCTCCTGCTTGCGATCTTCCGAAAGCCGCTCCAGCCCACGCTGGAACTTGTAACCGATATAATAGCCGTGCACGGCTTCATCGCGAATGATAAGGCGGATCATGTCGGCGGTGTTGGTGAGCTTGGCGCGGCTCGACCAGAACATCGGCAGATAGAAGCCCGAATAGAACAGGAAGCTTTCGAGGAAGACGCTGGCGACCTTCTTCTTCAGCGGATCGCCGGATGCATATTGCTCCATGATCAGCGCCGACTTGCGCTGCAGGAACTCATTCTCCTCCGACCAGCGATAGGCGTCATCCACGTCAGGCGTCAGGCACAGCGTCGAAAAAATCGACGAGTAGGAGCGCGCATGTACGGCTTCCATGAAGGAGATGTTCGAAAGAACGGCCTCTTCATGTGGCGTAGCGGCATCGGCCATCAGCTTGACCGAGCCGACGCCGTTCTGGATCGTGTCGAGCAGGGTCAGACCGGTGAAGACGCGGATGGTGAGCTGCTGCTCCTCCGGTTTCAGCGTCGCCCAGGACGGGATGTCGTTCGACAACGGCACTTTTTCAGGCAGCCAGAAATTGCCGGTCAGGCGGTTCCAGACTTCGAGATCCTTGTCGTCGTCGATGCGGTTCCAGTTGATCGCACGGATACGGCTTGCCGGCTTGAATTGCATGTTCACGGGAATGTCCTTCTCAAACCGGAAATCAGAGGGCGCAGGAAACGCAGCCCTGCACCTCGGTGCCGGACAACGCCATCTGGCGAAGACGGATGTAGTAGATGGTTTTGATACCCTTCTTCCAGGCGTAGATCTGGGCCTTGTTGATATCGCGGGTGGTCGCGGTATCGCGGAAGAACAGCGTCAGCGATAGACCCTGGTCGACATGCTGCGTGGCTGCCGCGTAGGTATCGATGATCTTTTCCGGCCCGATCTCGTAGGCATCCTGGTAGTAATCGAGATTGTCGTTAGTCATGAAAGCAGCCGGATAATAGACGCGGCCGATCTTGCCTTCCTTGCGGATCTCGATCTTGGAAACGATCGGGTGGATCGAAGAGGTCGAGTGGTTGATGTAGGAGATCGAGCCCGTTGGGGGCACGGCCTGCAGGTTCTGGTTGTAAAGACCAGATGTCATGACCGACGTCTTCAGCTCAAGCCAGTCTTCTTGCGTCGGGATGTGGATACCGGCCTCTTCGAAGAGCTCCTTGACCCGTTCCGTCGCCGGCGCCCATTCCTGCTGCGTATATTTATCGAAGTATTCGCCGGAGGCGTATTTCGAATTCTCGAAGCCCTTGAAGCTCGTTCCCCGCTCGATCGCCAGGAGGTTCGAGGCGCGGACCGCGTGGTAAGTCACCGTATAGAAATACATATTGGTGAAATCGACGCCCTCTTCAGAGCCGTAGAAAATGCGTTCGCGGGCGAGATAGCCGTGCAGGTTCATCTGGCCAAGGCCGATAGCGTGGCTGTCGTCATTGCCCTTTTCGATCGAAGGCACGGAGGAGATATGGCTCATGTCCGAGACGGCCGTCAGCGCCCGAATGGAGGTTTCGATGGTCTTGCCGAAATCGGCGGAATCCATCGCCGCGGCAATATTCAGCGAACCCAGGTTGCAGGAGATGTCCTTGCCCATGTGCTCGTAGGAAAGGTCGTCATTATACTTGCTGGCTTCGCTCACCTGCAGGATTTCCGAGCAAAGATTGCTCATGGTGATGCGTCCGGCGATCGGATTGGCCTTGTTCACCGTGTCTTCGAACATGATGTACGGATAGCCGCTCTCGAACTGGATCTCGGCGATGACCTGGAAGAAATCGCGCGCCTTGATCTTCTTCTTCTTGATGCGGCTGTCGGCGACCATTTCGCGATATTTTTCGGTCACCGAAATTTCGGTGAAGGGGACGCCGTAAATGCGCTCCACATCGTAAGGCGAGAACAGGTACATATCGTCATTGTTCTTCGCGAGTTCGAAGGTGATATCCGGAACGACGACGCCGAGCGACAAGGTCTTGATACGGATCTTCTCGTCGGCATTCTCGCGCTTGGTATCGAGGAAGCGCATGATGTCGGGATGGTGGGCATTGAGATAGACGGCACCTGCTCCCTGTCTGGCTCCAAGCTGGTTGGCGTAGGAGAAGGAATCCTCAAGCAGCTTCATCACGGGGATGATGCCGGAGGACTGGTTCTCGATCTGCTTGATCGGTGCGCCGGCCTCGCGGATGTTGGTCAGCGATAGCGCCACGCCGCCGCCGCGCTTGGAAAGCTGCAGCGCGGAATTGATGCCGCGTGCGATCGATTCCATATTGTCCTCGACCCGCAGCAGGAAGCACGAAACGAGCTCGCCGCGCTGCTTCTTGCCGGCATTGAGGAAGGTCGGCGTCGCCGGCTGAAAGCGGCCAGAGATGATCTCGTCGACCATGTCCTTGGCCAGGGCTTCGTTGCCTTGCGCCAGCGCCAGCGCCACCATGCAGATGCGGTCTTCGTAGCGCTCCAGATAGCGCTTGCCGTCGAAGGTCTTCAGCGTATAGCTGGTGTAATATTTGAAAGCACCGAGGAACGTCGGAAAACGGAACTTCTTCGCATAGGCGTGATCGAAGAGATCACGCACGAAATTGAACGAATACTGATCCAGCACCTCTTGCTCGTAGTACCCCTCAGTCACCAGGTAATCCAGCTTCTCCCGCAGATTATGGAAGAAGACGGTGTTCTGATTGACGTGCTGAAGGAAATACTGCTTGGCCGCCATGCGGTCCTTGTCGAGCTGGATCATCCCCTGCTCGTCATAGAGATTCAGCATGGCGTTGAGGGCGTGATAGTCCAATGCCGTTTCCGTGGCCTTCGCTGGCCGGTCAAGCGTTAGCGTGTCCAAAATCGTTCCAATCCGTGTCTGACATTGGCGACATCCTCCTCCGTTCCCAAAAGCTCGAACCGATACAGAAACGGCACTTTGCATTTGGTAGAGATAATGTCGCCGGCGATACCGTAGGTCGCCCCGAAGTTGCTGTTGCCCGCGGCGATGACCCCGCGGATGTTCGAACGGTTATCCGCATCGTTGAGGAAACGGATCACCTGCTTGGGCACGGCACCCTTGCCTCCTTCGCCGCAATAGGTCGGCACGATGAGGACATAAGGGCGGGTAGCTCGAAGCTCCTCCCCCGCTGACAGCGGGATACGAGCGGCCGGCAAGGCAAGCTTGGCAACAAAGCGATGAGTGTTCTCGGATCTGCTGGAAAAATAGACGAGCTCACCCACCGCCCAACTCCTCAGGCGAGGGCGCTGATCATGTCAGGACGAAAACCGGCCCAGTGCTGCTCACCGGCGATGACGACCGGTACCTGACGGTAGCCGAGGCCCTGCACCAGCTCGTAGGCGGCGTTATCGGTGGACACGTCAATGATGGTGTAATCGATACCCTGGCGGTCGAGCGCGCGGGTGGTCGCGGTGCATTGAACGCAGGCGGGCTTGCTGTAGACGGTAATGCTCATTGGATGTCCTCGTGTGTCTTATAGGCGTGCGAAAGTGTTCGGGCACCAGACGATGCCCGCATTGCAGGATGAAAATGAAGACGGATGCGGCGCGCGGCCGGTCGCTTAAACGACCGTCATTCACGTAGCCGAATATGGGTACTCAAAAACATGGACTTCACCCCGAAGTAATTCATGCGGGGCATTCGCGGGAGCGAAGACGCCGGCGGTCATGCCGCACAGTTCCGCGCTCGCCACCCGGACACCCCGCCCGTGGACGCTATGCTCGAGGCAGGTCTCCTGGCTCGCGGGTCGCAGCATCCGATCTTGCCTTCCCAAGACACATGTGTCCCAGTGGCCATGTCGAACGAACGCTCGCCGCTCACAGTTGCGGGGGCAGCTCCGGCTTGACGACCATCATGTCCGTCGACCGGATTCCCATCTTCGCCTCCAATCCTTGCGAATCGAAGGAACCTCGAACACTATATATAGTATATGAGGTTAAAATTGCGTCAACTGGTTCCGCGCGCCTGCTCCAATTTCAGTGTTGATAATATGTGGATAGCACCACCAATCCCTGCATCTGCGGGGCTGGACAACTCAGATGTTACTTTATAACAATAGGCATGTAATGTTATTACATAAAGGATCACCCATGTTTTGCTCCCGCTCTGCAACCCTCCTGGCCGCCTCCTCGCTGGCGTGCGCATTGCTATTTCCATTTCCCTCCCTCGCCGAAGAAGAGAACACGGCGGAAAGCTGGAGGTTATTTGTCGCCGATCATAGCCTGCCAATTGTTCGCGCATTCGATGTTCGGAGCGGCCGCGAAATAGGCCGCTTCGACATCGACGGATATGCCGCGCTTTCGCTCACCCAAACCGGCAAAACCGTCTTTGCCGTACAGGGCGACAAGAATGTGGTGCATGCCATCGACACAGGCATATCGCTTTCCGATCATGGCGATCATCGCGACATCACGCTTTCCGACCCGAAACTGCTTGCAACCGTGGTGAAGGGAGAAAAACCTGGCCATGTGGTGAGCCATGCAAACGATGTAGCGATCTTCTATGATCGCGGCGGCAAGTTCGACCTCCTGTCGGAAACCGATCTTGCAGAGGGCAAAGCCGACATTCGGGCATTCGGCACCACCGCGGCCCATCATGGTGTCGCCGTGCCAATGGGCAACCATCTGCTCGTGTCGGTGCCCAACATGGACTTAGCCGTGAAAGAAGGTGAGCTGCCACCGCGTCTCGGTCTGCGGGTACTCGATCGCGAGGGCCAGCAGGTGGGACAAGTCGCGCCCTGCACCGGACTGCATGGCGAAGCGACATCTGCCCGGCTGGTCGCCTTCGGCTGCGAGGAAGGTGTCCTCATCGTACGCCCCGGCGGGATCGACGGTCCGAAGGTCGAAATGCTCGCCTACGGCACGGCGATGCCGAAAGGCAAGGTCTCGACCTTGCTCGGCGGCACGTCCATGCAATTTTTCCTTGGCAACTACGGCGAGCAGAATATCGTCCTGATCGACCCCGATGATAAAGCCAATCCCTATAGGCTGATCGAGCTACCGACGCGGCGCGTGGACTTCGTGCTGGATCCGGCGAAGCCACGGCATGCCTATGTCCTGACGGAAGAAGGAAAACTGCATCTCATCGACACGGTCGACGGCGTGATCGCAAAGTCCGAGAGCGTGACCGAGCCCTACAGCAAGGATGGCCATTGGCGCGATCCGCGGCCGCGTCTGGCCGTTGCCGGCAATCTCATCGCCATAACCGATCCCCGTCACAGCGAGGTGCGTCTGATCGATGCAGAAACCTTGAAGGAGGTCCGCAGTATTCCCGTGGAAGGGCAGCCCTTTGCCATTGTCGCCGCCGGAGGATCAGGCGCGACCCACTGAGATCGCGCACCGTCCGCAACCACAAGAAGGAACCGGCCGTCACGGCCGGTTCCATCGCTCGGCTAGCTCAGGCGAAGCGCGCGGAGAACACGGCTTTGCAGGAAGCTTCGAGATGGCACTTCAACTCGTAGAGCAGTGCACAGATCGCAAGTGTGGCAACGACAATAGGGATGAATAGCGAGGCAGACATAAGCCCGAGCTGATCCAATGCGTAGGCGATAAGCAGCATGACGGTCTGATGGAGGACGTAGTAGGTGAGAATGGCTCGATTGAGATAGCGGATGACGGCATTCTCGCCCTTGCACCAGATCTTGGCATAGCCGAGAACGGCGACGATGGCACACCATTGAAAAGTGCCTCCAAGCGCCCTTCCGACAAGCAGGCGCCATTTTTCAGGCTCGGCGGCCGGCATGACGACAAAAAGCAACGCGAGGACCAATGCGCACGCCGATGCCACGGCCAAGGCCGGTTTCCGCATATCGACCACCGCATCCCAATAGTCATCGCGCGTCGCCATCGCCGCTCCGATAAAGAAGCATACGATATAGACGGCGTGACTATACCAGTCCCCCAACATGTTGGTCGTCGGCGGGAATGCCGGCCTGAGCACGAGCCGCAACAGCACGAAGAGTGTGACGGGCAGTATGAGAAGCCATTTTCCGGTCAGCCAGGAGGCAAGCCTATCGCCAGCATGAACCAAGAGTTGCGGCCGAACCGACACCGCAAGCGTCAGGAGGGCTGTATAAATCCAGAGGTAGGCGAGATACCACAAATGCTGCATGCCGGCGAGCTGGGCCAGTTCACCATTCGGCAAGAGTATCGGCGTCCATGTCGCATAGTGCCAGAACACGTCATAGAAGCTGACGTTCACGTCCAAACCTGCGTTCAACCAGACATAGATCTGGGGAGGTATCAGAAAAAGGAGCCCTAGCAGCAAAGGTACCAGCAATTGCCTTGTGCGAGCGCTTCTTAGCGCATCCGGAGATTGCCGCGTCAACAAGATACCCGTCACCGTTCCTGAAATAATAAAGAGCAGAGACATCCGCCAAGGATGCGTCCATAAATGAATGAGATCAAAGACGGCAGAGCTGTCCGGCGCCTTCAGCAGAAAGGTTCTTGAGTTGAACATCAAGCTGACATGATAGACGATCAGCAGCATGAAAGCTGCGACCCTGACATAGTCCAGATCATATCGACGCGACACCCTATCCATGATTTAGCATATCGAACTTCAACCTTTAATGGATGGTAAAAGCCGAATTGCCATAACTCACAACGTTCCGCTCCGGGGGCCCAAAGCCAGCGGATGTGCCCAGCGGGCCAACGCTATTTCCCGAGCACGACGTCGGTGTCGACGAGGGAATTGTCCGGAAATATCCCTATCGGCAGGCTTATCTCGGCATTGCCCGGCTTTCGGATGAAACCCTGTGAAACTGGAGATTTTCCAAGACCAGCCGGAATGTTCAAGCGGGCCGATCGCCTTCATCGCCCCGGCTCTCGCGGATACGGTCAGCGAGATCGAGAAAATTTTGTCGTATGCGGCGCACTGTAAAATCGAAACCGAACAAGCGCCCACTGTCACTAAACCCAACCGCTTGGGCAGCTTCTGAATGCTGAAATGCTTCGAAGGCCGCTTCGAAGGCGCCGTTCGCCTCGGACAGACGGCCTGAATCGATATCGCCTCCTTCCCTCAGAGCTTTGCCACAAGCCTCTGCAAAGCCGGCCTGTGCACGCAGAACCTGCCCGGCCTGCAAGCCAAGCGCCTCTACGACCTCGGCGGGAAACGGCGCCTCAAACAGATGGCTGACATAGGTCATGTCATTGCGGATGCGCCACAACGAGCGCGGAATGGCGTCGGAGATCCCCTGCTTTGCCAACCATAGCGATCGCTCGCGCTGCGCATCGGTCAACAGCGCTTCCGTGGCGACCAGCGATTGCCGCAACCCGATATTGGCCTCTGCTGCCGAGACCGCCTCGCCCTTTTCGGCGGCGGTCGCAAGCGTGCGCATGATCTGCGCCATCACGTCGAGTGCCGATGCGAAACGGTCGAGCACGACCGTTCGCGAGCGGGTCGGCAGGATGAAGAGGCTAGCAAGGACGCCGATGACACCTCCGAGCGTGATTTCCGCAATGCGGTCAAGCACGAAAATCCCCACCGGAACCGTTTGCGAATGCGTCAACATCACGATCGCGGCCGTTAGTCCGGCGTTCTTCAGACGCGGCGCTCGCACGGAAACGAAACTGGCGAAGCCGACGACGCTGATCAGTGCAATTCCGATGGGAAGCGGCTCATGCGGCGTCACAAAGACTGCCGCACCGCCAAGCACCGCTCCCGCGACCGTCGCAACCAAGCGGTCAACGGCCATTCCAGCGGTTGCGCCTACCGATGCCTGCATAACGATCAGTACCGTGAACACAGCCCAATAGCCCTGCTGAAGACTGAGCAGTTGGGAAAGCGCATAGGTTACTGTGCAGGCAATCATGACCCGCAGTGCCTGTATGGCAGCGCGCTTGGTCTGAAACGATGAGGTTTTCGGCGGGGGCGGAGGTCCGCTTTGACGAGATGCGGGCTCTGTCATTGCGCGACTTTCCAGATGGAAACGTGTGTTGACAATGGCCGTGTGGGTCTTGCCCCTCCCGTTCGAGCAAGGGTGGCGCCAGCGGCCACACCTTTCGTCAACAATGGCAGCAATTCTTCCAGTAGGAAAGAAGGACGGCCCGGGAGAGGGCCAATCTCTGCACGCCTCTATGGTCTCAAACGGAAAAGCCCGAACAACCGGTAATGTCGTTCGGGCTCCAATGCTCTATTGGTCTGGAGAATTTTGGGTCAGGCGGTTGCCGCAGCGGTAGAGGGCGGCGTCAACGTGTCATCGACAAGCGCCTGCCGCAACCGTGTTTCCTGCTCCGGCGAAAGCGAGGTACGAAGCAGGCGTGCGTGATCGCCCTTGAACTCGGCCAGCACTTTCTCGGGTTGGACCTTGCGGATCAACAGAAAAAGAGCGGAGCTTTTTGCGGGAATGGTGTCAGCCAGCTTCTTGATCAGATCGTCGTCGATACCGTAATCCGCCATCGATCCAGCCAGCGCACCGGATCCCGCGCCAAGCGCGCCACCGACAACCAGACCCGCCAAGGGATTGAGGAACAGCAATCCGACCAAGGATCCCCAAAGGGCGCCCGACAGGCCACCGCTCGCCGCGCCCGCGGCAGTCAGGTTGACGCTCTGCTTGAGACGAACCTTGCCGGTATCGTCTCTCACCGCAATGACGGCGTCTTCCAGATCGATCAGATATTCCTTCTCAAGCTGCACGAGACGATTGAGAACGGCATCCGCCTTATCGGCATCATCAAAACCAAGAACCACGAGTTCAGACATCAAAAATCCTCCGGGGTCGTGTCGACGTGACAACACATAGTGCGCCGCAGCAATTAGTGAACAGCCGTACTGATCAATCTATACGGATGGTTGGCCTTAAAGTGAGAAATGACTTCAGCTGCCTGCTGGAGCACCTTGTCGGCGTTCTCCGGATCGTCGCGAGCCAACTCATCGGCATTGATGCGGATGGCCTCAGCCATGTTGTTCGAAAACGCCGCAAACTGCTTGTCGCCTTCGACCAGAGCCTCAAGCGCTGCATCTTCCAATGTCAACGCGGCATCGATCAGTATTTCCTCGCGTTCTTCAACGCTCAATTCTTCGATTATCTTCGTTCTTTCTTCCATTTTGATCACTCCAGATAGACGTGATTGACATCGAGCTCATGAAGCCTCGAATACTAAACAGCTAAGAAGAGAGAAACTTGGTTTCAAGATCCAGGCTGCGTCGGGCCATGATCAAACGGCGCCTGGACGGCCTAGCCGGCGTAGCGCGTTTCCAGCATATCCAGCTCGCGCACGAGCTTGGTTGCAATCTCGTTGCCAATCTGTTTGGCCCGCAGCTTACGGAAGATTTCGCTGCGTTCGGCCCGCACGGCTGCGAGCCGCAACTCCAGCTCGACACGGTTCATGCGCTTGGAAAGCTCCAGCTCCTCACCCTCGCCGGATTGATTGCGGATACGTTCGCGATAAAGCTCCATCACCCTCGACGCCACCTCTACATAGAGGTCAGCGTCATCATGGTCCTTGGATAGCGAGTGCTGAAGGCGCGCGACTTCCGTGATCGCTGCTCTCGCGGCATCGACCCTGGCGGCGGCTTCATCCTCCTCATGCTTGGTGTCCTTCGGAAGCTCCAGATTCCGGAGCAGCGGCGGCAGGAAGAGCGCTGCCATTATCAACGACACGATGATGACACCCATGGCAAGGCAGATAGCGAGATCGCGCGCCGGGAAAGGCGAACCGTCGTTCATTGCGAGCGGCAAGGTCAACACACCGGCAAGCGTGATCGCACCGCGAACGCCCGCAAACGAGAAAGCGGCCAGGATACGCCAATTCGGTGAAGTCTGGCGCTGGCGCCGCTGCCGAAACAGGGTCAGGTGAAGCGACAGCCAGACCCAGATAAACCGCAGCGCGACGAGACCGAAAGTGAGCCCGACGACATAGGCAGCAAGCCACCAGAACTCGTGATGCCCCGTCACCTGCACCGTCGCCGACGCTCTCGCAGCAATCGAGGGAAGCTGTTCGCCGAGAAGCACGAAGATCGTGCCGTTGGCGGCGAACTGGATCATGTCCCACACGGCGCTGCGGCGCACGCGGGTGGTGGCCATCGCGCGCCCCGAACTTTCCGCGACACTCATCGTCGTCCCGGCCGACACCGCGGCCAGGATGCCGGAGCAATGGGCATGTTCCGCGATCAAATATGCCGCAAACGGGATCAAGATGCTGACCAGAATTTGCGAGCCGCTCTCTTCGCCGTAGCGCAGCGAAATTCTGGTGCTGAGCCAAGTGATCGTCCACGTGACGCCGACACCGATCGCCAGGCCGCCGATCGCCGTCCAAAGAAAAGTCAGCGTCGCGTCATAGAGCGAAAAACTGCCCGTCAGAGCCGCGGCGATCGCGAAACGAAGGCAAACAAGGCCCGACGCATCGTTCAAAAGGGATTCGCCTTCGAGTATATGCATCATCCGGGGCGGGATCGGCACCCTTTGGGCGATTGCCGACACGGCAATGGGATCGGTCGGCGAGATGACCGCAGCAAGCGCAAACGCGACTGGTAGCGGCATGGCCGGGATCATCCAGTGCACGAGCAGGCCGGCACCGAGAACGGTGAAAACTACCAGCCCCAGCGCCAGTTCGACGACGATGTTCATATCCTTCCGCAGCTCGTCGGCCGGGATCCGCCAACCGTCGAGAAAGAGAAGTGGCGGCAGAAACAACAGGAAGAAAATCTCGGGATCCAGCCGCACGCTCAGATTGGCGGACAGACCGATAATGGCCCCGAGCGCGATCTGGATGAGCGGCAGCGGCAGGACGAGCGGTATGGCTCGGGAAATGGCGCCACTCACGACGATCGCCAGCAGAAGGACGAGGGTTGTGGTAATTGTCTCCATTATCCCAAACTTTGCCTGGATTTTCCGATTACGACCGCCGCGCCTGAACTATAGAGGCGCGGCGTCAAAATTCCACCGCCGGAGGCAGGCTTGGCATCCATGTTCCGCATATTGAGAACGTCATCGTGTCACGACACGGCGATCAGACGCCAAGGTGGATAGTTCAGACAAGGCCGCCCAATTTGCCGTTGCGCGCGAGAAAGCGTCGGCCCGCAACACCCCGGATCATGTGAGAAACGCCTTCGTGGCGTCAGAAAGCCGGCCCCGCCGTCCCGCCTTTCAGCGAGAAGTAAGCAAAGGCCGCTAGGAAGAACGCTATGACGGCGGCGGCGACCAACAGGCGCTTCAACCACGGCGGCGTTTGCCTCGGTGGCTTCGGCTTGGGACGGCGCTCAAATTTGACAATATTATCGGACATGCACACCGATTAGCGAAGATCAAACGGTTTGCCAATCCGATATCAGCACAAGCGAGGTTACGTTCCGACCAACCATCAGCCAAAACCGCTCGAGCGAAGCGAACTCTCGCTCTGACCTGCGACACACCCGGGGGCGTGCAAGCAGGCCGACTGTCAATATCAACAGAAAACCAGATGGGCCCTACTCAGATCGCAAATTGCGGACAGCCCATTGAACGAAATAGACAAAGCCCGAAAGGTGCCCCCTTGAAACTACTCAATATGGTCCGCCCCTGGACAGCTCAGCAGCGTGCGCTCATCATCCCATTCCCCGGCCAACAAGACCTCGAGAGGCGCAAATCCGCAGCAACGGATGCCGACGGCTTGGTGGTGGCGTTCTTTACCCCCTGCAGTTTTTACGAACAGGAAAAGGAACGCATGGTCCGCTCGGCCGAGAGGATCGGCCTGACAGTCCACGCGACAGCATTGCCTAGCGCCGGAAGCTGGGTGCTGAATGCAGGCCTGAAACCCGGCTTTCTTGTGCAAGAACGGGCAAGGCTGCGCGGGCCGCTGCTTTACGTCGACGTCGACGCCGTCTTCCATCACAATCCCTGGCCGGAACTTAGCAAGCTCGATTGCGATATCGCCGCCTATTACGATGGCGAAGGACGCCTGCTCAGCGGAACAATTTTCATCAACGATACCTCTGCGGCGGCGTGTATCCTGGAGCTCTGGCGGCAAGCATGTTTGGCAGCTCCGGAGGTATGGGATCAGCTTGCTCTCGAAGAGATTATCGCCAAGGACGAACAGAGCGCCCATCCAAAATTTCGCGTGGCCAAACTGCCTGTGTCCTTCTGCTGGATCTTCGATCGCACCGAAAACGAGGCGGTTGGCGAAATCTTCATCGAGCAATTGCAGGCCAGCCGGGAGGCACGGAAACCCAAACGCTGGTTCGGCCGTATCGGCAAGCGCCTGAAGCGCCGTCGCGACCGTATCGGCGAGATAGAGCGCATCCTGCACAGCAACCGATAGCCGCCGGACTGCTTGTCGCTTTTGGTTGGTGCCGGCGTCTGACGCCGGCACCCAGATCAAAGCATGTCGCCAAGAGACCAGTGGTTGTTCCAGCGGGCGTCAATCTCGTCCTCAACATTCTGATAGCGGATGTCCGTGGACAACCGCAGCCGCTGGTGCGCGTCCTGATTGGTCGTCGAGGCATGAATCATGAAGGGTGAGTGGAGCATCACGTCTCCGGCTTCATAATCGGCAACCAGCCAGCGCGTGTCGAAGCGCTGCGCCATGTCAGGCAGATCCTTCGAGACCCATCCGCCCTCCGTCATGTTGCGATTATAGGCGCTCACGCGCTCCTCGGGGCTGAGGTCGCTGTTCTGTTTTGCGAAGTCGCGCTCCATTCGGGCGCCGATTGCGTGCGAGCCTTCGAGATAGGTGAGCCCGCCCATTTCGATCGGAATGTCTCCGATCGGAATCCATGCGGTCACGACCCGGCTTGTGCCCCCACGAAGATAGACGAGATCATAATGCGCGGGCGTTGCCGTCGTCGTTCCAGGACGGACGTGGCGCATGATCTTGCGCTTATGCAGATAGGAAATGCCCGCCAGGAATTCATCCATGAAACGCGCCAAGCGCGGTTGTGCGCAAAAGCCCTCGTAGGCGACCGAACGGACCAACGCCATTAGGCAACGGTCCACCGCTTTGCTATCCGGCGCAACCGCGGATGCGATCCCATCGCGCGGATCCGTGCCCGAGGCGATGAGGCCGGTTGCTGCCAGATGGCCGAACACCCAACCGCGGAACTCGATCACCTCGTTTCGCGGCAGAAAACCCTTCAACCAGACATAACCGTTTTCTTCGTAGAGACGGCGGATCGCCGCAACACCGATATCCGGATCGGTGGGCGTCAGAGAACCCAGCCGATTTGGCGCCGTTGACAGCACCTTCTCATTGGCAACAAGTCTGAGCTGTTCCTCGCCACGCTGCGTCATCTTAGTGGGAATCGACATTTCATTCGCCCGACATCTGAGTTGAAGACCCGTTGAATCTAGCGAAATAAGCTGCTTTCCTACATGGAGGAAAATCATACTGGACTTTTCGCTCATCATGAAAACGACGGAAGCCATCTATCGATCACCGCTTGCGGCCATGGGAGGCCTAGCCGTTATCGGCAGCGGCAAACAGCACGTCGCGCATTGGGTAAAAGCTCGAAAACTGCCGAGCTATGCCGCCGTTCTGGTGGAGCACGGCAGCGGGTTTCTGGAAACCGATGTCGTTGGTCGAAAGAGCATCAAGGGTCCTGCCCTTTTCTGGCTTTTCCCGAACCGGCAGCATTCATATGGCCCGGATGTAGATGGCTGGAGCGAGCGGTGGGTACTTTTCGAAGGCTCGCTCCTGCGCGACTTCCTGCGGCTGCGACTGATAAGCGAGCAGAATCCGATCATGCCACTTCGCAGCCTCGACCGCGTGCAACGTCTCTTCAACACTCTGCACGCCGATCTGATCGAAGATACGCCGCTTGCCAGTGCTTCGGCCGCTTCAGCCCTCCATCAGGTCGTCATTCTCGCTGCCCAACAGGTGGGGCGGATCAGACCTGTGCCAACTGTGGGTGCTGATATTGCAGAGATCATCGAGGCATTTCGCAAAAGAGCGATGCAGCCTCTCGACATGGCGGCTTTTGCGGCTGAGCACGGCATGTCGCCGGCAACCTTTCGCAGGAAGGTATTGGCGGAAATCGGCCTGCCACCGAAAGGCTTTCAACTTCGGCTGCGCTTGGATCACGCCAAGGAGCTTCTGGCAACGACAGACGACAAGGTCGAAATTGTCGCCTCCAAGGTGGGGATCGACGACGCGTTTTACTTTTCGCGGCTGTTTCATGAACGGGAAAACTGTACCCCGCGCGAGTTCCGCGACCGCTACAGGAGAAGCTGAAGCAGCCTTGGTTTAGACATCGATATCACGGCCAATTGAGCTTCTCTCCAAGTTTCGCCGCCGCCAGGCTGCAGGCGCCTCTCCCATCCGCTTGCGGAAGAAGCGCGAAAAATAGGCCGGATCTTCGAAACCCACTTCCCGACCGACATCTTCGACAGAGCGTATTGTGAACATCAAAAGCCGCTTGGCTTCGAGCAAGCGCCGCTCGAGCAGCAGTTCCTTGATGGTAAGTCCGAAAACCTCTCGTGCAGCCTTGTCGAGCAGATGCGGCGTCGTGGCGAGCAGCTCGACATAGCGGCCGACCGGCCAGTCGCTTCGGTAGTGACGATCGATAGCGCTTCGCAACGCCAGGGCAAGAGCGACGGTCGGTGAAGCTTGCGGCAATGCCGCGCTGCCACCGAGCCTGGCCATCAGCGAGAGCACGACACCGATCAATCCCAGCATGACCTTTTCGCTTTGCCCGCCGCGCTCCCCATATTCGCCGCTCACCATCTCCAGAAGCGGACCAAGCTTCTGCCAAGCCGGATCCTCGGGACGGCCCGTCAAAAAAGTCGGGGTTTCGAGGCTCAAATCCACCTGCGATGCGAGTGCCTTTAGCGTGTCGTCGGACACCGACACGACGATGGCGTCAGACTGGTCGTCGACTTCGAACCCATGGATGATGTTGCTCGGCACGAAACTGATGGTGGGGGCGGAAAAATTCCAAGTTTCATCCTCGATGCGATAGCGACCGCCGCCCCTAAACCAATAGGTGATCTGCCCCATCGACGGATGCTTATGCGACGCCACGCGCCCGAAATGCAGCGTTTTCCGGTCCATGACCGTCTCCACATGCAGGAATCCGACATCGAGTACGCGGCTTGGCTCGCCATAGACAAAGAAATTTGGAACTTCACTCTTCTGGGACATGCCGGAAAAAGTACCAGCGAATTGCCTCCTTTGTCCATGGCCGAGGCCCCGGCGACGGCATAGCATCGGCCATGATCTCAAGGGAGGAATACGAGATGCGAGCCGAAGACTACCGCAGCGACAAGACCCGTCCTTTCACAGGCGCCGAATATCTGGAAAGCCTGCGCGACGGGCGCGAAGTCTATATCAATGGCGAGCGCATCGCCGACGTGACCACCCATCCCTCCATGCGCAACTCCGCCCGCTCGATTGCGCGGATGTATGACGCGCTGCACGACGAAAAATCCAAGGAGCGGCTGACGTCGCCGACCGACACTGGATCAGGTGGCTACACCCACAAATACTTCCGGGTAGCGAAATCCTCTGCTGAGCTTGTCGCCCAGCAGGGCGCCATCGCCGATTGGGCGCGCATGTCCTATGGCTGGATGGGGCGCACCGCCGACTACAAGGCAGCCCTCATGAACACGCTCGGCGCCAATGCCGATTGGTACGGGCCATTCAAAGACAATGCGCTTGCCTGGCACAAGCGCGCGCAGGAGTCCGTGCTCTTCATGAACCACGCGATCGTCAATCCGCCGATCGACCGTCATAAGCCTGCAGATGCCGTCAAGGATGTCTTCGTTCATATCACCAAGGAAACCGACGCCGGTATCTACGTGTCCGGTGCCAAGGTGGTCGCGACCTCTTCGGCGCTGACCCACTACAACTTCCTTGCCCAGAGTTCGGCGACCGTCACTGAAGATCCGTCGCTATCGGTCATGTTCATCGTTCCGATGAACGCTCCTGGGATCAAGATGTTCTGCCGGGTGTCCTATGAGCAGACCGCCAATACGGTGGGGCAACCTTTCGACTATCCGCTGTCGTCGCGCTTCGACGAGAACGACGCGATCCTGGTGCTCGACAATGTCTTCGTGCCCTGGGAAGACGTGCTTGTCTTGCGCGATGCGGCCAAGATCCTGTCTTTCCACCCGGCCTCCGGCTTCATGCATGGCTATTGCTTCCAGGGCTGCACGCGCTTCGCCGTAAAACTCGATTTCATCGCCGGACTGCTGGCCAAGGCGCTGCGTGCCACTGGCGGCGACGCCTTCCGCGGCAATCAGGCGGCACTCGGCGAAGTCATCGCACTGCGCCACATGTTCTGGTCCTTCTCCAACGCCATGGCCTACAATCCGCAGCCTTGGGCGAATGGTGCAGTGCTGCCGAACATGGAAGCCGCACTTTCCTACCGCACCTTCATGTCCGAAGCCTATCCGCGCGTCATCGAAACGGTGCGCAAGGTCGTCGCCTCGGGCCTCATCTACCTACCCTCCTCCGCCAAGGATTTTGGCAATCCGGAGATCGATCGATACCTCGCCCAATATGTGCGCGGGTCCAACGACATGGGCCATATCGAGCGCATCAAGATCATGAAGCTTTTGTGGGATGCGACCGGCACCGAGTTCGGCGGGCGTCACGCCCTTTACGAGCTCAACTATGCCGGCGCGCCCGAGGAAGTCCGTCTGCAGGTTCTGAAAGGTGCCGAGCGCGGCGGCCGGCTGAGGGAAATGGAAGCCCTGGTCGACCGCTGCATGAGCGACTACGACGAAAACGGCTGGACCGGAGACACCTGGCTTCCACCGCTTGGGCAAACCTCCCCTATCCGCAACGCCGCCGAGTGAGGTCGTTGCTATGGAGGAGCAACTTTCGAAAACCGAATTTCGCAACGCGATGGCCCGGGTCTGTGCCCCGGTCAACGTGATCACCACCAACGGCCCTGCCGGCCGCGGCGGCTTTACCGCCACGGCCATGTGCAGCGTCACCGACGAGCCGCCGACGCTTTTGGTCTGCATGAACAGCCGCTCGACGCAGACCGCACTCTTCTTCGAAAACCGCCGCTTTTGCGTCAACGTCCTGACGCAGGAGCATAAGGAGCTGGCCGGCTACTTCGCCGGTCAACGCGCCGAGATGGAAGAACGTTATGCCGCGGCAGAATGGGTGGATTTCCGCTCCGGCAGCCAGGCGCTTTCCGACGCGATCGTTTCCTTCGATTGCCGTTTGACAGAAGCGCGCCTCGTCGGCACGCATCACATCTTCATCGGCGAGGTAATGGATATCCGCAGTCGCAGGGACGGCCACGCCCTGCTCTATTTCGACCGCAACTATGTCCATGTCCCAACCCAGGCCGGCAGCTTCGCCGGCTGAGCAGCAAAACATTAAAGACGCCTACGACAGAAGGGGATGCGATCACGGACCGCATCCCCTTCAATCATTTTGAATACCGTTAAGTCGTCAGGCCGCGGCATCGCCGAGATAAAGACGATGCAGATGCGCCGGATCGCCGGCGAGCGTCGAGCAATCGCCGTCATAGACGATTGCTCCGCGGCGCAGGACGTAAGCGCGATCGCCGATCGCAAGCGCAAGCGCCGCGAACTGCTCGACAAGAATAACCGCCATGCCGGAATCGGCCAGTTGCCTGACCGCTCGCATCAGGCGGCTGACGATGACAGGCGCAAGACCGGAGGACATTTCGTCGATCATGATCACCTTCGGCCGGGTCAGCAGCGAACGGGCGATGACGACCATCTGCTGCTCACCACCCGACAGCATGCCGGCCTTGATATCGCGACGCTGACGCAGCTCCGGAAAGAGGCCGTAAGCCTCCTGGAGATCGGCGGCAGGATCGAGTGCGACTTTGAGATTTTCCTCGGTGGTCATTTCCGGAAAGACCGTTCGCCCCTGCTCGACGTGGCTTATGCCGGCACGAGCGCGCAAACCCGCGCGCAGCTTCAAAAGCTCGGCGCCGTCCATCGTCACAGAGCCGGACGCAGCCGGGATAATGCCCGACAGGCTTTCGAGCAGCGTTGTCTTGCCCGCGCCGTTGGAACCGAGGAGCACGCTGATCTCGCCGCTCGACACGCTGAGATCCACGCCGCGAATGACGGGAATTCCGGACCGATTGACGACGAGGCCGTTAATGGAAAGTGCGGTCATTCGGCAGCCTCTTCGAGTTCGATGCCCATATAGGCCTTCTGGACGATCGGCATGGCGAGCACGGTTTGCGGGGCGCCGTTGGCGATCACGCGCCCGAAATCGAACACCGTGATCGCCGAGCAGGCCCGCCGTACGAGATCCATGTCGTGCTCGATCAGAAGCACGGCACTGCCGAAGGTCTCGGGGATGGCTGCAATGCGCTCACCCAGCTTGACCGCGTCAGCATAGGACTGGCCAGCCGCAGGTTCGTCCAGGAGGATTACGGGCGGGCGCGAAGCGACCACGCCTGCCACATCGAGAAGACGCCGTGTCCCTGCGTCGATCGAGGAGATCGGCGTGTCGGCAGGCGGGCAATCGAACCATTGCAGAATGGCGGAAAGTTCGTCATCTCTGATGGCGCCTGCGGCGAGCCGCACATAGCCGCCGACGCTGAGTTCAGGTGCGATACGAGTCGTCTGCCAGGTCCGGTGAATACCCAACCGGGCGCGACTGGTGGCCGAGAGACCTTCCAGCGGCTTGCCATTCAGCTTCACCGAGCCGTCATAGCGGGCCAAAAAGCCGGCGATCGCGTCGACCATGGTCGACTTGCCGGCGCCGTTCGGCCCGACAAGGCCGACGACGGTTCGCGCAGGCACTTTGAGGTTGACTTTGTCGAGTGCCACGACCGCGCCGTAGCGGACGGTGAGATCGCTGACCTCGAGCGCCAGTCCCGGTTCGTGGGCAGCGCTTGGCGGCAGGCGGCCAGCATCTTGGTGGACAGAAGCTTCCCGGCGACGGGGCAACAGCTTGCGCCCGAGCCGCATCCAGGTCTCACTGATCGTTTCGCCGGAGGAGAGCGCATGCACGGCACCGATGGCGAAAAAGACGTTGCCGACATCCTGCGGCAGATTGAGCCTGCGCAGCAGTTCCGGAAACAACGTGATCAGTATGCCGCCGATGACGGCGCCGAGCGTAAAATGCGCACCAACCATGGTCGCGACGGCAAAGAGTGCCAGCGATTGCATCATCGAGAAGTTTTCGGACACCAGCGTTCCGAGATAGCCGGCAAGCAGCCCGCCCGACACGCCGGAGATGAAGGCGCTAATGGCGAAGGCGCTCAGCTTTGCGCGCGGTATCGAAACGCCATGCGCCGCCGCCGCACGCTCCGAATGTCGCACCGCAAGCCAGGAAGCACCAAGCCGCGAGCGGCTGACGAATTCGAGACTGACAGCGATCACCCCATAGACGATCAGCACGAAGATGAAGAAGCCATAATCACTCTCGAAAAGCGATGGGCGTACGACCTGGGTGAAGGTGGTCTGCCCCGGAAAGGTGATCGTCGCCAACACCGTATCGAACGCTGCCGCAAAGCCCAGGGTAACGATCGCAAGGTTGATGCCGCGCAGGCGCAGCGCCGGCAGGCCGATAGCGATGCCGACCGGCACGGCGGCAAGACCGCCGACGATCATCCAGACGACAAGGCCGCCGGGCGCTTCAATGACGTTCAGGTATCCCGTCACCCAGGCGCCGACACCGGCAAAAGACATCTGGCAGAGCGAGATCATGCCGGTGCGGCCGGCGACGAGGCCGAGGCTTTGCAAGGCGATGCCGGTGATAAAGACGGCGGTCAGCAGGAATACCCAGTACTTCGGCAACAACAGAAGAATGAGGGCGCCGACTGCGGCAAGCGATATAGCCGTGACGACGGCGGCGCGGAAACTAGCGTGCTTCATCCCAGCGGGCTCCTCTTTGCGACCACAGGAGGACGGCAAGAATGACGATGAATGGAACGGTGCTGCGATACTGGCTGACGAGATCGATGGTGCTGACGGCACCCTCCAGAATACCGATCGTCAGTCCACCCAGAAGGGCGGCGCGAAAGCTGGCGAATGCGCCGATCAACGCGGCGGCCAAAGCCGGCACGACGAGGAGACTCAGCGACGAAAAATCGGGAGAGCGCAGCGGCGCTATGATCATCAGCGCGAAGGAGGTCACGCCGCCGGTCACCGCCCAGACTCCAAGCGCCAGCAGCCGTACGTGAATGCCGATCAGTTCGGCTGCCATCGGCCGCTGCGACAGGGCACGCAATTGCAGCCCTATCCGTGTGCGCGCCAAAAACTGCTCTGTCACCAAGGTAAAGACCACAGAGAGAAGCAGTGTCGTGACAGCCGCCCAGGTGACTTCGACGCCGGCTAAACGAAAGGCCGATCCGGGGATCAACTCGGGAAAATAGTGGGGATGCTGGCCGCCGGTCAGCCGCAAGCCGATGGCGATGATGCCGACCAAAAGCGCGGCCGTGACCGCCGCCTTGGTCGAGGCGTTGACGTTGGCAAACCAGGTCGTCATCACGAGCCCTATCAGGATGCCCGCGAAGGCGCCGGCGACGATGCCCAATAGCGCTGCAGGGATCAGCGGAACGCCGGCCTCGTGTAGCGCGACCATGATGAAGGTACCCGTGGCGCCGATCGCGGCACCGGTAAAGTTCACCACGGCCACCAGGCGATAGGTGAATATCGCGCAAACGCCGAGAATGGCATAGGCACCGCCTGCGGAAAGACCAGCCACGGCGGCTGTAAAAAGAGCGTTCATTCAGAGACTCCGGAAGCGGGCACACCGCCTCACCAGATCAGATCCTTGTCAGGGCTCATCACCCGGCCTTGTCTTGATGTCGACAAGGCCGGGCGTTCAGCCTTCTTACTTGGCCTTGGCCAACGTATACCAATCCGGCGTTTTGACCGTCCACTTGCCACCGACAAGCTGCATGACCTTGGTCGCCTTCATGGGCGAATGCGCCCTGGCTTCGCCAAAGACATAGGGGCTGCCGGCGAGCGAATACTGCATTTCCTTGCCAGCCTTCAGCGCCGAAGTGACGGATTCGCGGGTGACGTCACCGTCGATGCCCGAGATCGTGTCGATCATCACCTTGGCGGCGAGATAGCCACCCTGCGAAAACGCTGTTTTTGCAAGGCCAGCCTTCTCCATGGTCTTGGCCCAATCGGCATTGGCAGCGGTATCTTCAGTATAGGGCTCCCATTCAGTGCCGACGTAGACGGGTTGCTTGCTATCGGCCAGCGCCTTGGCAACGCCCTCGGTATAGCCGGGCGCCAGGAACAGCCAGTTGATGCCCGAGATCTTCTGCGCATCCGCAGTCTTCACCCATTGCACCACGCCCGGCTCGACCTGATTGGTGAGCACGGCATCGCAGCCGGCATCGCGCGCCTTGATGACGTAAGGCGTGAGGTCACCCTGCGGCGGCAGGGTCATGTCAACGAGACCGACCTTGTTGCCGGTCAGCTTCTGCCAGGCGGCAACTGCGTTGCCATAGGCTTCCTGCGTACCGCCGAGGATCAGGAAGAAGGCGCAGACCTTCTTTGCTCCAAGGTTCTTTGTCGCATAGTCAAGCATGACCGTGGTCAGCGTGAAGGGGCCGACATTGACAGGCGAAATGCTCGGCGCATTGAAGCAGAGCGGGTCGACGCCCACGCCCTGAACCGCGAGCACATCGTTGCGATTGTAGGTGCCGGCGTTGACCGCGCAGTCGAGCAGGCTTGCGCCACCGGCGAGAGCCACGACGCCCTTGTTGTCGATCAAGTCACGCGCTGCCTGGGCTGCCACTTGCGGGTCACCCTTATCGTCGGCAAGCGAATAATCGATCTTGCAGCCATTGATGCCGCCGGCATCGTTCAGTTGCTCGAAAACAGCCTTGGTGGCCTTCGGCGCGTCGGAAAAATCGACGACGCCGGTGACGGTCGAGACGGCGCCGATCTTGATCGGCCCTTCCTTGCAGGTCGGTCCCGCCGCAAAGGCAGACGACCCGGTAAAGGCCAAGCCGGCAACCGCCAGGCCAACGGCCGCGAGTGTGGATGTCAATTTCATTCTCTTCCCTTCCCTCCTTGTAATTTGCGGCGTTTCCTCTTCGCCGCACCAGCTAGCGCTGGTAGACGGGCTCACCCGCGAAGTATGTGGTCAGCACCTTGGTGTCGGCGATTTGATCGGCCGGCACGTCGAAGACATTCTGGTCAAGCACGATGATGTCGGCGGATTTGCCGGTGGCAAGCGAGCCGGTATCCTTGTCCAGCCGCATAGCCTTTGCCGAATTGAGCGTGTAGATCTCGATTGCCGACGCAAGGTCGATCGCCTGCTCGGCCCACAGAGAAATACCAGGAAAGGCGCCGGATGGATTCTGGCGCGTCACCATGCCTTCAATCCCGCTCCAGGGATCGGGGATCGGGATGACGGGCCAATCGGAACCGCCCGCCAGCAACGCGCCGGTCGCTTTCATGCTGGCGATCGGCCAGAAGCGGGTTGCCCGCTCTTCACCCATGACTTCCTTGTGACCTTCCAGGAAAGTGGTCGGATACCAGATCATCGGGCACAGATCGGCAACGACGCCGAGCGTGACGAAACGGCCGATATCCTCCTCCCGCAGGTAGCTCGCATGGGCGATGTGATGCTTGATATCGGTCGGACCGTTGAAATGTCTGACTGCCTCGACCGCATCGAGCATCTCGGTAACGGAATAGTCGCCGGCGCAGTGGATCTTCAATCCCATGCCGAGCTTTTCGGACTTGTCAATATGGCGAACGAGATCCGGGTAGCTCACCAGCACTTCGCCACGATAGCCATGGGGATGCGCGGCGTCTGCGACATAGGCGTCGTGGAATGCGGCAGTGCGCGCGCCCGGAACGCCATCGAGGAAGATTTTGGTGAAGTTCGGCTTGACATGCTCGGTGCGATATTCGTCCCGAAGCGCCAGCAGCGCGTCACCCGAAAGGCCGAACATGAAGCTCGGCTCGATGAGCGGCAGCGACGTAACCGCCCATGCGGTCAGCTTGCCCTTTACATCCAGATTCTTGAGGGCTTTGAGGATCGGCAATACCGACGCCGCATCCTGGAAGGCAGTCACGCCATAGGAGTTGACGACCTCGATGGCGCGGGCCACGGCAGCCTCGCCCATTTCCTCGGTGAATGCCTCGGCAGCCGTCCGCTCGACAATGCCCGCAGCGGATTCGACCAGCAGACCGGTTAAACGGCCAGTAACCGGATCGCGGCCAAAGGAGCCCTGCGGCGGGTCGGGCTGATTGTCGGAAATGCCAGCAAGCCGCATCGCCTCGCTGTTGACCCAGCGGTTGTGCATGGTTTCGTCGCGCAGAAGCACGGGATGCCCCAGGCCCGCTTCATCCAGCTTCTTGAGCGCGGCTTCGCTGTTGATCGCCGTAATCATGTCGGCGCCCCATTGATTGGCGACGATCCATTGTCCTTGTGGCACAATCTCAGCCTGCTTGCGCACATGGGCGCAGATCGCCTCGACAGAAGCGCCGGCCGGGATCTGGGTTTCGAACAGCTCGGCCTGGCCACCCATCATGATGTGATTGTGAACATCGATGAAACCCGGCATGGCCATCTTGCCTGCGAGATCGACGACCTGTGTTTCCGGTCCCTTCAGCGCTTCGATTTCAGCACTGTCGCCGACAGCCAGAATGCGGCCGTCCTTGATGGCGAGAGCCTCGGCCCAAGGCTGACTCGGCTCAACCGTATAGATTCGTCCATTGATAAGAATGAGGTCGGCAAAGCCGAGCAAAGCAGTCATGTTCAGTTCCCACTTAGATTCATTATTTGAACCATTTATTCAAATATTGAGAGTGATGCAGGGTTTGGCATTTGTCAATATAGTTCACACGTTAAATATATTGACGCATGTACCACCAGCGCGAGCAAGGCCCGAATTTCAGGCATGACATATCGATCGCTCGCGAAACATTTGCTCGCGAGACGGCTCAACCGGCGCGTTTTCGCGCCGGGCTTATATTGGGAATTGGAGCGCTTCCAGGGGAAGTACGCAGCGGCTTTCCGTCCGGAATGCTCGGAGAAACAAGGATGGGGCATTGTCGCGTTTCAATGGAACATGAAAAGCGAAAGCGCCCTATCGTGTCAGAGCTGGATCCAGGCGGTTTTCAGGTCGACATATTTGTCGAGCGCGTGTAGCGATTTGTCATGGCCATTGCCCGATTGCTTGACGCCACCCAACGGCACGCTGTTGTCGGCGCCGCCGTAGGTATTGACATGCACGACGCCCGCCTGGATCCCGCGAACCATCCGATGGGCACGCGACAAATTCGACGTCCAGACGGCAGAAGCGAGGCCATATTCGGTGGCATTGGCAATCTGCAGGGCTTCCGACTCGGTCTCGAACGGAATGATCGACAGAATCGGTCCGAAGACCTCTTCGCGTGCCAAGGTCATCGACGGCGTGACGTCAAACACGGCTGGCCGCATGTAGTAACCGCCGGTTTCCTCAAGAATGCGCGAACCACCGGTGCGCAAGGAGGCGCCTTCGGATAGAGCTTGCCCGACATAGCCGAGATCTTTCTTCAGCTGTACCTCGCTGGAGATCGCGCCGGCTTCCGTTGCCAAATGCAGGGGATCACCGACCTTCATGGCATCGGCAATGCGAGCGACCTTTTCGGAAAAGGCCTCATGGATCGATTTTTCGACGAGCAGGCGGGAACCTGCGACGCAAACCTGGCCCGAGTTGCGGAAGATGCCGTAGGCAGAGACCTTCGCAGCTTGATCCAGATCCGGCGCATCGGCAAAGACGACGTTTGGAGACTTGCCACCAAGCTCGAGATAGACGCGCTTCAGGTTCGAACGCGCCGAATATTCCAGAAGTCGGCGCCCGACCGGACCGGAGCCGGTAAAGGCAAGGACATCCACCCCCATGTGCAGGCCGAGCGCCTCGCCGCTGACTGCGCCGCGGCCGGTGATGACATTGAAAACTCCCTCGGGCAACCCCGCTTCCGCGCAAAGCTCTGCGAGCCGCAGCAGCGTCAGCGACGCGCCTTCGGCCGGCTTCAGCACGACGGAATTGCCGGCGGCAAGCGCGGGCGCAATCTTCCAGGCGCCGATCATCATGGGAAAATTCCACGGCACGATGGCCGCAACCACGCCAATAGGTTCGCGGTGGACGAGGCCGAGGATATTGTGTGCGGTCGGCGCGATTTCGCCGTAGACCTTGTCGATCGCCTCGGCATAATAGCGGAAAGTACCGGCGGCACTGCCCGGCTCAGCCTTCAGGGCCATCGAAATTTCCGTGCCGTTGTCGCGCACGCCGAGCACGGCAAGCTCCAGCGCATTCTTCTCGATCAGGTCGGCGATCTTCAGCAGCACTCTTTTGCGTTCGGCGGGAGCGGCTTTCGCCCAGCTGCCCTTTTCGAAGGCGTGGCGCGCAGCCTTGACGGCCAGATCGACATCTTCCGCACCCGCATCGGCGATTGTGGTCAACCTGGCGCCGTCGATCGGCGAAATCACGTCCATGACAGCACCGCCAACCGCCGGCCGCCATGCGCCGCCGATGAACAGCGATTGCGGGGAAACGGACGCTGTCCGAAGCTGATCGATCTTATCCTGCATCTCATTCTCTCGATTGGAAGGGTGGCGGGCAGTCCCCGCCACCGCGATTGGAATTGTATCAGGCTTCCTGACCGGCGCCGAGGCGGGCAAAGCCATCAGCATCCGCCGACCGCAAGCGCGCAGCAGCGATAATTCCGATAACACCCGCAATCAGAACGAGGCAGGGCAGCAGCACGGCAAGCACACCGTTCGCTCCAGCAATCGCGCCGAAATTCGCCGAGATATAATAGACGAGCGCCGCAAGAATAAGCCCCGTCAACGTCGGCAGCACCTTGACCGCCAACACATTCGTCTCAAGTCCCGGATTGCGGCTGAAGAACACGACGATCGAAAAGGCGGTAAAGGCCATCAGGAGGATGATTGCCAGAGTGCCAACGTTCGTCAGCCAGGAGAAGAGCCCCAGCACCGGATCCTGACCGGTCGCGGCGAACAGTGCGACGACGAGCACGGCGATGACGGTCTGGATGATCGAGCCGACATGCGGGCTCTGGAAGACCGGATGCGTCACGCCGACCGACTTCGGCAGCAGACCTTCACGACCGGCGACATACATGTAGCGCGCAACGCCATTGTGGAAGGCGAGAACGCCGGCAAAAAGGCTGGTGATGAAGAGGACGCTCATCACGACAGTGATCCAATGGCCGACATAGCGCTCGGCGAGGCCAAAGAGGAAGGTCGTCGGATCGGCAAGACCCTGCAAGGTCGGCACGAGCTTGTCGACACCGGCGCCTGTTACCATCAGCCAGGAGGTCAGCATATAAAAGAGGCCGATGATCAGCACCGAGATGTAAGTCGCGCGCGGTACGGTCTTGTGCGGCTCGCGTGCTTCTTCACTGTAGATCGTCGTTGCCTCGAAGCCGATGAAAGCGGCGAAGCAGAAGAGAAGGCCCACAGCCGGCGTTCCGCTCCAGAAGGCTGTTGGCGTAAAGGGTGCGGCAGAGAGACCGGCATCACCACCTTTTACGAAAATCGCGCCGTCGATCACGAGAACGACGAGATATTCGAGGATGACGAGAACCGTCAGCACCTTGGCCGAGAGGTCGACTCGGCGGTAGCCGAAGACGGCAACGAAGGCGATGCCGATAAAGGTCCAAACCCACCAGGGCAAATCAAGGCCAAATTGCTCGGCGAAAAAGCCCTTGGTCGCTGCGCCGAAAAGCCCGAAAACGCCGACTTGCATGCAATTGTAAGCGAGAATGGCAATGAGAGCGGCCGCGCCACCCATGAGCCCGCCGAGACCCCGAGCTGTGTAGGCATAGAAAGCGCCGGCATTGCGAATGTGCCGCGCCATGGCCACGTAGCCGATCGCGAACAACAGCAGAATGCCGGTCACGAGCAGGAAGGTCAAAGGAATGCCCGGCCCGTTGCCGAGCATCATCGATAGCGGCACGCCGCCGGCAACCGCCGTCAGCGGCGCTGCCGCCGAGACGACCAGGAAGGTCACGGCACCAACGCCAAGACTGTTTTTGCGCAGCTGATTCTCAGCAGCGCCTTGCGAATTTTGCGTGTTCATCTGCGTTGTTCCCCTTGTTGAGAGCATCCGATCGTCGCTGCGATTTCCCACAAACGACCTCCACCAGAACCGGACTGACGAGCGGGGGCTTGAGCTTTTGTTGATTATGCCGCCATCAGCGCTTATGGTTCATTATTTGAACCACAGCTTCAAATATAGACTTGCAAACATTCCTGGGCTCTGTCAAGTTATTTCGCATGTTAAGTATCTTGGGTCGCTGCTATCGTGCCGCGGCGCATGGTCAGCGAGCTGATTTGACGGAAGCCACGGCTGGACGCACAAAAACAGACGCAGACCAACCCAAGAGGAGGAACGATGAGCACGATCGGGAAGGCGCTTTCATTGCTGGATACGCTGTCACGGCTGGACAAGGAGGCGGGTCTGACTGACATCGCCAATCTGTGCGCACTCGACAAGGCGACGGCACGACGTTTTCTGGTCGAGCTGGAGAAGCACGGTTTCGTCGAACAGGACCCGGATACGCGGCGATACAGGGTCGGTTCAGCACCCGTTCGCCTTGCCCGCGTTCGCGAAGCGCGTTTCCCGTTTCTGCGAATCGCGATGCCGTTTCTACAGGCGCTCGCGGGATCATCGACCGAGACAGTGCACCTTTCCGAACTCTCCGGCGGACGGCTTTCCACCATTCATGTGGAGGATTCGTCCTGGGCGCATCGGATCATCGTCGAAGTCGGCAGTCTCCTGCCCTTTCATGCCACGGCATCCGGCCTCGCCTTCCTTGCCTTTTGCCCGAAGGCCGAGATCGAGGCTTTTCTTGCCAAACCGCTCGAAAAGTTCACCGACCATACCATTGTCGATCCGGATCTTCTCCGCGGCATGCTTGAGGAAACGGCCGCGCGCGGCTTCTCGATCAGCCATCAGGGACTTGAAGCCGGCGTGATCAGCACGGCCGCACCCGTGTGCGCCCCAGATGGGCGGCCAATCGGCTGCGTCGCGATCGCAGCCCCGCTTTCGCGGACGACGAAGACGGCCATTCACGAGTTCGGCGTGCAGGCCGTCGCGACGGCCAACGCGATCTCAGAAAAATACTACGGGTCGGAAAAACCCATGGGAACCAGTACAAAAAGCAGGAGGACAGATTGATGAGCCCAACGGCTCCCTCGCCCAGAATTCTCGTCATCGGAACCGGTGACACCAAGAGCGACGAACTGCAATTCATGGCATCCGTCATCGCGGAAGCCGGCGGCCGACCTGTTATGGTGGATGTCAGCATTCTCGGCGATCCGCCCTACGTTCCCGATTATTCCAGGCATGAGATCGCGAAGGCGGTCGATACCACGATCGAGGCGATTGCCGAGAGCGGCGATGAAAACAGCGCCATGGCCGGCATGGCCGCGGGCGCAACGGCGCTGACGAAACGTCTCTACGACGACGGCCTGGTCGACGGCATCATCGTCCTTGGCGGCACCATGGGCACCGATCTGGCGCTCGACGTTGCTGCGGTCCTGCCACTCGGCGTGCCGAAATTCGTGGTTTCGACCATTGCCTACTCCCATCTGATCCCGCCCGAGCGCATTGCCCCCGATCTCATGATGATCTTGTGGGCCGGCGGCCTTTACGGGCTGAACGATATCTGCCGTTCGGTTCTGTCGCAGGCATGCGGCGCCGTCGTCGGAGCGGCAAAACACGGAACCAGGACAGATCGCCAGCGCCCGCTCATCGGCATGACATCGCTCGGCTCCAGCTGCCTCAAATACATGAAGTACCTGCGGCCGGAGCTCGAAAAGCGCGGCTATGAAGTCGCTATCTTTCATGCCACCGGCATGGGCGGACGCGCCTATGAAGCCATCGCTTCGCAGGGAGGTTTTGCCGCCGTTTTCGACTTCTGCATTCAGGAAGTCAGCAATCATCACTACGACACCGTGGTCACCTCCGGCCCGGACAGGCTGGAGAACGCCGGCCGCACCGGCATTCCGCAGATCGTCGCGCCCGGCGCCGTCGACATGGTCGATCTTCAGGCATGGCGGCCATTGCCTGATATCCTCGCCGAGCGGCCCTATCATGCTCACAACCGGCTGATCGCCTCTGTAACGACATCGCCGGAGGGCCGGCGTGAAGTTGCCCAATTGATCGGACGCAAGCTTGCACGCGCCGATGCGAAGGTGGCCTTCCTGCTCCCGACCGGAGGCATTCAGGAATGGGACAAGCCGAACGAGCCGTTGCATGATCCGGACGGGCTTGCCGCCTTCGTGGAAGAGATGCGTCGCGCCATACCTTCGTCCGTCGCCCTGGAAGAGGTCGACGCTCACATCAATTCTCCCGCCTTTTCAACAGCAGCCCTTGCCGTTTTCGACAGGTGGGTCGCCGAAGGCGTCATTCCGGAGGGAAGACCATGACATCGCAACGCGCGCTCATCCTTGATTTCGGCGGCGTGGTTACCCGCACGCTGTTCGAAACACACGACGTTACCGAACGCACTCTCGGTCTCCCGAAGGGATCGCTAACCTGGCTCGGACCGTTCGACACCACCACGGATCCGCTCTGGGTGTCGATGCAGAAACGCGAAATCACCGAACGCGACTACTGGCTGACGCGCGCAGGGGAAGTCGGCAAAATGGTCGGCGAAACCTGGACCGACATGCAGACTTTCGTTCGTCGCGCCCGCGGTGCCGAGCCTGAGCTCGTCCTGCGTCCGGAAGCACGCGACGCCATCCTGCGGGCCAAGGAAGCCGGCCTCAAGTTGGCGATCCTGTCGAACGAACTCGACCTTTTCTACGGCGTCGAGTTCCGCAAGCGCTTCCCGCTGATCGACCTTTTCGACGTCATCGTCGATGCCACCTATACGAAGATCCTCAAGCCCGATCCCCGCGCCTACGAGCTAGTTCTCGCTGAGCTCGATCTGCCGCGCGAGGCCTGCGTCTTCGTTGACGACCAGAAGAAGAACATCGAGGGCGCCGAAGCCGTGAAACTGCCTCACGTGCATTTCGACGTTACCCGCCCTGCCGAAAGCTATGCCCAAGCACTTGCGATGCTGGGACTCTGAACAAAGAGGAATTTGACATGCGCGAAACCAATTTCATCATTGAAAACAACGCCCGCCACCTCTGGCACCCGATGGCTCACCCGGCCGAAATGCAGGCGCATCCGCCGCGCATCGTCAATTCGGGCGAGGGCGTCGAAATCGTCGACATCCAGGGCAAGAAGGTGCTCGATGCCGTCGGTGGCCTTTGGAACGTCAACCTTGGCTACTCCTGCGAACCGGTAAAGAAGGCGATCCGCGACCAGCTCGACGAACTGCCCTATTACTCGACCTTCCGCGGCACGACGAACTCGCCGCTGATCGAGCTCTCATACGAACTCGCCGAATGGTTCAAGCCAGACGGTCTAAGCCGTTCCTTCTTCACCTCCGGCGGCTCGGATTCGGTAGAAACCTGCCTGCGGCTGGCGCGCCAATACCATAAGGTCAACGGCCAGCCCGAGCGCACCAAGTTCGTCGCGTTGAAGAAGGGCTATCACGGCACGCATTTCGGCGGCGCTTCGGTTAACGGCAACCAGAATTTCCGCCGCAACTACGAGCCGCTGCTCCCCGGCGTGATCCATCTGCCTGCGCCCTTTCCCTATCGCAACCCATTCAACATGACCGATGGCGCAGAGATCGCGGCAGCGATCGGCAGGCTGTTTGAAGACGAAATTGCCTTCCAGGGCGCTGACACCATCGCAGCCCTGATCGTCGAGCCGGTGCTCGGCGCAGGTGGCGTGATCGTCCCGCACGAGACATTCCTGCCGCTGATGCGCGAGATCTGCGACCGCCATGGTATCC
>NZ_JAELUG010000580.1 GCF_016429255.1 Rhizobium sp. ASV8
ATTCGAATGTGGGCACCTATGCGATCTCGCAAGGATCGCTGGGTAACGCCAACTATACCATCACCTATAGCGATGCCGACCTGACAGTGACGCCGCGGGCGATCACGGTTGTCGCCAATGCCGCAAGCCGCGCCTATGGCGATGCCAATCCGGCACTGACCTATGCGATCGGTGGCGCAGGCCTCGTCAATGGTGACACGCTCTCAGGAGTGCTGGCAACAATGGCCAGCGGCACCTCGAATGTTGGTGCCTATGGCATCACGCAAGGAACGCTGGCTGCCTCCGGCAATTATGCGCTTACCTTCACCGCCGCCGACCTGACCGTCAGCAAGCGGGCGATCACGGTTGCGGCGAGCAATGCTACCCGCATCTATGGCGATGCCAATCCACTCTTCGGCTATACCATCGGCGGTGCAGGGC
>NZ_JAELUG010000581.1 GCF_016429255.1 Rhizobium sp. ASV8
GTAAGATTGTTAATCCCCTGACGGGTCTAAAAATCCGTCGCTCGGCCGTTATAGCTCCAATCGCCACCACTCCCCCATCGAAGCGGCTCATTCTTGGGTCCGTCCACCTCGCCGGTTCGCGGGTTCGTATCGCCTTCAAATTCGGGTTTTGCGCCGCGGAACAATGCGCCGCTGTTTGCGTCTAGTTCTTCCTCGCTTGGTGGTGCCTCCTCTTTGCTGGTATTTTGCATTTGTGACGGTTTTGTTTCTGTTTCTGGTTGAAATGCTTGTGAGACGGAGGCTTCGCGTTGGAGGCGCTCGAATTCGGCTTGTTGCTCGGCTGGGAGGTTGGGTGGCGAGGGGCCGGTTTGGAAGGATGTCGCGGTGCGGGTGAGGCGGGGGATTGGGAGGGTGCGGGGGATTATGCGGCGGGTTAGGAGG
>NZ_JAELUG010000582.1 GCF_016429255.1 Rhizobium sp. ASV8
CTGGAGATTCTCATAAGCGACTTGTCGATTATTGTTGCGAAGCGCAAAGAAGGGCGAATGACGACGGAAAAGGCTGTTGGGATCGCGGAAGACCCGTTTGAGAGGCTGTTGCGGCTGCTTAAGAATGCGCAGGAGTTGACGTCTTTGCAGATTCAGCATGGGGAGATGGAGGGCGAGACGTCGCAATTCCTCTCTGGAGACTTGGACGAGTCGTTGTGGTTTGATAGTGTGAACGAGACGGCGTGGAATATGAATGATGAAATCATGTCTGGGTGAGCGGCGAAGGCGAAATATACATAATGGAAATATCGAGGAAAGCAAGATTCCTCTTTTTTGGTTGGATAGCGTAGTCTTGCGTCCTTTAGGGTTTTGTTTCTTTCGAATTATTCGGGTGTTTGGGAGTGGGCTTCTGCAAGTTAC
>NZ_JAELUG010000583.1 GCF_016429255.1 Rhizobium sp. ASV8
CTTCAAAGCGAGCTCTAACCCCCGGACTTGTATCCGTGATGCTCCAGTCTCCTGCGCCTCCATGTATCCGTATGAGCCATGTATTCGTTGCGAACAACCAAGAAAAGCGTGAGACAAGGAGACGTTAATAAATGGCAAAATGCTAAACATAACTTTCATAAGCGCCGCGTTGCAAAAAAAAAAGTGCATGCCAGACCGTTTCACAACCAAAAAAAAAAGGGGCAAGAGAAAATAGAATAAAGACCAACGCTAACAGGGGATATGAATGCAAGCAAATTCAAAAATAAAAGGGAAAAACGCTCGTAAACTAGGTCCATCGTTGTCGTTTTCGCTGTAGATTCGTGACGATATTCTGTTGAGGAAAGGTGGCGGATGGGGCTGGGTATAGGTGTGGCCGCGGTCTGTAGGTTGTGGTGATGT
>NZ_JAELUG010000584.1 GCF_016429255.1 Rhizobium sp. ASV8
CCCCCCCCCCCCCCCCCACCTACACCTACACCCACGACACGTCGTCGGCAGCGTCAGATGTGTATAAGAGACAGGTGTTGCGGCAAAGCTCGTGAAATACACTGCTCACCATCTGCTGTAGAAGAACCAGTGCCTGCGCCTAGCGATTTGGACGACTTTAAGGGCATTTGCAAGGCTGACCAGAAAAAGCGCGCATATTGCTGCAGAATTGACGAGGTAAGTTCAGAGCGAGAATGTGTTGTGCCATGAGTCTGTCTCTTATACACATCTCCGAGCCCACGAGACGGTCTATTAAATCTCGTATTCCGTCATGTGCTTGAAAAAAGGGGGGGGGGGGGGGGGGGGGGGGGGGGGGGGGGGGGGGGGGGGGGGGGGGGGGGGGGGGGGGGGGGGGGGGGGGGGGGGGGGGGGGGGGGGGG
>NZ_JAELUG010000585.1 GCF_016429255.1 Rhizobium sp. ASV8
CCCCCCGTCGTCGGCCCCGTCACTTGTGTATAAGAGACATGTCCCGTTGTAATGAATATTTTTTGCTTTTTTGCCGAATCGGTAGTCAGCCCAGTGTCCTGATGTCTTGGACTTTACCGGATACATTAAATTGCAGACTTTGTTGTTTTTTTTTTTTTTTCGAGCAAACCTCGCCGCGAGCAAAGAAGCATGAAACAACCGAATGCCATTTAAGTGCAGATACGTATTTAACATGAGACCATTGTTGGGCCAAGGCTTGTAAATGAAGTAAATTAAGAACGCGGTAAGGCTCTATCATTACGTCATTTGTGTAAATTAGACGCCTCAATTGACAGGGGCTTTCATGCTCTCACGATGATGATCAGCCCTAACTCTGTCTCTTATACACATCTGACGCTGCCGACGACGTGTCGTGGGTG
>NZ_JAELUG010000586.1 GCF_016429255.1 Rhizobium sp. ASV8
GTATACTTCAAGGCCGCCCTGGGAGTCGCTATCGTCGCGCGGAAGATGCGTAAAGAGCAGGTGCTATAAGCCAACAACTATTCGGTACGTTATAAAGACATGAATTAACTGTGAGCGAAGCCGGGAAAGGAGCCTGAGAGTGGGCTTGTCCGAGATCTAATGCGTACGAGCAGGTTGTGTATGAATCGAGCACTACTCTTTGTCGGTGTCTCGCGGTCGGACATCTGTGAGGCACCGGGCGTCGCGCGGCTGTCAATCACGTGACCGAAGCTCGTCTGGAACAATGTCACGTCAAATGGCGATCGCTGAATTAGATTTGTCAGACCAAAGACGGCTTTTCTTTAATCAGCAGAGTTCAGGCTTTGTATCCCTTGAGACTCTGAGAATGAATAGAGTTTGGGAGGGAAGAAGGACGACCC